>CAMDGX010000049.1 GCA_945897825.1 Asaia bogorensis | reverse complement strand
GCGCCAGGAACTGCATCGGCGCCGGATCCGAGGCGGTGGCGGCAACGACGATGGAGTATTCCATCGCGCCGTTCTCTTCCAGCGTGCGCACCAGCTGGGCGACGGTGGAGCGCTTCTGGCCGATCGCGACATAGATGCAGAACAGCTTCTTACTGTCGTCGTCCCCGGCGTTGCTGCCCTTCTGGTTCAGGATCGTGTCGATGATCACCGCCGTCTTGCCGGTCTGGCGATCGCCGATGACCAGCTCGCGCTGGCCGCGCCCGATCGGGATCAGCGCGTCGATCGCCTTGATCCCGGTCTGCATCGGCTCGTGCACGGACTTGCGCGGAATGATGCCCGGCGCCTTCACCTCGACCAGCATGCGCGGGCCGTCGATCGGGCCCTTGCCGTCGATCGGGTTGCCCAGGCCGTCAACCACGCGGCCGAGCAGGCCCTTGCCGGTCGGAACGTCGACGATGCGCCCGGTGCGCGAGACGGTGTCGCCTTCGCGGATCTGGCGGTCATCGCCGAAGATCACGACGCCGACATTGTCGGTCTCGAGGTTCAGCGCCATGCCGGTCAGCCCGGCGGACGGGAAGCTGACAAGCTCCCCGGCCATCACGTTCTGCAGGCCGAAGATGCGGGCAATGCCGTCACCCACGCTCAGCACCTGGCCGGTCTCGGAAACGTCGGCCTCGGTATCGAAAGAAGCAATCTGCTTCTTCAGGATCTCCGAGATCTCCGCGGGACGGATCTCCATATCAGGCAGCTCCCTTCATGGCGTACTGCAGTCGCTGCAGCCGGGACTTGAGACTGGAGTCGAACAGCCGCGCACCGATGCGCACAACGAGGCCGCCCAGCAGGGCGGGTTCG
Source organism: Asaia bogorensis (assembly GCA_945897825.1). Taxonomy (GTDB): domain Bacteria; phylum Pseudomonadota; class Alphaproteobacteria; order Acetobacterales; family Acetobacteraceae; genus CAMDGX01. Next base: position 32,072 of record CAMDGX010000049.1, on the reverse strand, counting down.
ACCTTCTTGACGATGTTCACGTTGCCGTAGCCGGCCTCGATCAGCCGGGCGCGCAACTGCTGTTCCTGCACGTCGGTCAGCGGATGCGCCGTGGCAACCTCCGCCACGACGACGCCGCGCTTGGCGGCAACCAGGGCAGCGAAGGCGGTGATGATGGCCGGCAGCGCCGAAAGCCGGCGATTGGCGGTCACCACGCCAACGAAATCCATGACGATCTTGCCGAAACCGTGCGATTCCAGCACGGCGCGGATCGCCTTGCCGGCGGTGTTCACGTCGATCAGCGGCGAGCGCACCAGGCGCTTCACATCATCGCTGGCCGCGATCATCTCGCCCAGCGATTCCACCTGCGCCACCACGGCGTCGATCTGGTGCTGGTCGGCGGCATGGGCATACAGCGCGGCGGCATAGCGATCGGCAAGCCCGCCGCCGGAGGAGATGGTGTTGCCGCCCGAGGAGGTTTGCCCAGAGGGTGGTTGCCCAGAGGATGCAGTCGCCGACAAGGGCCCGTTTCCGTTTGCTGGGCGGCCCCGGAACACTCCGAAGGCAGCCGGGTGGACAAAACAGGCCGGCAACCGGCCCCGCGACACAAAATCAGCGGCGGCGTCGACCCAGCGGCCGACGTCGCGCCTCCAACGGAGCGGGCTCTATCACGGGGTGCGGGGCCCCGCAACATACCGGCGTGCAAGATTCGCGCGCCGCAGGCCCGGCCACGCAAATTGTCGCCCGCTCAGGCCGCCTGGCGCCGCACCGTGCCGGTGATTTCCTGCCGCATGGTCACCGCGGTGACGCCGACAACCTGGCGCAAATTCCCCTCCACCAGGTGGACCATCTCGGCCGGCATCCGGTCCATGACGATATCCACCCGCACCACCTCCCCGCGCCGCTCGGCGGTAAACCCGTCCGGAACGAGGTCGCGCCGGGCAAACGGCTGGATCAGCCGCGCAAGCAGGCCAGCCGACACCTCGGCCTGCACAGAGAAACGCACGGCGGAATGAAGGCCAACAAGGGCCCACGGTTCAACGGTCATGATGGGATCGCTCCGAAAGCGGTCGAAAGAGGGCAGGCGCGCGTGGTCCCCGGCTGCTCAGGCAGCCGGGCCGGTAATTCGCGCAATGCCGCTCCGGAAGATCATGAAACGCCTCTAGCAGGTCAGCCGGGCGGCCGCCAGACCAGTTCCGGGAGCCTGACCAGCGGAATCATCCCCATCGACAGCGTCCGGTTCTGCAGGCTGAACGGCATTTCCACCCGCGCCGCCCCGCCCTCGGCCGGCCTGCGCGCCATCGGCGCCAGCACCGCGCCGGCCACCAGCGCCCCCCGCGGCGTCACCACGCCCGCCGCCACCAGCGCCCGCAACGCCGCATCATGGCCCGCCACCCGCGCCGTCGCCGCCCCCATCGGCTGCAGCCGTGCATCCAGCGCCAGCGTCGCACCGCCCGACAGCACCAGTTCGCCCCAACCCAGGTCAAGGCGACGCAATTCCACCGTGCCGCCCCCGTCGCGCCACGCCTCGGCCCGCGCCGCCAGCTCGGGCGCGCGCGGCACCGGGCCGGTCACGACAAGATCCAGCCCCAGCGTCTCCACCATCTGCCCCAGCGGCGCGGAGAAGCCCGCCGGCAGGCCAATCCGCGCCGCCGTGGCCGCCAGCGTCAGCGCAGCCTCGCCCTGCTGCGCCGCCGGACGGACCTCCCCCACGAGGTCAAGCCGCCCCAACGTCGCATCCCCCTCCGCCAGCCCGGCCCGCAGGTCGGCCACAGCGAGCGTGACGGCCCGCGCCGGCACGCCGGGCTCCAGCGGCACCTCGGCACGCAGCAGCGACGCGACGACCGGAACCGCCCGCCCCGCGCCCATCCGCCACTCCTGCCGCCCCTCGACCGCCAGCGCCAGCGTGCGCGGACGCGCGAACGCGATCGACACGGACACAAGCTCTCCCGACCACCCCGGCCCCGCGCCCGCCGCGGCATCGACCGGCCCCTGCACCCGCGGCTGCGGCACCTCCACCGTCGCGGCCCACGGCCACCCGGTGCGGCGGAGCGGCCCCGCGCTCGCCTGCCAACCCGGCAGCGGCGGGGCCGCCAGGGTCGCGGCCACCTGCCGTTCGATCTCCGCCGCCACCCACCACCACACCGCGCCATGGGCCGCCACCACCACCAGCAGCAGCACCCCCAGCAATCCGGCAATCCGGCGCGGCGCCCCCGTCACGGCATCACCCGCCGGCCATGCGCCAAGGCCCCGCCCGCCATCTCATCCCCATGACCCGAAAGTCGCTGGAAAACCGCCCTCCATGGCAAAATCCCTCTGTCTTTTCATAGAATTACGTTGCCTTCCTTGGATTCGCGGTGAAGCCGGAAGCCACGGCGCCCACAGAGTTGTCCACAGGCTTCACGCCCCCCGCATACAGCGCCGCGAGCCGCGCCATCAGCTCGGCGCGCGGCAGCCGCGCCGGCAGCGGCGGCTGGATCGCGACATGGATCGTCCCCGGCTCCTTGCGAAACGCCCGCCGTCCCCACCGCCGCCCGGAATCGGTCACCACCGGCACCACCGGCAGCCCGGTGCGCGCCGCCAGCGCCGCCACCCCCGGATGCAGCGGCAGCGGCGTCCCCGGCGGCGCCCGCGTCCCCTCGGGGAAGATGACGATCTGCCGCCCCTGGGCCACCGCCGCGTCGCCATCGCGCAGCAACCCGCGGATCGCCGAGGCCCCGCCCGCCCGGTCCACCGCGATCATGCCCAGCTTGCGGCACATCGCGCCGTAGAGCGGAATGCGCGTCAGCTCCCGCTTCAGCACATAGGCCACGTCCGGCACCAGCAGCAGCCAGACGATGGTGTCGAACGCCGACTGGTGCTGCGAGGCGATCAGCCCCGCCCCCCCCTGCGGCAAGTGCTCCCGCCCGCTCACCGTCACGGTGATGCCGCAGATCGGCTTCAGCCCGCCCAGCACCGTCCGCGCCCAGGCGCGGGCCAGCGCGCGCGACCACGAAGGCGGGCCAAGCTGGATGGCGATGCTGAGCAACGCCACAATCACGGTGACCGAATAGAACCACAGGTTGAACACGGCCGAGCGCAGCCAGATCATCCACCCTCCCTTGAACCAGGCGCCAACGATCCTGGCGCCACGCCTCCCGCCGCCTCGTCCTCGCGCGCCACCCAGTCCGACAGCCCCGCCATCGCCCCCAGCCACTTGGCATACTCGGCCGCCAGCAGCCGCAGCGGCACCGCGTCATGCCCGTCCGCCAGGTGCGGCACCAGCGGCGCCGGATGCAACGCCACCTCCGCCGGCAGGGTGCGCCGCAGCTCCCACAGCGCGCGACGCATGTGATAGCCCGATGTGACCACGATCAGCGAGCGCATCCCGTGCGTCCCCGCCCACGAAGCCGTCTCGCGCGCATTGCCCCGCGTCGACCGCGCACCCCGCCCCAGCGTCACGCGCTCATGCGGAATCCGCGCGGCAACCGCCGGCGGCAACCCCGCGGCCGCCACGAGGTCGGCCAGCTCGCCCCGCCCGGTCCCCGACACCAGCAGCCGCGCCCCGCGGCGCTCCGCCAACAGCCGCAGCCCCAGCTCCACCCGGCCCGCGCCCCCGGTCAGCACCACGATGCCGTCCGCGTCCGCCGGCGGCATGGCCGGCCGCCGGGCCTCCACCGCGAACCACGCGAACCCGCCCCCCGCCGAGCCGGCCAGCACCACCAGGCCAACCAGCAGGGCGATGGTCGCGCGCCTCACACCCACCTCACGGCAGATGCCGCAGCCACGCCCGCACCGCGCCCTGCGCCGCCAGGTAGCCGATCGCCGCCGCGCTGAGCGGCAGCGCCGGCAAGGTCCACAGCAGCGTCGGCGGCAGGCGCGGGATGGTGGCCATCAGCTCGGCCATGCCCGGCAGCCCCGATTCGGCCGGCGCCGCACCCACGAAGGGTGCTGCCAGCGCCGCCAGAACCACCACCACCGGCGCCGCCACCGCCAGCCCCGCGACACCGCCCAGCGCCGCCGCCCGGCTCGCCCGCCGCGCAAACCGGTCCGCCAGGTAGAAATCGGTCGCCCCCAGCCCGTGCAGCGTCTCCACCACCTCCCGACGCGAGGCAAGCGCGGCGCGCGTCGCCACCACGATCACCGCGGTCGCCACCAGCACGACCAGCACCAGCGCCGCCAGCGCGCACAACCGCAGGCTGCGGGCCAGCAGCCCCAGCCGGCGCACCCACGGCTCGTGGCTCTCCGTCAGCGTCCCCGGCGCCGCCTCCTCCAGCCGCGCCGCCAGCGCCGGCAGGTCGGGCCCCTCGGCGGTCACCGTCACAGCGATCACCGCCGGCAACGGCAAGGCCAGCTGCTCCGCGCTGCGCCCCAGCCACGGGCGCAACAGATCGGACAGCTCGGCATCCCCGAGCGGACGCACCGTCGCGATCCCCGGCGTCCCGCGCAGCAGCGTCACCACCCGGTCGCGCCGGTTCTCGCCCCCGCTCCCCCCCGGCGGTCCGCCATGCACCGTCGCCGCCGCCCCCGGCCGCGGCACCTGCACGGTCAGCGTCGCCCCCGCCCCCTGCTGCCAATGCCGCCCCAGCTCCGCCGCCCCCTGCGCGCCGGCGATCGCCAGCGCCGCCAGGAACGCCATCGCGGCCACCATCAGCGGCAGCACGCGCCAGCCCGGCGCATGGCGCAGCCCCAGCCCGTCGAACCGCCGCTGCCCCAGCCTGGTTTCGCCGCTACGCATCGCGAACCAGCCGGCCGCGGGCGAGTTCGATCGCCTGGCCGGGATGCCGGTCGACCAGTTGCATGTTGTGGGTGGCGACAATCACCGTGGTGCCCAGCCGGTTCATCTCCTGCAGCAGCACCATCAGCCGTTCCGCCTGGGTGTCGTCGAGGTTGCCGGTCGGCTCGTCGGCCAGCAGCAGCAGCGGCCGCACGATCACCGCCCGCGCGATCGCGGCCCGCTGCTGCTCCCCGCCCGACAGCAGCGGCGGGCGCATCGCCGCCACCTTCGACAGGCCGACCCAGCGCAGCATCTCGGTCACATCGGCGCGCAGCTGCCCCTCCGCCCGCCCCGCCAGCCGCAGCGGCAGCGCCACGTTGTCGAACACGCTCAGGTGGGAGAGCAGCCGGAAATCCTGGTACACCATGCCAATCCGCCGGCGCAGCGGCGGCAGCTCGTGCCGCCGCGCGCTGCCGACATCCATCCCCATCAGGTTGAGCCGGCCGCTGGTCGGCCGCGCCGCAACATGCAGCAGCCGCAGCAGCGAGGACTTCCCCGCCCCGGACGGCCCCAGCAGCCAGCGCCAGCCGCCGCCCGGAACGTTGAACGACAGGCCTCGCAGCACCTCCGGCGCCTCGCCATCCAGCGCATCGCCCGCCATCTCGCCGTCGCCCGCGTAGCGCAGCCCCACGCCTTCCGCCCGAATCATGCCCAGCAACCTCCGCCCGCCTTGTGCCACCAATCGACGGTGCGCCGGAAGCGGCTGGGTGCCCGAAGCGGCGGGAGGTTGCAATGCGGGGGGCGAAACGCCACCATTGCGTGTCGCTGGAATGACCGCATGCGGATAGTCTGCCCCTCCTGCCAGGCCGCCTACGAGGTGCCGGACAAGCTGCTCGCCGGCAGTCCGCGGAAGGTCCGCTGCGCCCGCTGCGGCGGGGACTGGGTACCCGAACCGGTGCCCGCCCCCACGCCCGCCACCCTGCCCGCCACCCCGCCTGGCGCCGACGACCCGCCCGGGGATTTCTTCGCGTCCCCACCGCCCGAGCCCAACCCGGCCTCGCCGGAGCCCGACCTTCCCCCGCCCCCGCCCGTCCTCATCGCGCCCGCGTCCCCCCCGGCCGCCTCCCCGGCGCCGCGCGCCGTGGAGAAGCTGGTCCCCGCCCCGGGTGGAGCCGACGACGCCGCCCCCCGCGACCGCCGGCTGGTGATGGTCGCCGGCGCCCTCTGGCTGGCCAGCCTCGCCGCGATCGCCACCGCCACCTGGGCCGCCTTCGCCTACCGCGACGACATCATGGCCGCCTGGGCCCCCAGCCGCCGCCTCTTTTCCCTGCTGGGGCTCGGCTAGCTCACGACCGGCCGCGCAGATCCACCACCCGCACCGCCTTGCCGGTGGAGCGCTCGATGCTCCCCGGCGCCCCCACCTCCACCCGCGCCGTCACGCCAACCAGCGCCTTGATCCACCCGGCCAGCCGCGCGCCGACCTCCTCCAGCCCGCCGGCCGACCAAGCCTCCGGCCGCGCCTCCACCGCCACCGCCATCGTGTCCATCCGCCCCTCGCGCGCCAGCGTGATCCGGTAATGCCCCGACAGCGCCCCCGCCCGCAGGATCAGCTCCTCGATCTGCGTCGGAAACACGTTCACCCCGCGCACGATCATCATGTCGTCGCTGCGCCCGCCGATCCGCGCCATCCGCCGCATCGTCCGCGCCGTCCCCGGCAACAGCCGCGTCAGGTCGCGCGTCCGGTAGCGGATCACCGGCATGGCCTCCTTGGTCAGCGAGGTCAGCACCAGCTCCCCCTCCTCCCCATCCGGCAGCACCGCCCCCGTCCTAGGGTCGATGATCTCCGGATAGAAATGATCCTCCCACAGCGTCAGCCCGTCCTTGGTCTCCACGCATTCCTGCGCCACCCCGGGCCCCATCACCTCCGACAGCCCGTAGACATCCACCGCATGCATGTCGAACGCGTCCTCGATCTCCGCGCGCATCGCCTCGGTCCACGGCTCCGCGCCGAAAATCCCCACCTTCAGCGAACTCCGCCGCGGATCGAGCCCCGCGGCGCGGAACCCGTCCAGCAACGCCAGCATGTAGCTCGGCGTCACCATGATCGCCTCCGGCCGGAAATCATGGATCAGCTGCACCTGCTTCTCGGTCTGCCCGCCCGACATCGGGATCACCGCGCAGCCATGCTTCTCCGCCCCGTAATGCGCCCCCAGCCCGCCGGTGAACAACCCGTAGCCATACGCCACATGCACCGCCCAGCCCGGCCGCACCCCCGCCGCCCGGATCGACCGCGCCATCAGCCCGCTCCAGGTCTCGATATCGCGCAGCGTGTAGCCCACCACCGTCGGCTTACCCGTCGTCCCCGAGGAGGCATGGATGCGCGCGATCCGCTCCCGCGGCACCGCGAACATCCCGAACGGATAGTTCCCCCGCAGATCCTGTTTGGTCGTGAACGGAAACCGCTTCAGATCGTCCAGCGTCTCGAAATCGTCCGGATGCAGCCGCGCATCCTCGAACGCCTGCCGGTAATGCGGCACCCGCTCCCAGGCATGGCGCAGCGTCCAGCGCATCCGCTCCGTCTGCAACGCCCGCAACCGCTCCACCGGCCACGTCTCCACCGGCTCGAGCGTGTCCTCCTCAGGCCGCAGATCGTCCATGCAAGGCTCCAGCAGACGGATGCTCCGCACCCCTTCTGGCAGGCAAGACCGCGCAAATAAAGCCTAGGGCCGCCAGGGATCCAGCAACCGCCAGCACGCCAGCGCCCCGCTGAACCCCGGATGCCCGCGCAGGAACCTCCCGTCCGTCGGGTTCCACCGCAACGGCTGGTTCGGAATGTCATCCGCCAGCCACGACCGCCCCAGTGCCGCGATCAGCTCCACCTGCGCCTGCCCCACCGCATCCATCGGCATGTCGCGCAACTCGACGAACGCCCCCAGCGCATGCCCCGGCCGCATCACCGCATACCCCGCCGGCAACCGCCACCGCCCGCCCTCAATCCCCTCGTCGCGCACCGGCCGGATCAGCGGGTTCAGCCGCACCACCCGCATCTCGTCCCCGCTGCTCGCCAGCACATCCGCATCCCGCGTCGCATTGTCCGGCGGATCCTCCAGGATCGTCCCCGCCACCCGCCGCAACCCATCCACCAGCCGCAACGACGCCGCCTGCCCCAGCAACTCCCCATGCACCGCATCCGAAGCCGGCGCGATCGGCCGCCAGGTCGACCCCGTCCCGATCGACAGCGCCGCCACATCCACCTCCCCCAGCGCCCGCGCCTCCACCACCCCGGCCAGCACCGGATTGTTTACCCCCCCCAGCGCCCCGTCCCAGAACCGCCGCTCATCCCCCGGCCGGTTGCGGTCCCGCACCACCGCGCACCCCGCGAAATACACCACCGGCGCATGGGTCGAGGCATGCACCGCGTCCACCAGCGAAGGCTCGAACGCCGGCACCTCCGTCGAAAGCGCGCTCTGGAACGACCGGAAGAACCGCCCCCGGTTCCGGTCCACGTCATAGGCGGCGATCATCAACCGGATCGCCCGCCCCGTCCGCCGCTCGACGAACCGCGCCACGTCGCTGAGCCCCCGCCCCGACAGCGGATCGCCCAGCCCCGCATCGATCACCGCCCGCAGCCCGTCCCGCTTGCCCTCCGCACTCCACTCCGCCAGCGCATCGTCCGCCGCCTTCTCGAACAGGCTCCGGCGCACGAAAATCCGCTCCCGCCAGCCCCGGTCGAGGAACATCCCCGCGATCTCCGCCGGCCGCATCCCCTTCGCCAGCCCCGCCAGCGTGATGCTCCCGCCGGAATTCGCCACCGCCAGGTCGAACCGCCCCAGAATCTGGTGCCCGTCCAGCCCCGGATACAGCCGCTCCAGCGCCATCGCCTGCAACAGCGCCCACGGCCCGCCGCCATCGAGCGAGAGAATACGGAAGGTCATGCCGCCTGCTCCGTCCGGATGTTGCCCAGACGGTACGACGCCGCGCGACCCGCGGCAATCAAGCCGCGATCAACCCCGCGTGACGTTACGCGATCGCCCCGAACGCCCCATCCGCCGCCGCCAGCGTCGCCTCCACCGTCGCATCGTCATGCGCCGCACTCAGGAACCACGCGCAGCGCTGGTTCACCCGAACCCCCCGCGCCTGCAATTCCCCCGAGAACCGCAGCGCCCGCTCCCGATCCATCAGGCTCGACTCGCGCCAGTTCGCCGGCACCGCATCGATGAACATCGTCTGGAACATCGTCGGCACGCCCGTCACATGCACCGGCACTCCATGCTTCGCCGCCAGCGCCCCCAGCCCCTGCATCAGCCGCGTCCCGCGCGCCTCCATCCCCCGATAGATCGCCCCGCCATCCGCCGTCAGGATGTCCAGCGCCGCGATCGCCGCCGCCATGCTCTGCACGTTGCCGTTATACGTCCCGCCATGCATCACCCCCTTGGTCTGCATGATCTCCATGATGTCCCGCCGCCCCGCCACCAGCGCCATCGGGAACCCCGCCGCCACCGCCTTCGCAAAGATCGTCAAATCCGGCACCACCCCGAACCGCCCCTGCGCCCCCGTCAGCCCCAGCCGGAACCCGGTGATCACCTCGTCGAACATCAACACCGCGCCATGCTCGGCGCACAGCTTCTTCGCCCCCTCCAGATACCCCGGCTTCGGCAGGATGCACCCGCCATTCACCATCATCGGCTCCATGATCACGCCCGCGACCTCGCCGCGGTTCGCCTCCAGCGCCCGCCGCAGATGCTCCAGGTCGTTCCACCCGCAGATCACCATGTCGGCGATCGCCCCCGGCGCCACCCCCGGCGTGTCCGAAACGGCCACCGGCGCCTCCGCCGGCCCCGCCTCGTTGCCGCTCGGCCGCACGGACACGTAAACATTGTCCACCCAGCCGTGATAATGCCCCTCGAACTTGATGATCTTGGTGCGCCCGGTGAACCCCCGCGCCAGGCGAAACGCCATCTGCACCGCCTCGGTCCCCGAGCTGGCATACCGCACCAGATCCGCCCCCGGAATCAGCCCGGTCAACCGCCGCGACAGCTCCAGCTCCCGCACATGCTGCCCCGCAAACACCTGCCCCAGCATCAACGTGTCCGCCACCGCCTGGCACACCGCCGGCGGAGCATGGCCCAGAATCGCCGGCCCGTTGCCCAGGATGTAGTCGATATGGACGTTGCCATCCTCGTCATACAACCGGCACCCCTCGCCCCGCGCAAAGAACAACGGCACCGGAACACTGGCATAGCGAACATTGCTGCTCACCCCGCCCGCCAGATGCTGGCTGGTCTCGTTGTAGAGCGCGATCGAACGGTCATAGCTGGGCATGAAGCAAGGCTCCTAAGGGTAAAAATCTTCTTTTTCTGAAGAAAAAGAAGCAAAAATACTTTTCATCCATTTACGCTGTGCTCAACGCGTCAGGCGCAGCGCAAATGGACGAAAGTTTTTTGGTTCTTTTTTACAAAAAAGAACCGCTTACTTCTTCTTCTCGGAATAAGTGCCCGAAAGTGCCCGGATCTCCGCCGCGGAATTCGCCGTGCGCAGCCGCGCCAGCTGCTCCGCCTCGCCTTCCAGCATCTTCTTCGCGTTCGCCAGCACCTGGTCCGCCTTGTCCGCCGGGAATTTCACCGCCCCGTTCTCGTCCATATGGATCAGCTCGCCTGGCGCGATATCCATCCCGCCCACGCTGACCGGCACGTTCACCGCCTGCACCGCCATTTCGCCGTGGCCGGCCGAGACGCCGCCCAGCAGCAGCTGGAAGTTCAGCTTGCGCACCGCGTCGATATCGCGCGACGGCCCGTTGCTGATCATGCCGACGCAGCCCACCCGGGTCATCGTCGTCACCATGATTTCCCCGGCCAGCCCGGCCTTCGCCATGATGCCCTCGGGCCATTTCTGCTGGATCACCAGGATGGTCGGCTTCTTCATCGCGTCCAGCGCGTCAACGACGTCCATGAAGGTCAAGCGGCCGGGGAAATTGTGGTCCGGCAACCCGTACACGCAGGTCACGGCATAGCCGATCCGCGGCCCCATCTCCGGATACATGCAGCGGATGGAGCTGTCGGTGTACCAGTTCTCCGTCCAGGGGTTGTACAGCCCCAGGCACAACGGATTCTTCGGATAGGTCGCGACCACGTTGGTGATGGTCGGCGTATCGATCTTCAGCAACTCCTCGAAGGTGCTGTCGAGCCCTTTTGCGGCGCCCTTGCTGGCCTTTGCCATGTCCCGGTCGTTCCCTGTTGTCGAAGGTGAAGAGGCAATGAGCATCCGCCGCCCCGCCGCCCCTGGCAAGTCCGCGCCCGAGATCGGACGCGCCACAAGGCTGTGGAAAAATTTCCGCAAGCCTCTTGCAGCGCCGCGTGACGTTAGTTATATTCCCCTCATGTCATCAGCAGCGCCACTCCTGGCCACGCACATCGCCGGCATCGCCGCCGGAATCTGCGCGACGGCCGAACCTCGGGGCGAACCCCTGCCGGCGTGGCGCGTCCTCATCCTGGCGCTCCTCATGCGCCTGTTCCCCCGCCTGCGGCCCGCCGCCCCTATCCTGGCGGCCTTCGACCTCCCGACGCCCGAGAACCGCCCCACGTACTGCTACGACGTGCACGGCCGCGCCCCCCATGCCGCCGTCGTCGCCCTCGGCCTGGTCCCCGACTGGATTCTCGTGGGCGCCCCCGGCCGCGGCATGCGCCCCACGCGCCATCCCCGCCTCCCCCACCGGCCCACCCAGCCCGCGCGCGCCCCGCCCGGCTGTTTTTCCGCCCCCCAACCGCCATCGCCCCCGCACGGCTATTTTATTACGTTATCGTATCAAATACCCCGACTTGCCCCCACCTCCCTCATCCCATAGAAAATTTCCTCCCCCGGAGCCTCAAGCCGCATGACCGACCGCCTGCGCATCGCCCACTGCGCCGACATCCACCTCGACGCGTCAGGCTACGGCCAGGCCCTCGGCGCCGAAGGCAGCGAGTTCCACCGCGACGCCTTCGCCCGCGCCATCGAGGCCATGCTCGCCCACGACCCCCACCTGTTCCTCCTCGCCGGCGACCTGTTCGACAGCAACCGCGCCACGCCCGCCACCATCGACTGGGCCATGCAAACCCTGGCCGCCATCCCCATCCCCGTCCTGATGATCCCCGGCAACCACGATTGCCTGGAAACCGGCTCCATCTACCACCGCCACGACTTCAACAGCCTGCCCAACGTCCAGATGATCCTCGCCCACGAAGGCGAAACCGTCCGCGTCCCCGAACTCGAAGTCGCCTGCTGGGGCCGCGGCATGGTCGAACACCACCGCCTGTACAGCCCCCTCGGCGGCCTGCCCCCCCGCCCCGCCGGCGCCCGCTGGTACCTCGCCATGGGCCACGGCCTCTTCGTCCCCCACGGCGGCGACACCGACCGCTCCTCGCCCATCCACGCCCGCGAGATCGACGCCAGCCCCTGCGACTACATCGCCCTCGGCCACCACCACGCCGCCATGGAAATCGGCGAGGAACGCACCCTGGCCGCCTTCGCCGGCTCCCCCACCGACAAGGTCGGCCGCGGCCCCACCTACATCATCTGCGACCTCGGCGAAGACGCCCCGCCCGCCGTCGTGGTCCACAAGGTGGAAAAAGGCTGGTAGCAAGAACGTTCTTTTTTGAAAAAAAGAACCAAAAAACTTTCTCCACCTTGCACCGCCCCCAACATGTTGGGCACGGTGTAATTGAACGAAAAGTCTTTTTGCTTCTTTTTCTTCAGAAAAAGAAGACCCTTACTTGCTTACCTTCTCCAACCAAGGCACCAACGCCGCCAGGAACCCCTTCGTATTCTGCGAAGGCACCCCGTGCCCCGCCTTCTCCACCGTCACCAGTTCCCCCTTGGGGAGCGCATCCCGCAACCGCTCCGCCGCGTCGGGCGCCAGGATGTTGCTCGTCTCCCCCCGCACCACCAGCACCGGAAGTTCAAACTTCGCGCAGTCCTCCAGGGTCACATTGTCCCCCGGCCGCTGCCCCGGCCGCAGCCCGAGCCTTCGCGGCGTCGCGTCGCACTTGCTGATGTACTTGCCGTCCACCCGTTCGAACATGTTGTACTTCACGGTGCGTTCGATATGCTCGCGCGGACGGTACGGATCGTATTTGCGCACGTTCTCGATGAAGTGCTCCAGATTGTCGAACTCGTTGTTGGCCGCCACGAACCCCGCGATCTGCGCCCGCCCGGCATCCGAGATCTCCGGCCCGATATCCACGATGCACAGCGCCTTCATGCAGCCCGCATGATCCCGCGCCAGCAGCATCCCGTTGCGCCCGCCCATCGAATGCCCGACCACCACCGGGGAGCCACCACCGACCGCCGCAAGAAACGCCGCCGCATCCAGCGCCATCGCCCGCCCGGAGTAATCGACATCCCGCGCCCACTCGCTGTCGCCATGCCCCCGCTGGTCCAGCGCCAGCACCCGGTACTTCTTCGCCAGGTGCAAACTCACCAGGTCCCACGAATGCGCCTGCTGATGCCCGCCATGCAGCAACACCACCGTCGGCGCGTTCGCATGCCCCCACTCCAGGTAATGAAACCGATGCCCCCGCAGCACGATGTTCCGTGCCGCATACGGCACCGAAGGATCATGCTCGATCCCGAGCTCGCCGGCGCTGGTCAACAGGCTGCGGAACTCGTCCGTCCCCGTCATGTCGAAGGCGTCGCTGCCCGGGGCAGAGATGTTGAGATTCATGCGCGTATCCCGCTGGCCGTTTCCTGCCAAGAACCATAGGGTGCCCTCGCACAGCCTGTCACGCTAGCCTGCCGCCAAAACGCCCCGGAGACGCCGCATGACCGACCAGCCCGCCCCCACCACCGGCCGCCGCCTGTTCCTCGACCTGCTGAAGCAGGAGGGCGTGCGCGTCATGTTCGGCAACCCCGGCACCACCGAGCTGCCGCTGATGGACGCGCTCGCCGGCGAGGACGACATCCGCTACGTCCTCGCCCTGCAGGAATCCCTCGTGATGGCCATGGCCGACGGCTACGCCCGCGCCTCCGGCACCCTGGGCGTGGCCAACGTCCACGTCGCCCCCGGCCTCGGCAACGCGATGGGCATGCTGTTCGACGCCCACAAGGCCGGCTCCCCCGTGCTGCTCACTGCCGGCCAGCAGGCCCAGGGCTTCGGCATCACCGAGCCAAACCTCTACGCTGAGTTGCCGCCCATGGCGCAGCCCTTCGTGAAATACGCCGTGGAGGTCCGCCGCGCCCAAGACCTCCCCCGCCTGCTCCACCGCGCCGCCAAGACCGCCCTCGCCCCCCCGATGGCCCCGGTCTTCGTCTCGCTGCCCGTCGACGTGATGAACGCGGAGGCCACCGTCAGCCTCGGCACCCCCAGCCGCGTCGCCCCCCGCCTCACCGCCGACGCCGCCGAAATCCTCAAGGCCGCCAAGCTGCTCGCGAGCGCGAAGAACCCCGTCATCATCGCCGGCGACAGCGTGGCGCAATCCGGCGCCGCCGCCGAACTCGTCGCACTCGCCGACGCCCTCGGCGCCCCGGTCTGGCTGGAAGGCGAGCCGACCACCCTGCCGTTCCCGCCCGCCCACCCCCTGTTCCGCGGCCCGATCACCCGCCTCGGCCGCTGGATCCACGACATGCTGGCCCCGCACGACCTGGTGTTCTCGGTGGGGGCCGACATGTTCACCCTCTCCCTCCCGCCCGACATCGAGCCCCTGCCGCCCGGCATCAAGGTGGTGCAGCTCGACACCAACCCCTGGGAACTCGCCAAGAATTTTCCGACGGATGCCGCCTTGTTCGGCGATCCCCTTCCCACGTTGCCCGCACTGACCGCGGCACTTAACGAAGCCCTCGGCCCCGACGGCATCGCGAAAGCCAAAGCCCGCCGCGAAACCGTGGCCGCGACCGTTGCCGCCGAACTGGCGCGGCTCACCGCCCAGGCGGAGTCGCTCGCCGACCGCACCCCCATCGCCCCGCTCGCGCTGATGAAGGCGCTCGGCGACACGCTGCCCGTCGAGGCCGTGCTGGTCGACGAGTCGATCTCCTCCGGCGCCGGCATGTTCCACTTCCTGCGCAACGCCCAGCCCGGCGGCCTGTATGGCAACCGCGGCGGCGGCATCGGCTGGGGGCTGCCGGCGGCCGTGGGCATCCAGCTTGCCCTGCCCGACCGCCCGGTCGTCGCGGTGATCGGCGACGGGAGTGCCATGTATTCCATCCAGGCGCTGTGGACCGCCGCGCACGAGAAGCTGCCGATCACCTTCGTGATCCTGAACAACCGCTCCTACCGCATCCTCAAGCAGCGCCTCTCGGCCACCAAGGGCACCGCCGCCCAGCGCGGCCGCTATGTCGGCATGGAACTCGCCGAGCCCATCATCGACTTCCCCGCGCTGGCGAAGTCGATGGGTGTCGACTCCATCCGCGTCGAGACCATCCCGGCCTTCATCGCCGCCCTGAAGCAGGGCCTGGCCGGCCCCGGCCCCCTGCTGATCGACGCCGCCACCGACCCGACCTTCCAGCCCGTGTGACCGGGCCGGAAGGTCCCTCCGAAGGACTGGCCGCCTACACCACCGGCGAGGCGCCGCCGTCCACGTTGGTCGCCGTGCCGGTGATGTAGCCGCCTTCGTCGCTGGCCAGGAAGCAGGCGATGTTGGCGAACTCCTCGGCCTTGCCCATCCGCCCCAATGGGATCGGCGCGCCGGTGCGCGCGATGTGTTCCTCCAAGGTGATGTTCTGCCCCTTGGCCACCAGCGCCGCATGGCCGCGCGCCACCTGGTCGGTGACGATCAGCCCGACCAGCAGCGCGTTCACCAGGATGCCGTGCGGCGCGCCCTCGCCGGCCAGCACCTTGGTCAGCGCCATGCCGGCCGCGCGCGTCACATGGGTCGGCGCGCCATTGGCCTTGGGCGCCTTGGCGCCGGTGTTGAGCACGTTGATCACGCGCCCCCACTTGCGCTCCTTCATCTGCGGCCACGCGAGGCGCACCAGGCGCACGGCGGCGAACAGCTTGAGGTCGAGGTCGTCCTGCCAGATCTCGTCGGTGATGCTCTCGAACGCG
Organism: Asaia bogorensis; assembly: GCA_945897825.1. GTDB lineage: Bacteria > Pseudomonadota > Alphaproteobacteria > Acetobacterales > Acetobacteraceae > CAMDGX01. Next base: position 16,383 of record CAMDGX010000049.1, on the reverse strand, counting down.
CCGGTGCGCGACTGGCCGGCGTTGTTCACCACGATGTCGATGCGGCCGAGGGCGGCCATCGCGGCGTCGTAGCCCTTCTGCACGCCCGCCTGCGTGGCGATGTCGCAGGCGACGGCAACGACCTTGCCGCGACCGAGGGCCGTCAGCTTCGCCTTCGCCTCGTCCAGCGGACCCTGGCTGCGAGCGAGAATGGCGACGCCGTCCGCGCCGGATTCGAGGAAACGCTGCGCCATGGCGAGGCCAAGGCCCTTCGAGCCGCCGGTGATGACGGCTGTGCGGCCGCCGAGGGAAATCTGCATGTTGGAGTCCTCCAGGGTTTTCTTAGGCGAAGGAAAGATGTTCTTTTTTGAAAAAAAGAACCAAAAAACTTTCATCCGTTTGCGCGGCGCATGACCGGTCGGGCACGGTGCAAATGGACAAAAAGTCTTTTTGCTTCTTTTTCTTCAGAAAAAGAAGGCCTTCCTTCCTTTCTTGCTTCATGGCACCAGCACGACGCCCGCCTTCATGACCAACCGCCGCGGCGGTCTTCTGGCGACCGCCTCGGTGGGTGTTTCGGCATCGATGGCGACGAGGTCGGCGGGGGCGCCGACGACGAGGCGGTGGGCGGGCAGGCCGAGGGCTTCGGCGTCGGTGCAGAGCGAGAGGGCGACGGCGATGTCGTCGTCGCTGCGGAAACCTTGCTTGAGGGCGATGATCAGGGCGCGTTCCAGCATGTCGCCGGTGCCGAGCGGGTTCCACAGGTCGCGGATGTTGTCGCTGCCGGCGTGGATGACCACGCCGCGGGCGCGCAGGGCCAGCACCGGGGGGACGATGCCGGCGGAGGGCGAGGAGGTCAGGATGTGGACGCCTGCGGCGGCCAGCGCGTCGGCGGTGCGGGCGAAGTCGTTCTCGTCGGGCGTGCCGAGGCTGAAGGCATGGCTGACGGTGACGCGGTGGTGCATGCCGATGGCGATGGTGCGGGCGGCAATGTCGCGCAGTTGAGCGTTGCCGGCGGCGTCCCGGTCGTGGAGGTGGATGTCGATGCCGCGATCGAAGCGCTGGGCGAGGCCGAAGACGATGTCGAGATGGGCCTTGGCGTCGCCGTCGATGCTGGCGGGGTCGAGGCCGCCGACGAAATCGGCACCCTGGCGCAGGGCTTCGGCAAGCAGGTCGGCGACGCCGGGGCGGGTGAGGATGCCGGATTGCGGGAAGGCGACGACCTGGATGGTGGCCTGGGCGGCGAAGCGCTGCTTCAGCTCCATGGTGGCGTGGAAATTGGCCAGGCCGTAGGCGTCGTCGACATCGGTGTGGGTGCGCAGGGCGGTGGTGCCGCAGGCGATCATCTGGCGCAGCAGGTTGGCGCCGCGCTCGGCGACCGGCGGCAGGGCGGCGCGGTGGATGCGTTCGTGCTCGATGCGCTGGGGCACCGTGGCCGCCCCGCTGTGTGGGCGCCAGGGCAGGCCCCAGAGGGTCTTGTCGAGATGGACGTGGCCGTCGACGAAGCCGGGCAGCAGCAGGGCGCCGGCGAGGTCGAGGCCTGTTCGGCCGGAAGCGGGGGTGATGGCGGCGATGCGGCCGTTCGCGATGGCGACGTCCACCAGGGAGGTCGCGCCGGGGCCGTGCGGGAGGCGTGCATTGGTGAGCAGCATCGTGGCAGTTTGGACGCCTCGCCGCGCCGCGCCAAGGACCAGCCGATGTTCGACCTTCTGATCCGCGATGCCAGCCTGCAGGACCGCCCAGGTGCAGTGGATATCGGGGCGGTGGATATCGGCGTCGCCGGCGGGCGGATCGCGGCGGTCGGGCGGGGGCTGGTGTGCGATGCGCCGGTGGTGGATGCGGGCGGGCTTCTGGTGGTGCCGGGGCTGGTGGAGACGCACCTGCATCTGGACAAGACCTGCATCCTGGATCGCTGCCGGGCGGCGGAGGGCAGCGTGGCGGAGGCGGTGCGGGAGACGGCGACGGCCAAGCGCGGCTTCACGGCGGAGGATGTGTACGCGCGGGGGAAGCGGACGCTGGAGAAGTGCATCTGTGGCGGCACGATGCGGGTGCGCACGCAGGTGGAGCTCGATCCGGTGATCGGGATGCGCGGGTTCGAGGGGGTGCAGGCGCTGGCGAAGGATTATGCCTGGGCGGTGGCGATGGAGATCTGCGTGTTCCCGCAGGAGGGGCTGCTGAACAATCCGGGCACGGAAGAGTTGCTGCTGGAGGGGCTGCGGCGCGGGGCGAAGGTGATCGGGGCGGCGCCCTATACCGACAGCGATCCGCGTGGGCAGATCGGGCGCATCTTCGCGATCGCGCGGGAATTCGATGTCGACATCGACATGCATCTCGACCTCGGGGACGACCCGGCGCAGATGCAGGCGGAATACGTGTGCGAGATGACCGAGCGGTTCGGCTGGGGCGGGCGGGTGGCGATCGGGCATGCGACGCAGCTTTCGATGCTGGCGCCTGGGCGGGCTGTCGAGGTGGGGCGGCGGTTGGCCGGGGCGGGGGTGGCGGTGACGATCCTGCCTTCGACGGACCTGTATCTGATGGGGCGCAATGCGACACATGCGGTGCCGCGCGGGGTGGTGGTGGCGGAGCCGTTGCGGGCGCTGGGGGTGTGCTGTTCGGTGGCGACCAACAACGTGCTGAATCCGTTCACGCCGTATGGCGATGGGTCACTGGTGCGGATGGCCAATCTCTACGCGAATGTCGCGCATGTCGGGCGGCCGGCGGAGCTGGCGGGGTGCCTGTCCATGGTGACGCATGAGGCCGCACGGCTGATGCGGCTTTCCGACTACGGGGTGGCGGTGGGCAACCCGGCGGACCTGGTGCTGTTCGATGCCGCCTCGCCAGAGGGGGTGGTGGCGGAGATCGCGCGGCCGGTCTGGGGCATGAAGGCGGGGCGGGTGACGTTCAGCGCGCCGCGCGCCATGCTGCACCGGCCGGGATAGGGAGGAATCGATGCCGCATATCACGACCGATGACGGGGTTCGGCTGTACTACGAGGAAGCCGGGCGGGGGTTTCCGGTGGTGTTCGTGCATGAGTTCGCCGGGGATTATCGCAGCTGGGAGCCGCAGCTGCGGCATTTCGGGCAGCGCTACCGGGCGATCGCGTTCAACGCGCGCGGCTATCCGCCGTCCGACGTGCCGGACGATCCCGGCAAGTATTCGCAGGAGCGTGCGGCGGATGACATCGCCTCGGTGCTGGACGAGCTGAACCTGAGCCAGGCGCATATCGTCGGGCTGTCGATGGGCGGGTTCGCGACGTTGCATTTCGGCTTCCGCCATGGCGGGCGGGCGCGGAGCCTGGCGGTGTGCGGCTGCGGCTATGGGGCGGAGCCGTCGGAGCAGGAGAAGTTCCGCGCCGAGGGGGCGGCGACGGTGGCGTTCATCCGCGAGAACGGGATGGCGGCGTTCGCCGAGCGCTATGCCTATGGGCCGACGCGGGTGCAGTTCGAGAACAAGGACAAGCGCGGATTCGCCGAGTTCAAGCGGCAGCTGGCGGAGCATGACCCGGTGGGGGCGGCGCTGACGCAGCTGGGGGTGCAGCGGGAGCGGCCGTCGCTGTGGGCGCTGACCGATGCGATGAAGGCGCTGGATGTGCCGACGCTGGTGCTGACCGGCGACGAGGACTGGCCGTGCCTGCTGCCGGGGGTGCTGATGAAGCACAACATTCCGGGCGCGGCGCTGGCGGTGATGCCGAACAGCGGGCACGGGATCAACCTGGAGGAGCCGGCGGAGTTCAACCGGATCGTGGGGGATTTCCTCGCGCAGGTGGATGCCGGGCGCTGGCCGCGGCGCGACCCGCGGGCGACCGGGGGGAGCATCACGGGCATGCGTTAAGCCTGCCCGCGATGGGCATCACGGGCATGCGTTAGGCCTGCCCGCGATGGGCATCACGGGCATGCGTTAGGCCTGCCCGCGACGGGCATCACCGGGATGCGGTAGGCGCTACTCCGGCAGGAGTTGGGCGCGGATCTCGCCGTCGGGGTGGTTCGGCGTGTGGATGTTCACATACCAGCGCCCGGCGAGGAGATCGGCGGCCTCCTCGGGGGTGAGGCCGACCTGGCCGGTGAGCGGGCCGGGGCTGGTGGCGACGCCGGCCAGCGCCAGGCGGATGCCGGCGGTCTCGCCCGCGCCGGCGGGGGCGTGGAAATGGGCGGCGATGGCCGGGCCGGAGAGGTTGGCGAAGCTCAGCTCGTAGGACATCACCCGGGTGGCCGGATCGTAGGCGACGCGGATGGCGCCGGTGCCGGCGGTGGTGTTGGGCGGCAGCTCCGCGGCGGCTGAGAGGCGGCCGGCGAAGCGGGGCTTGTCCGGCGGGGCGGCACAGGCGGCGACGAACGCCAGGGGGGCGAGGGCGAGGAGGTGCCTGCGGGCGAGGGGCATGGGTGGCTCCGGCGATCGGGTTCGATCGTTCCGTACCAGGGCCGGGGACGGGCGGCGTTGACGTGCGTCAACCCCGCCCGCAGGAAGGCGATCAGCGGCGGGCAGGCGCCGGGGGCGGCTGGGCGTCGTCGGTGGCGCGGCGGGGGGTGCCGTCCATGTTGAACCGCTCGACGGACAGGCCGGTGCGGGCTTCCTTCAGCACCTTTTCCACGCCTTCCTGGATGGTCCTGGTGCGCAGCCCGTCATAGGCCTCCTCGAAGGTCGGCGGCGGCGTGGCGCGGCGGGCCTCGACGCGGATGACGTGCCAGCCGAACTGGGTCTTGACCGGGTTGTCGGTGGTGTCTCCGGCCTTGAGCGCGAAGGCGGCGGTGGCGAATTCCGGCACCATGTCGCCCTGCTTGAAGAAGCCGAGGTCGCCGTCGCCCGAGGCCTTGTCGGTGCTGCGGGCGCGGGCGATGGCGGCGAAGTCCCCGCCTTTCTTCAGTTCGGCGATCACCGCCTTGGCATCGGCCTCGCTGCCCAGGAGGATGTGGCGGGCATGCACCTCCTCCTCGCCGGGCTTGCCCGCGATCTCGCGGTCGTAGCGGGCGCGCAGCTCGGGCTCGGTGACCAGCGGGCCGACGTCGCGGCCGATCACCGCCGTTTGCAGCGCCTGGTCCTGGGCGCGGGCCATCTGGCGCACCACCGCCGGGTCCTTGTCCATGCCGCGCCGGCGGGCGAGGTCGACGATGGCGGCGCGGTCGATCAGCTGGTCCAGCAGCAGCGGGAACAGCATCGGGGGCGGCATGGTGCGGGCCTCGGGCGGCAGCTGCTGGGCGGCATCGGAGAGGTCGCTGAGGCGGATCTCCTTGCCGTTCACGCGGGCCACCACCGGGTCAGCCGGGGCGGCCTGGGTGGGAGCGGGGCTCGCCGGGGCCTGGGCGTATGCAGGCGCGGCCAGCAGCATCGCGCCGGCCAGAAGGGTTGCCACGAAGGGCAGGGGGCCGGGCTGCGGCATGGAGTGTGTCCTCGACAGATGGCGCGGATCATGGCCGAAGCGGTGGCGCGTCACAAGCAAGCGGGACCGGTGCGCGGCAGGTCGATGCGCGGGAGATATGCGTGCAGCGGGGCGGCTGCCACGGTTGTGACACGCCGCGGTCGTTGACCCCGCCCCGCCCCAGTCCTATCTCAGCGCATTGGCGGGGCGGCGTTCGTTGCCCGGCCCCTGATGCGTGTCCCGAAAGGGTGTCCATGTTCGCTGCCATCGCCCGTGCCATCTTCGGCACCGCCAACGACCGTTCGCTCAAGGCCTACCAACGGCGGGTGCCGCAGATCAATGCCCTGGAAGCCGGCCTGCAGGCCCTTTCGGACGAGGCCTTGCGCGCCAAGACCGGGGAATTCCGCGATCGCCTGGCCAAGGGCGAGACGCTGGACCAGCTGTTGCCGGAGGCCTTCGCCGTGGTGCGCGAGGCCAGCCGCCGCGCGCTGGGCATGCGGCATTTCGACGTGCAGATGATCGGCGGCATGGTGCTGCACGAAGGCAAGATCGCCGAGATGAAGACCGGCGAGGGCAAGACGCTGGTGGCGACCCTGCCCGTCTATCTCAACGCGCTGACCGGCAAGGGCGTGCATGTCGTCACGGTGAACGACTACCTGGCCAAGCGCGACGCGGAGTGGATGAGCGGGATCTACTCGTTCCTGGGGCTGACCACCGGCGTGATCGTGCACGGCATCGGCGAGGACGACCGCCGCGCCGCCTATGCCGCGGACATCACCTACGGCACCAACAACGAGTTCGGCTTCGACTACCTACGCGACAACATGAAGTACAGGCTGGACGAGATGGTCCAGCGCGACTTCGCCTACGCGATCGTCGACGAGGTGGACAGCATCCTGATCGACGAGGCGCGCACGCCGCTGATCATCTCGGGCCCGGCGGAGGATTCGTCGGACCTGTATCGCAGCGTGAACGCGGTGATGGCGGAGTTCGTCAAGGACAAGGCGCGCTACGACAAGGACGAGAAGTTCCGCACCGTGAGCCTGACGGAGGCGGGCAGCGAGCTTCTCGAGGAGATGCTGCGCGAGGCCGGCATCATCACCGAGGGCAACCTGTACGACGTGTTCAACGTCTCGGTGCTGCACCACTCGCAGCAATCCCTGCGCGCCCACACGCTGTTCGCCCGCGACGTGGACTACATCGTGCGCCAGGACAAGGTGGTGATCATCGACGAGTTCACCGGCCGCATGATGGAAGGCAGGCGCTATTCCGAAGGGCTGCACCAGGCGCTGGAGGCCAAGGAGTTCGTCACCGTCCAGGCCGAGAACCAGACGCTGGCCTCCATCACCTTCCAGAACTACTTCCGCCTCTATCCGAAGCTGTCCGGCATGACCGGCACGGCGCTGACCGAGGCGGACGAGCTGGCCGAGATCTACAAGCTCGACGTGATCGACATCCCCACCAACGTGCCGGTGATCCGCAAGGACAACGACGACGAGGTGTATCGTTCGGCCGCCGAGAAATACGAGGCGGTGGCCAAGCTGATCGACGAGGCACGCGGCCGCGGCCAGCCGGTGCTGGTCGGCACCGTCAGCATCGAGAAAAGCGAGCATCTCTCGGACCTGCTGAAGAAGAAGAACGTGCCGCACCAGGTGCTGAACGCGCGCTTCCACGAGCAGGAGGCGACCATCATCAGCCAGGCCGGCGCGCCCGGGGCCGTCACCATCGCCACGAACATGGCCGGCCGCGGCACCGACATCAAGCTGGGCGGCAACGTCGACATGCGCCTGCGCATCGAGCTGGCCGGCATCGAGGACGAGGCGGCGCGCGCGGCGAAGGAGGCGGAGATCCGCGCCGAGGTCGCCGCCAACCACGAACAGGTCAAGGCGGCCGGTGGCCTGCTGGTGGTCGGCACCGAGCGGCACGAGAGCCGGCGCATCGACAACCAGCTGCGCGGCCGCTCCGGCCGGCAGGGCGACCCAGGCGGCAGCCGCTTCTTCCTGTCGCTGGAAGACGACCTGATGCGCATCTTCGGCAGCGACCGCATGGGCGGGATGCTGCAGAAGCTGGGGCTGAAGGAAGGCGAGGCGATCGTCCATCCCTGGATCAACAAGGCGCTGGAAAAGGCGCAGAAGAAGGTCGAGGCGCGCAACTTCGACACGCGCAAGAACGTGCTGAAATACGACGACGTGATGAACAACCAGCGCCGCGAGGTCTATGCCCAGCGCCGCGAGTTCATGCGCGCGGAGGATGTCAGCGAAACCATCGCGGACATGCGCGGCGAGGTGATCGGGGCCATGGTGGCGCTGCGCATCCCCGAGCGCGCCTATGCCGAGCAGTGGCAGTCCGCCGAGCTGGCAGCCGACGTGCAGCGCGTGTTCGGCCTGGACCTGCCGGTGGCGGACTGGGCGCGCGAGGAAGGGATCGACGAGACCCAGATCCGCGAGCGCATCGAGGCGGCGGTCAACGAGCACATGGCGGCCAAGGCGGCGAATTTCGGCCCGGAGACCATGCGCTTCGTCGAAAAAAGCCTGCTGCTGCAGCTGCTGGACCGCGTCTGGAAGGAGCACCTGCTGGCGCTCGACCACCTGCGCCAGGGCATCGGCCTGCGCGCCTATGGCCAGCGCGATCCGCTGAACGAATACAAGGCCGAGGCCTTCGCGCTGTTCAACGCCATGCTGGACGAGCTGAAGGAGCAGGTGACCGGCTTCCTCTCCCGCGTGGAGCTGAACCCGGAGCCGCCGGCGCCCGCGTTCCAGGCCTACCACGAATCCCACCCGGCGCCGGAGATGGCCACCGCCGATGGCTACGAATCCGGCGTGGACACCATGCCGACGCGGGTGACATCCGGCCCGCTGCGCGCCACCGCCATCGACCCGGACGACCCCGCCACCTGGGCCGCCACCCCGCGCAACGCGCCCTGCCCATGCGGATCGGGCAAGAAGTTCAAGCACTGCCACGGGCGTAACATGTAGCCTGCGCCGCCGCGCATCGGTTGACACCGCCGCTGGCCCGCGCTCCGCTTCCGGCCGACCATCCGGAGGCCGCCATGACCCGCCATCCCATCCTCGGCCCCAGCGCCTGGACCGGCGCCGAGCTTGCCGCCAGCGGCGACTGGGTGCGCCAGTTCGACGCCGGCCACCTCGCCGAGATCGACGCGGCGCTGGCCAACGTGAAGCGCCTGGGCCCGGTGCTCGGCTTCCCCCGCGAAGCCTTCCCACTGCCGCGCACCGCCGCCCTGCTCGCCGACGTGTCCGATGAGCTGGAAAACGGCCGCGGCGCGGTCCGCCTGCGCGGCCTGCCGGTTTCGCGCTACGACACCGACGACCTGCGCCGCATCTTCTGGGGCATCGGCCGCCACCTTGGCACCGCCCTGTTCCAGAACGCGCGCTGCGAGGCGATGGGCGAGGTGCGCGACGAAACCAGGCTGGCCGCGAAAACCTTCGACGAAACCAGCGAAGGCAGCATCGCCTCCGCCCGCGCCCGCTCCCGCTCCACCGGCCCGCTGCGCTGGCACACCGACCGGTGCGACGTGATCGCCCTGCTCTGCGTGCGCAACGCGATGGATGGCGGCATCTCCAAGCTCGCCTCCATCCCGGCGATCCACAACGCCATCCTCGCCCGCCGGCCCGACCTGCTGGAGCTGCTGTGCCAGGACTACTGGCGCTCCCGCCCCGCCGACGAGGACGGGCTGGCGGGCGGCAACGTCTATGCCATGCCGGTGTTCGGCTTCGCCGACGGGCGCATCACCAGCCAATACTCGCGCACCTATGTCGAACAGGCCCAGCTCGTCCCCGGCGTGCCGAAGCTGACCGCGGCACAGGACGAGGCGCTCGACATGCTGGCCAGCGTGGCTGAGGAACTGTGCCTGCACTCGGCCTTCGAGGACGGCGACATCCAGCTGCTCAACAACCACGTCATCTACCACGGCCGAACCGCCTACGCCGACGATGCCCCCTCGGGCCGCGACCGGCTGCTGCTCCGCCTGTGGCTGTCCACCCCGAACAGCCGCCGCCTGCCGGACGGGTTCGAAACGCTGTGGGGCAGCACCGCCCCCGGCACCCTGCGCGGCGGCGTGGTCCAGCCGGCAAGCGGCACGCGCGTGGCGGCCTAGGTCAGAACACCAGAAGGCAAGACTGGGCTCCGCCCAGACCCGCCAGGGGCCGAGCCCCTGGACCTCAAATTCTTAAGTGATGGGGTTCCAAGGGCCGTCGGCCCTTGGTGGGTCCAGGGTGAAACCCTGGCCTTTCCTGTTTCCGGTTAGCCTACCCCCCTGCCTGCGCCCCCCGCACCAGCGTTCCCGGCAGCGCCCCGGTGGCCACGCCGTCGCGATACGTCACCTGCCCGGCCTTGATCGTCGCCACGTAGCCGCGCGCCTGTTGCAACAGCCGCCGCCCGCCTGCTGGCAGGTCGAACTTCATGATCGGCCGTTCGAACCCCAGCCGGTCGAAGTCGATGATGTTCACATCCGCCTTCAGCCCCGCGCGCAGCACGCCGCGGTCATGCAGCCCCACCGCATGCGCCGTGTCCGAGGTCTGTCGCCGCACCAGTTCCTCCACCGGCAGCCGCCCCGTCGCCCGATCCCGCCCCCAATGCGTCAGCAGGTAGGTCGGGAAGCTGGCATCCGAGATGAACCCGACATGCGCGCCCCCGTCGGACAGGCCGACCAGCGTGTTCCGGTGCGCCAGCATCTCCGCCACCGGCGCCAGGTTAAATTCGGCGAAGTTGGTCAGCGGCGCGAAGATGAAGTTCGAGCCATCCCCCTCCGCCAGCAGGTCATAGGCGAAGGCCGCCGCCTCCACCCCCTGACGTGCCGCCTGGGCCGCGAGCGAGGTCGCCTCCGCCGGCTCATACTCCGGCGGGTCGCCGAACGGGAACATCCGCGCATAGCCCAGCCGGGTGATCAGCGGGAAATTGCTCCCCGCCACCGGATCCTCGCCCAGGATCTTCGCCCGCACGCCAGGATCGCGCATCGCCGCCGCCCGCGCGTCGGCCGGCAGGTGCGCCAGCGTCTTGTAGGTCGGCGTGCCGCTGAACGGGTTCTGGCTGCCCAGCAGCCCCAGCAGAATCCCGATCGGCCGCGGCGGGAACACCGGGCGGATCGGCACCCCGTCCGCCGCCGCCTGGTCCGACAGTGCCAGCAGCTTCAGCCAGTCGGTCGTCCGGTCATGCCGCTGCGACAAGGAGAACACCAGCGGCCGGCCCGAGGCCTCCACCACGCGCCGCATCATCGCGAACTCGCCTTCCAGGTCCGGATGCCAGTCGCTCACCAGCTCCAGCATCCCCGCCCCGGCAGCCTTCAGCCCCATGGCGATGCCCATCAGCTCCTGCTCCTGCGCCCGCAGCGTGGGCGTCGGGTCGCCGGCGAGCGTCTTGTGGCTGATGGTGCGCGACGTGGTGAAGCCGATCGCCCCGGCCCGCATCGCCTCCTCGGCGATATCGCGCATCCGGGCGATATCCTCCTGCGTCGCGTTCTCCAGGTGCGTTGCCCGCTCGCCCATCACGAACACCCGCAGCGCCGCATGCGGCAGCTGGGCGCAGATGTCGATGTCGCGCGGCTTCCTCTCCAGCGCGTCGAGATACTCCGGGAAGCTCTCCCACGACCATTTGAGCCCCTCGTGCAGCGCGGGGCCCGGAATGTCCTCCACCCCCTCCATCAGCTCGATCAGCCGGTCGCGGTCGCCGGGCTTCACCGGCGCGAACCCGACGCCGCAATTGCCCATCACCGCCGTCGTCACGCCATGCCAGGCCGAGGGCTGCAGATGCGAATCCCACACCGCCTGCCCGTCGTAATGCGTGTGGATGTCCACGAAACCCGGGGTCACCAGCTTGCCCCGCGCGTCGATCTCCTCGGCACCCTTGGCCGCGACCGTGCCGACGGCGACGATCCGCCCGCCCGCGATGGCCACATCGGCCTCGAACCCCGGCTTGCCGGTGCCGTCGATCACCGTGCCGCCACGGATGACCAGGTCGGGCGTGATGGACATGGCGTGGACCCCCTCGTGTTCGTTGCCGCCAAGACTAGCATAACGCCCGGCCAGGGGGAGCATCCTCTGCAATCGTTCGACATTGGATGAACGTAGCGACCTGGTGGACAAGGCGAGGGCTCTGCCCTCGACCCGCCAGGGGCCAAGCCCCTGGACCTTATCCTCATGAATGGGGTTCCAAGGGCCCTCGGCCCTTGGTGGGTCCAGGGTGAAACCCTGGCCTTGCCTTGTCGCCCTCCCCCTATCGCGGCGGCCGCGGAAAGAACGCCGAAACCCGGGCCTGGTAGTCGCGATACCGATCCCCCCGGCTCGCCAGCATCACCGCCTCCAGCGGCGGAATGCCCGACACATGCACCAGCAGCCAGTACATCCACACCGGCGCCACCAGCGACAGCGCCATCCACCCCCACCCCGCGCCGATCGCCATCACCGGAAAGGCGCACCACAGCAGCCACTCGAAGAAATAGTTCGGATGCCGCGACCACCCCCACAGCCCCGCCTCGCACACGCGCCCCCGGTTCGCCGGATCGGCCCGGAACCGCCGCAGCTGCCCGTCCGCCACCGTCTCCCCCACCACCGCCACCGCCAGCACCAGCAGCGCCACCGCGTCGGCGACGCGGAACTCCGCCGCCGGATGCCGCGCGGCGGCCAGTACCGACAGCACCAGCAGGAACCCTGCCAGCGCCTGCAACTGCAGGAAGCGGAACATCCGCGCCTGGAACCCCGCGCCCCAGTCGCGCCGGAACGCGCCATAGCGCGGATCCTCGTGCCCCGAAGCCGCCCGCCGCGCGATATGCGTGCCCAGCCGCAGCCCCCAGGCCGCCATCACCGCCGCCACCAGCCATTGCCTCCACAGCACGGCGCTATCATCCAGCGGCACCAAGGCCATCGCCACCCCCGCCGCCCCGGTCGCGTAGCTCCAGGTGGCATCGACCCATCCGGAATTGCCGGTCGCCCGCTGCACCCCCCACGCGAACGCCATGGCGGCGGAAAGCCCCAGGGCCACCACCACCCCCAGCAACGTGATCGTCATGCGAACCGAACTCCCCCTGGATATACCCCAGGCGCATATCTATATTGCATCCTACGAGTGCAGGTAGGGAGAGTCAGCGAATGCGCGAGGGGTCGATCCTTTCGCCGCGCATGGCCATCGGCCGGCGTGGCACACTATGCGGCCTGGCGGCAGGGGCAACCCTGGCACAAGCGGCGCTGCTGCCGCGCCCGGCCCTGGCCGGCATTCCGCCCAACCGCCGCCTGGCTTTCGACGTCTCCCGCAACGACAAGCCGATCGGCACCCACCTCGTCAGCTTCGAGCCCGCCGCCAACGGCTTCGACGTCAAGCTCACGGTCGATTTCGTCGTGCGCTGGGCCGGGCTGGTGCTCTACCGCTACTCCGTGCGCGCCAGCGAAACCTGGCGCGGCGGCGTGCTGATGGCCGCCCAGGGCGAAACCAACGACGATGGCACGCGCCACGCCATGCGCGCCACCCGCCAGAACGGCGCGCTGGTGGTGGAGGGCACCCACGGCCCCACCTACGCCGCGCCGGCCAAGTCGATCGTCTCCAGCCACTGGAACCCCGCCCAGCTCGCCGCCCCGATGATCAACATCCAGGATGGCGAGCTGCTGGAATTCCGCATCGACCCCAAGGGCAGCGCGACCATCATGGCGCGCGGCCGGCAGGTGGAGGCCGACCATTTCGCCCTCACCGGCAAGGCCTCGCTGGAGCTGTGGTACGACCGCCAGAATGTCTGGTCGAAGCTCCTCGCGGTCAGCTGGGACGGCTCGAAGATCGCCTACCGGCAAACCTGACCGCCACCTTCGCCCCCACCTTCGCCCCCAAACTTCGCCGGGCGTTAACCCGACCAAGTGCAGGCTGGCGCGATGCGCCGCATCCTCCTGGCTGCCCTCGCCCTGGCCCCGGTCACATCGGCCCCCGTCCCATCCGCCCGCGCCCAGTCGCTGGGTTGCGTCGAGCGCCCGGTCGGCCCGCCGATGGACGCAACCGTCATCGTCCCGGTGCCGGGCCTCCGCCCGGGCGCCCGCGCCGCGGTCACCGTGCCGGGCCTGCCGCTCTACGGGCAGGACTGCATCGCCGTCGCCCCCCCGCCGCAGGACATCCTGCGCGGCGAACCACCCCCCGCCGGCGGCCTGCTGCGCGGCGATGACGGCCGCTCCAACCTCCTGCGCGACCCCGCCCCGCTGCGCCCGCCCACCGGCTGGACGCAGCACACCGTCCCGCGCTGATTTCCTTCGTCCGCCTGTCGAAATCAGGCAGTCTGCGCCGTCATCGCATCGGGGCGGCATGGGGCCGCGCCCGCAACGGAACGATGACATGCAGTACATGCTCCTGATCTACTCCGACCCCGCCGCCCAGGCGGCGTCCGAGGCCCAACCCGCCGAAGCGCGATACGCCCCGTGGATCGCCTACTCCAAGGCGCTCCGCGAAGCCGGCGCCATGGTCGGCGGCAACGAACTCGCCCCGCCCGCCACCGCCACCACGCTGCGCCTGCGCGACGGCCGCCGCCAGGTGCAGGACGGCCCGGTCGCCGCCAGCAAGGAACAGCTCGGCGGCTACTACATCATCGAGGCCCCGGACCTCGACACCGCGCTCGACTGGGCCGCGCGCTGCCCCGCCGCCGCCTATGGCAGCCTGGAGGTGCGCCCGCTTGGCGGCATGTGACGCCACGGTCCGCGCGGTGGAGGCGGTGGCGCGCACCGCCTATGGAAGGCTCGTCGCCTTCCTCGCCGCGCGCAGCCGGGACATCGCCGGCGCCGAGGATGCCCTGGCCGACGCCTTCGCCGCCGCCCTGCGTGCCTGGCCGCGCGATGGCGTGCCCGACCGCCCGGAAGCCTGGCTGCTGACGGTCGCCCGCCGCCGCCTCGCCGACCGCGCCCGCCACGGCCAGGTCCAGGCCGCATCCGCCACCGCCCTGGTCGCCCAGGCCGAGGCCCGCACCGCCCTCCAGGCCCCTGGAGCATCCGACTTCCCCGACGAACGCCTCGCCCTGCTGTTCGTCTGCGCCCACCCGGCCATCGACCCTGCCGCCCACACGCCGCTGATGCTGCAATGCGTCCTCGGGCTCGACGCCACCCGCATCGCCGCCGCCTTCCTCGCCACCCCGGCCGCCATCGGCCAGCGGCTGGCGCGCGCCAAGGCCAAGATCCGCACCGCCGGCATCCGCTTCGCCGTCCCGGAGCGCGAAGCCCTCGCCACCCGGCTGCCTGCGGTGCTGGAAGCCATCTACGCCGCCTTCGCCGCCGGCTGGGACGACTGGTCCGGCGCCGACCCGCGCCGGCGCGGTCTCGCGGAGGAAGCCATCTTCCTCGGCCGGCTCCTGGTGGCGCACCTGCCGGAGGCGGCCGAGGCGCGCGGCCTGCTGGCGCTGATGCTCCTGGCCGCCGCCCGCCACCCCGCCCGGCGCGACGACGAAGGCGCCTTCGTCCCGCTCGCCGCGCAAGACCCGGCGCGTTGGCAGGCTCCAATGATCGCCGAGGGCATGCACCATCTGGCCCGCGCCGCTGCGGCCGCCACCCACGCCGCGACCTTGGGCCGCTTCCAGCTGGAAGCCGCGATCCAGGCCGTGCATTGCATCCGCCCGACCGACTGGCAGGAAATCGCCCTGCTCTACGAGGGCCTGCTCGCCCACGCCCCCACCCTGGGCGTCCATGTCGGCCGCGCCGCCGCCGTCGGGGAGGCCCTGGGCCCGGCGCGCGGCCTGGCGCTGCTCAACGCGCTGGAGCCGGCGCAGGCGTACCAGCCCTACTGGGCCGTGCGCGCCCACCTCCTCGCCGCCCTGGGCCACGACCCCGCCGCGGCGGCCCGCCAGGCGATCGCCCTGGCCGACGACGAAGCCGTGCGCACCTGGCTGGCTGCGCGCTACCGCATCGCCTGAAGCGCTGCCCGCACCCCGGGGTCCAGCAGCGCGCGGAGCTCGCCCTCATGGTCGTAGCCCGGCATCAGCCGGTCCAGCAGCGCATCCCGCCGCGAAGCCGGGTGGAAATACAGCTCGACATCCTGATCCCGCACCACCTCCAGCAGCCGCCGCACCCGCTCCGCCGTCATCCCCCCGCTCCACGCCAGCCCGAACACCGCATCGGGCGCACCCATCCCGGCGCGCCGCACCTGCGCCCGCAGCACCCGGCTCCACGCATGCAGCGCCCGCCCGCCCGGCGCCCCCAACCCCGCCATCACCCCGGGCGGCTCGGCCGGCACCCGCACGCGCCGCAACCCATGCGCCCGCCCGGCCGCGACCAGCATCCGCCCCACCGTCGGGTGCAGATGCATGTGCTTGTGCGCGTCGGCATGGCAAAGCGTCAGCCCGGTGGCGGCAAACGCCGCGAACTGCGCGCGGATCTCCGCTGCCAGCTGCCGCCGCACCCACGGCAGGAAGAAATAGCGCAGCCCCAGAAGCAGCTGGTCGGAGGGAAACCACCCGTTCCCGTCCACCAGGTCCGGAATGGCACCCGCCGGCAGCACCGCCGGCCCCTCCACCGCCACCAGGTGCAGCCCGACCCGCAATCCCGGCATCCGCCGCGCCCGCGCCACCGCATCGGCCGCCGCCGGCCCGGCCACCATCAGGCTCGCGGCATCCAGCACGCCCTCCCGGTGCGCCCGCTCCACCCCCTCGTTCACCGCCTCGGACAGGCCGAAATCATCGGCGGTCAGCGTGATCCGCCTCATCGCTGCGCCCGCGGCACCGCCTCCAGCACCTCCCCCCGCCACCGAACCCGCCGCCCGGCAAACGCCGCCAGCACCACGCCCACCGACAGCAGGTCGCGCACCGGCAGCAGCCCCACCGGCACCGGCGTCGCCCCCGGCACGCACAGCGCCCGGTCGATCCCCCACCCCGCCACCGCCCGCACCGCCCACGCCACTCCCAGCAGCCCCACCGTCGCCCCCCCGGGCGCCGCCGCCGCCGCCAGCACCGCCCAGGCGATCGGATACTGCACCACCGAGGCGGCGAACGCCGCCGGAACCAGCGCCCGGATCGTCCGCGCCCAGCGCAGCTCATGGCTCAGCAGCGCACCCAACCCATCCTCCGCCACCGTCGTGGTCGGCACCGTCGC
>CAMDGX010000048.1 GCA_945897825.1 Asaia bogorensis | reverse complement strand
AAGCGGCGCGGCTGCTGGCCGACATCGACGCCGGGGCCGGGCCGAGCGCGCTGAAGGCCGCCACGCCTGCCCCGGTTCGCACGGCCATCGGCTGGCGCGGGCTGGCGCGGCCGCGGCTGGGCGACCTTTACGCGCCCGCGGAGCCAGCGCTGGGCCGGCTGGTGGCGGTGCCGGGCTTCACGGTCCACGGCAAGGACGATCCGCGGCTGGTGGAGCTGGCGACCAGCCTGGCGCGGGCGCGCTTCCTCGTGCTGGTGCCGGAGATCGACGGCGCGCGGGCGCTGCGGGTGCGGCTGGAGGATCGCGATGCGATCGCCGATGCCGCCGGCCATCTCGCCGCCCGTCCCGGGCCGGATGCGCCGGTGGGGGTGGTGGCGATTTCCTACGCCGCCGGGCTGGCGGCGCTGGCGGCGCTGGAGACAGGAGCGATCGGCTACCTTGTGCTGGTCGGCGGCTACCACGACACGGTGGAACTGGCCCGCTTCATCGCGCGCGACAACGGAGCAGATGGGGGCGGCCAGCTGCTGCCGGCGGCGAAGGCGATGTTCCTGGCCAGCCACGCGGCGCTGCTGGACGATGCCGCGGAGCGCGCGGCGCTGCTGGCGCTGGCGGAGCGGCGGATGGCAGGCGAGGCGGAGGCGGTGGCGGCGCTGGGCCCGCAGGGTGCCGGCCTGCTCGCGCTGGTCGACAACCGCGACCCCGAGTCAGTGGAGCGGCTGGTGGCCGCGCTGCCCGCGCCGGTGCGCGGCTTCCTGCTCGGGCTGTCGCTGCAGGGGCGGGATCTCGCGCCGCTGGCGGGGCGGCTGGTGTTGATCCATGGCCGGGAGGACCGGGTGATTCCATGGCAGGAAAGCCGCGACCTGGCCGCCGCGGTGCCGGGCACGGAGCTGTTCGTGATCGACGGGTTCTCGCATATCGAGCCGGGCGGCGTCGGCATCGCGGGCCGGCTGCAGCTGGTGGAGGCGGTTCATGCCCTGTTGCGCCGGCGCGACTCGCCTCGATGACGCAATCAGAAGCTGAGGGCGTTCAACGCGATGATCAGCTTGCCGCGGACCGCCCCCATGGCCGAGATCAGGCCGGCCGACAACGCACCCGCGATGATGCCGTATTCGAGCGACGTGACCGCGCGCTGGTCGACGCCGAAGGCCTGGAACAGGCGATGCCAATTTGTCATGCCGGGGTCCTCTCCCGTGAAGTGGAGCGAACCTAGCGCGCGGAGGTTACATTTTTCCTACTTCCACAGCGAATGAAGCGTGGTTTTTCAGGGGGCTGAGATGGCTAATTGATGGTTAATTCCAACTCCTTGCGCCTCCGCCCGGGCGCCGTCGTCACCGGATGCAAACGGCGGCCGCCGCTGCGCGCTCTGTTCAATTGACCGGGGGGGCATGCTCGGCCAGGATGGGAGCACCATGATCCTGCTGATCGACAACTACGACAGTTTCACTTTCAACCTCGTCCACTTCCTGGGCGATGTCGGCGCGCGCTGCCAGGTCTGGCGCAACGACAAGCTGTCGGTGGAGCAGGCGATGGCCATGGCGCCGGAGGCGATCGTGCTGTCGCCCGGCCCGTGCACGCCGAACGAAGCCGGCATCTGCCTCGACCTGATCGCCGCTGCCGCCGGGCGCATCCCCATTCTCGGCGTCTGCCTCGGCCACCAGGCGATCGGCCAGGCCTTCGGCGGCGAGGTGGTGCGCGCGCCGGTGCCGATGCACGGCAAGGTAAGCCCCGTCGAACATGGCGGCACCGACATCTTCGCCGGCATCCCCTCCCCTTTCGAGGCGACGCGCTACCACAGCCTGATCGTCCGGGCCGAGACATTGCCGGACGTCCTGATTCCGACCGCCCAAACCGATGGGATCATCATGGGCTTGCGCCACCGCACGCTGCCGGTGTTCGGCGTGCAGTTCCACCCCGAGAGCATCGCCAGCCAGCACGGCCACACGATCCTGAAGAACTTCCTCGACATCGCGCGCGGGCTTAACTCTGCACCTCGGGCGGCCTGATGCCATGGCGGAGAATCCGGGCGACCTGAAGCCGGTTCTGGCGCGGCTGGCGGCCGGGCAGACGCTGGGCGAGGACGAGGCGGAGGCGGCGTTCGGCATCATCATGGCCGGCGAGGCCACGCCGGCGCAGATCGCCGGGCTGCTGATGGCCATGCGGGTGCGGCGCGAAACGGTCGCCGAGCTCACCGGCGCGGTGCGGGCGATGCGCGCGCGCATGACCCGGGTCGAGGCGCCTGACGGTGCGATCGACGTCTGCGGCACCGGCGGCGACAGTTCCGGCAGCCTGAACGTGTCCACCGCCGTCACCTTCGTGCTGGCCGGCCTGGGCGTGACGGTCGCCAAGCACGGCAACCGGGCGCTGTCCTCGCGCACCGGCGGCGCGGATGTGCTGACGGCGCTTGGCGTGAACGTCGAGGTGCCGCTGCCGCGCCTGCCCCAGGTGCTGCGCGCCGCCCATTGCGCCTTCCTGTTCGCGCCGCGCCACCACGCCGCCCTGCGCCATGCGGCGGGGCCGCGCGTCGAGCTTGGCACGCGCACGATCTTCAACCTGCTGGGACCGCTGGCGAATCCCGCCGAGGTGAAGCGCCAGCTGACCGGGGTGTTCGACCCCAGCTGGGCGCGGCCGATGGTCGAGACGCTGGCCAATCTCGGCGCGACCGACGTGTGGCTGGTGCACGGCCATGGCCTGGACGAGCTGACCACCGCCGGCGAGAACCAGGTGGTGGCGCTGGCCGGCGGCAGCATCCGGGAATTCACCGTCACGCCGGAGGAGGCGGGGCTGGACCGCACGCCGGTCGAGGCGATCCGCGGCGGCGATCCGTCGGTGAACGCGGCGGCGATGCTGGCCCTGCTGCAGGGCGCGCGCGGCGCCTACCGCGACACGGTGCTGCTGAATGCGGCCGCCGGGCTGATCGTCGCCGGGCGCGCGGGCGCGCTGCGCGAGGGGGTCGGCCTCGCCGCCGCCTCGGTCGACGGTGGCGCGGCGCTGGCAGCCTTGGAAACCCTCCGGCGGGAAACGGCGGCATGAGCGCACCTCCTGATATCCTGCGCCGCATCTGTGCCGACACCGCCGCCGAGGTGGCCCGGCGCAAGGCATTGGGCGCCGACCTGTCCGACCGCCTGGCCCGGGCCCCTGCCCCGCGCGGCTTCGCGGCGGCGCTGGACCGCTAGGTGGCGGCCGGCGTATTCGGCATCATCGCCGAGATCAAGCGCGCCTCCCCCTCCGGCGGCGACATCCGCCCGCATTTCGACCCCGCGGAGCTGGCCGCCGCCTACCAGCGCGGCGGGGCCGCGTGCCTCTCGATCCTGACCGACGGGCCGTATTTCCGCGGCACCGACGACGACCTGCTGCGCGCGCGCGCCGGCTGCGACCTGCCGGTGCTGCGCAAGGACTTCATGGTCGATCCCTGGCAGATCGACGAAAGCCGGGCACTCGGCGCCGACTGCATCCTGCTGATCATGGCCGTGCTGTCCGACGCCCAGGCGGCCGAGATGGAGGCGCGCGCCGTCGAACTCGGCATGGACGTGCTGGCCGAAAGCCACGACGCCGAGGAACTCGCCCGCGCGCTGAAGCTGCGCACCCGGCTGATCGGCATCAACAACCGCAATCTCAGGATCATGCAGACCAGCCTGGAGACCACCGTCGAACTCGCCCCGCTGGTGCCGGCCGACCGGGTGATCGTCGGCGAGAGCGGCTACCGGTTGCATGCCGACCTCGCGCGCATCGCCGGCCACGGGGTGAAGCGCTTCCTGGTCGGCGAAAGCCTGCTGCGCCAGGACGACCTGGCCGCGGCCACGCGCACGCTGATGCACGGATGAGCGACAGGCTCACCCATTTCGACGCCGAGGGCCGCGCCGTCATGGTCGATGTCGGCGCCAAGGCGGTCACCGACCGCAGCGCCACCGCCCGAGCGCGGGTGGTCATGCTGCCGGAAACGCTGGCGATGATCCGCGGCGGCACCGCCAAGAAGGGCGACGTGCTGGGCGTGGCGCGCCTGGCCGGCATCATGGCCGCCAAGCGCACCGCCGACCTGATCCCGCTCTGCCATCCCCTGCCGATCACCTCGGTGACGATTGATCTGGAACCCGCCGGAGACGACACCGTCGAGATCGCCGCGACGGTGAAGACCACCGGCCAGACTGGCGTCGAGATGGAGGCGCTGACCGCAGCCTCGGTCGCGGCGCTGACCGTGTACGACATGTGCAAGGCCGTCGATCGCGCCATGCGGATCGAGGGGCTGCGCGTGGTGGCCAAGTCCGGCGGCAAGTCGGGCGATTTCACGCAGGAGTAGGCCGATGATCCCGGTCGAGGAGGCCCGCACCCGCATCCTGGCCGGCATCGCCGCCACCTCGCCCGAGGTGGTGCCGCTGGCCGCCGCGTGGGGCCGCGTGCTGGCAGCCCCGGTACTGGCCCGGCTGACCCAGCCGCCGCGCGACGTCTCGGCGATGGATGGCTACGCGATGCGGGCCGCCGATGCGACATTGGGCGCGACGTTGGCCGTCGTCGGCAGCGCGCCGGCCGGCCATCCCTGGGCGGGCACGCTGCGCCCGGGTGAGGCGCTGCGCCTGTTCACCGGCAGCATCGTGCCGGACGGCGCCGACTCGATCCTGCTGCAGGAGGATGCGACGCGCGACGGCGACATCGTCACCGTGAACGAAGCCGCGACGCTCGGCCGCCACATCCGCCGCGCCGGGCAGGATTTCGCCGGAGGCGACGTGTTGATCGCGGCCGGCAAGCGCCTGAATGCGCGGGATATCGGCCTGATCGCGGCCGGCAACCATCCCTGGGCCACGGTCCATCGCCGCCCTCGCGTGGCGATCCTGGCCACCGGCGACGAGATCGCCCTGCCCGGCGATCCGATCCCGTCCGGCGGGATCGTCAGTTCCAACAGCCACGCGCTCGCCGCCCTGGTGCGCGCCTGCGGCGGCGAGGCAACCGTGCTGCCGATCGCCGCGGACGATCGCGCGACCCTGATGGCGGCCGCCGACTCGGCGCGCGGCATGGATTTGCTGATCACCAGCGGCGGCGCCAGCGTGGGCGAGCACGACCTGGTGCAGGAGGCCTTGGGCGCGCGCGGGCTGGTGGTCGATTTCTGGCAGATCGCCATGCGGCCGGGCAAACCGCTGATGCATGGCAGGCTGGGCGACGTGCCGATGATCGGGCTGCCGGGCAACCCGGTTTCCTCGCTGGTCTGCGCCATCCTGTTCGTGGTGCCGGCGCTGCAGAAGCTGTCCGGCCTGCCCGCCGCGGCGCCACCGACCGTGACCTCCCGCCTGGGTGCGGCGCTGGCCGCGAACGACAAGCGGGCCGACCACCTGCGCGCCACCTTGTCGGTCGACGAAGCCGGGGACTTGGTCGCCACCGCCTTCCCGCGCCAGGATTCGTCCATGCTGCGGCTGATGGCGCAGGCCGACGCGCTGATCCTGCGCGCGCCCTTCGCGCCGGCGCTGGAGGCCGGGGCGCCGGTGCGGGTGATCCGCCTGGATGCGCTCGGGCTGTAGCCGAGGCTTGACGGGCGCGCGAGAACTTTTGTAGAACATCGGACAAGTTGCCGGTTTGTTCCTAATCGGTGATTATGTGCATCGACTGTTCGCATCACGCCTCCAGGGGGGTATCGCCGCATGCTCACGCGCAAGCAGCACGAGTTGCTGGTGTTCATCGACCGTCACCTGAAGGCGACCGGGTTTTCCCCGAGCTTCGAGGAGATGAAGGAGGCGCTGCACCTCAAGTCGAAATCCGGCATCCACCGCCTGATCTCGGCGCTGGAGGAGCGCGGCTTCCTCTCCCGGCGCCACAACCGCGCCCGCGCGCTGGAGGTGGTCCGCCTGCCTGACGATGTGGTCGCGCGGATCACCGGCGAACAGGCCGCGCGCCCGGCCCAAGGCGGCCAGCCGGCCGGTCCGTCGGCATCGCCGCCCGCGTTTTCGCCCAACGTGATCCGCGGCGACTTCACCCCGCGCCTGCCCGGCGTGAAATCGGCCGAGACCGCAGGCGCGGTGCAGTTGCCCCTCTATGGCCGCATCGCCGCCGGCCTGCCGATCGAGGCGATGCGCGACAGTGCCAACCATGTCGAGGTGCCGATGTCCCTGCTTGGCGCCGGCGAGCACTACGCCTTGGAAGTGGCCGGCGATTCGATGATCGAGGCCGGCATCCTCGACGGCGACACGGTGATCATCCGCCGCTCCGACAGCGCCGAGAATGGCCAGATCGTGGTGGCCCTGGTCGACGAGGGCGAGGTGACGCTGAAGCGCCTGCGCCGCCGCGGCGCCTCGATCGCGCTGGAGCCGGCGAACGCGCGCCACGAAACGCGCATCTTCCCGGCCGACCGGGTGCGGGTCCAGGGCCGGCTGGTGGGGCTGCTGCGCCAGTACTCATGACGACACTGGTCCTCCTGCCGCCGTCGCTGGACATTCTGGACGAATATGCCGCCGCGCTGCGCCAGGGGTGGTCGCCCAACAACGTGCGCGACGTCTCGCCCGAGCAGCTGGCGGCGATCGCGGCCGACCCTGCCGCCTTCGTCGCGCAGTTCTCCGCCCCGGGCGGCACGGTCACGCTGGGCGACGGGCGGGCGGTGCCGCGCCTGCCCGGCCCGACCCGCTGGATGTGGGACGGCGCGTTCTGCGGCGCGATCAACCTGCGCTACCAACCGGGCACCGAGGCGCTGCCTGAGCATGTGCTGGGCCATATCGGCTACGGCGTCGTGCCCTGGAAGCGCCGGCGCGGCCATGCCACCGAAGCGCTGCGCCTGATCCTGCCGTTCGCTCGCGATGCCGGACTGCGCCATGTCGACCTCACCTGCGACGACGACAACCGCCCCTCCCAGCTGGTGATCGAGGCCAATGGCGGACAGCTTGTTTCCCGCACGCCGGAAGCGGACCGGCCTGGCCACGACAAGCTACTCTACCGGATCATCCTCGCCGGTTGAACGCGGCGGGCGCAGCGTCTCGGCCTGCGCCGGCGGCAGTGGCAGCCCGGGCTGCTGGCGGGTGCGGGTGGGCAGCGGCGTCACCCAGGGCCGGTCGCCGCGATGGGCGCGGTCGGTCAGGATGCGGGGGCCGGCGGGATCGAGCCAGACGGCATGCGCCCCTTCGCGCCAGACGCTGAAGCGGTCGATCGCCGCGACCTCGCACTCCAGGCGGAACGGCTCTGGGCTCACGACCAGCGCGTGGTCGCAGGCGCGCTCGTCGGGCTGGCCGCGCAGCAGCAGGATCGACTGGCCGTCGGGCCTGGGCCGCATCGTGCAACTGGTGGCATCGCAGGCGATGGCGCCGTCGTCGCTGGCCTCCCCGGGCTTCGGCATCGGCCGCCAGTCGCGCAGGCCGAGGTGGCGCAGCCAGGCATCGAGCACGAATGCGGAGGGCGACTGGGTGCGGTGCACATGCAGCACGTTCCCGGCGCGCAGGGCGATGAGGCGTGCATCGGCCGAGACCAACAGGTCCGGCGGTCGGTACAGCGGCGCCGACGCCAGCCCCGCCGCGATCGCCGCGAGGCCCAGCAGGCGCAGGCGCGTCCGCCACAGCGCGAGCCAGGCGAGGCCCAGGCTGTAGGCGGCGATGCCCCAGGCGGTGATCTGCGGCACCGGCAGCACCGCCTGCGGCCACGCCGAGACGGTGCGGCCGATCGCCAGCAGCCCTTCGACCCCCCAGCCCATCGGCACCAGCGCGACGCGCTCCAGCCCCAGCGGCATCAGCACCATCGCCGCCACCGCGGCGGGCATCACCAGGATGGTGGTCAACGGCACCGCCAGCATGTTGGCCGCGATGTAGTAGAGTTGCACGGCGCCGAAATGGTAGGCGCCGAAGGGCGCTGTCGCGGTGCCGGCCAGCGCGCTGGTCAGCGCCAGGGCCACGATCCAGGCCCTGGCGCTGCGCACCCGGCTGCCCTGCCCCGCCAGCCCGGTCAGCCACGGCCGCAGCGCCTCGAACCCGGCGATCAGTGCCAGCGTGGCGGCGAAGCTCATCTGCAGGCTGACGCGCATCACCTCGTGCGGCGCGGCCAGCACCACGGCGGCCAGCGCCAGGGCCCAGCTTCGCACCGAGAAGGCCCGCCGCCCGACCACGATCGCCAGGGTGACCAGGCAGGCGGCGGTGAAGCTGCGCACCGTGGGCACCTCGGCGCCGGCCAGCAGCGTGTAGAAACCGCCCGCCACCAGGGCGAGGATCGCGGCGATCGCCTTGGTCGGCAGGCGCAGCGCGGCCGTTTCGCTCGCCGCCATGGCCATGCGCAAGGTGGCGAACACGAGTCCGATGACGATGGCCATGTGCAGCCCGGAGATACTCAGAAGGTGGAACAGGCCGGAATCGCGGAATGCCGCCTGGTCCTGCGCCGGGATGCCCGTTGTGCCGCCGACGATCAGCCCGGAGGCCAGGCGCCCGGTGGAGCCCGGCAGGGCCGCGTGGATGCGCGCGACGACACGCTCGCGCAGCGACTGCATCCAGGCGGCAAACCCCCTTGGCGGCAGGGCGGCGAGGCGTTCGACGGGGTTGAGCGCATAGCCGTAGCCTGCGAGTCCGGTGTGGTAGGCATCGAACTGGATGTCCCACCCGCCCGGCAGCGGCGCGCCCGACGGCGGCTGGAGCATGGCGCGTACGCGCAGCCGGTCGCCGGCCGCAACGGGGGTGGGGTCGGTGGCGCGCAGGCGGATGCGCAGGTCGCGCGGCAGTTCCGGGCCGTCGTCGATCTGTGGTGCGGAGAACGTGACGCGGCGGCCCTGCGGCAGCGCCTCGACGCTGGCAACGGTGCCGGTGATGATCGCGGCCCGGGTCGGCAGGAGCGGTTGGGCCGGCGCCCTGGAGGTGCTCCACTGCGCGGCGGCGAAGCCCAGCCCGGCGGCGATGGCGAGCAGGCCAATCGCCAGCACCGGCCTGCGCCCCCGCCCGAGCATGGCGAGCACGATCCCGGTGGTTATCATCGAGGGGCCCATGCGCGGATCCGGCTCGCCGGCCAGCGCATAGTAGTGGGCAGCACCGCACGCCACCGCGACGGCCAGGAACGGGGCGAAGCGGCCGCGCTCGGCCTCTACGAGGCGCTGGGAGGCGTCGACCAGCCAGGCGGCAAGGGGGCGCAGGATGGCCGGTTGCATGGCGGCACGCTACGCGGCACCAAGGGGGTGCGTCACGCCGGTTTCGTTGCCGGTGGTGCGCAAAGGGGGCGGGGATGGAATTCACGCAGCTGCTGCAACGCTTCGCCGACGCGGTGCGGGCCAATGACGGGGCGGGGCTGGCCGCGCTGTTCACGGCGGACGGCGTGTACGAGGACGGGTTCTTCGGCCCGCACCAGGGCGCGGGGGCGATCGCCGCGATGCTGCAGCGGTTCCACGATGGCGGGCGGGACTATTGGTGGGAGTTCGTCGAGCCGGTGTGCGTCGGCGATCTCGGCTATGCGCGCTGGCGGTTCAGCTATGCCTCGCGGCGGGCTGGGGTGGAGGGCCGGCCGGTGCTGTTCGAGGGGATCAGCAGGTTCGCGCTGCGCGGCGGGCTGATCGGGCATTACTTCGAGGTGTTCGACCGCGGGCTGGCGCTGGCGCAGCAGGACTATCCCGCGGCGGGGATCGCCAGCGTGTCGGCCAAGGCGGCGGCGCGGCAGAACGCCAAGCCCGAGTGTGCGCCGCATCTCGCGCGGTTCGCGGGGGCGGAGTAGAGAGGAGCCATGACCGTTCGCGTTCGCTTTGCCCCCTCCCCCACCGGCCTGCTGCATATCGGCGGCGCCCGGACCGCCCTGTTCAACCTGCTGTTCGCCCGCCACCACGGCGGCGAGTTTCTCCTCCGCATCGAGGATACCGATCGGGAGCGCTCCACCGAGGAAGCAACCCGGGTGATCCTGGAGGGGCTGGATTGGCTCGGTCTGCGCCATGACGGGCAGACGGTGTTCCAGAGCCAGCGGGCGGGGCGGCATGCCGAGGTGGCGCGGGAGATGGTGGCGAAAGGCTCCGCCTATCACTGCTACCTGTCGGCGGACGAGCTGAAGGCGATGCGCGAGGCGGGGCCGAACGTGAAGATCCGCTCGCCGTGGCGCGAGCGCGATCCGGCGGAGGCGCCGGCGGGGGTGCTGCCGGCGATCCGGCTGAAGGCGCCGCGCGAGGGCGAGACCGTCATCGACGACCTGGTGCAGGGCATCGTGCGGGTGGCCAATGCCGAGCTGGACGACATGATCATCCTGCGCAGCGACGGCACGCCGACCTACCAGCACGCGGTGGTGGTGGACGACCACGACATGGCGATCACCCATGTGATCCGCGGCGACGACCACCTGACCAACGCGTTCCGCCAGGCGCAGATCTACGATGCGATGGGCTGGGAGCGGCCGCGCTTCGCACATATCCCGCTGATCCATGGCGAGGACGGCAAGAAGCTGTCCAAGCGCCACGGGGCGGTCTCGGTGCTTGAGTTCCAGGAACAGGGCTATCTGCCGGAGGCGGTGTGCAACTACCTGCTGCGGCTGGGGTGGGCGCATGGCGACGTGGAGCTGCTGGACCGCGAGGAAGCGGTGCGGCTGTTCGACCTCGATGGCGTCGGGCGCGGGGCGGCGCGGATGGACTATGCCAAGCTTGCCCATGTGAACGCGCATTGGCTGAAGCAGCGCGACGATGCCTGGCTGGCCGGGGAGACCGCGCGGCGTTTGGTCGGGCGGCCGGGGCTGGCGCTGGGGACCGAGGCGATCGGCCGCATCCGGGCGCTGATGCCGGCGCTGAAGGAGCGGGCCAGGACGCTGGTGGAGTTGGCGGATTCGGCGATGTTCCTGGCGCATTTGCTGCCGCTGCCGATGGTGCCGAAGGCCGAGGCGCTGCTGACGGCCGAGAACCGGCTGATGCTGCGGGAGGCCGGGGCGGCGCTGGCCGCGTGCGATTTTTCGCTGGCGGGCATCGATGCGGCGCTGCGCGGGTTCGCGGAGGCCAAGGGGCTGAAGCTCGGACAGGTGGCGCAGCCGCTGCGGGCGGCGCTGACAGGCAGCAATGTCAGCCCCGGAATCGACGCGGTGCTGGTGGCGCTGGGCCGGGAGGAGGCGCTGGCGCGGATCGGCGCGGCCTCGGCGTGACACGGGATTTCGCGCAGCGGCGGGCGGATGCGCTCGCTCGGCTGGAGACGGACGTGGATGTGTGGGTGGCGACGGCGCGGGGGGATGTGCCGCACCTGATTCCATTGTCGTTCCTGTGGGACGGGGCGCGGTTGTTGCTGGCGACGCCCGATGCGTCCGTGACGGCGCGCAACCTGCGCGCGACGGGCCGGGCGCGGCTGACGCTGGGGACGACGCGGGACGTGGTGGTGATCGAGGGCACGGCGGAGTCGTTGCCGGTTGCGGCGGTGCCGCGGACGGTGGCGGATGCGTTCGCGGCGCGGACCGGGTTCGATCCGCGGCACAGCGCGGCGCGGATGGCGTTCATCTGGATCCGGCCGACGCGCATCCAGGCCTGGCGGGAAGAGAACGAGTTGGCCGGGCGGGAGCTGATGCGCGACGGGGCCTGGCTCGCGTAAGGTGTTTTATCCGAACGGGGCTGGATGACGCGCGCGGCGGGGCCAGTCAGTCGAACAGGGGGAAGGGCGAATTGGTGGTGTTCATGCCCCAGATCGCCGAAATCGCCTTGGTGACATTCCGCTCCCAAGCATCGCTGGTGAGGGTGGTGTTCCTGAACGACGCGGCGAAGCTGGATTTCTCGTCGTAGGTCATGCCGTGGTAGAAATTGCCTTTATGGTTTCCGATCAGGCAGACGCAGAACTTGGTGTCGCGCCAGAAACCGAAGAAGCGCAGGCTGCCCCCGACCTTGTATTCCCGGAAAAGAAAGCCGCCGTACTGCAGGAGGCCAGCCTCCATCGACGTGTCGGACGACCCGGACTTGCGCACTTCCTCGACCTTTTTTGCAAGGGCGCCGTGCGGATCCAGCGAGCTGACATAGGGCGCAACCTTAGGCGCATACCAAACGACATTGTCGACCTCGATCAGGACTGCGGTCGGACCGATGGTGGAGGTAGTGACCGACATTGCGTGATCTCCTCAATGGCAGCCCCGCGGGCATGCATGGCAATTGGCAGTATCGGAAGCCGGCCCGGTCCGGGGCAAGCGAAATTTGGTACATTTCAGTCACGACTGCGTGCCCGCGTGGGCGCTTGCGCCGATGGCCGCGGCGGCGGACGATGGGGGAAAGGCAATAGGGGAGCGAACGATGGCGGACGCGAGTGTATTGTTGGTCGACGAGCCCGCGCCGGGCATCCGGCGGCTGACGATGAACCGGGCGGAGAAGCGCAACGCGCTGAACAATCCGCTGCGCAAGGCGATCCTGGAGGCGCTAGTGGAGGCCGACCGGGACCCGGAGGTGAAGGTCTCGATCCTGCGCGGTGCCGGGCCGTCGTTCTGCTCGGGCTACGACCTGTCGGCGAACAACGCGGTCGACCAGCCCTACTACACCGCCGGCGGGCCAGGGGCCTGGGCGCGCCATGTGGTGGAGGGGTGGATGAAGATCTGGGACCTCGCCAAGCCGGTGATCGCGCAGGTGCATGGGCATTGCCTGGCCGGCGGAAGCGAGCTGGCGACGTGCTGCGACCTTGTCTACGTGGCCGAGGACGCGAACATCGGCTACCCGCCGGTGCGGCTGATGTCGCCGCCGGACAACCAGTTCCATCCGTGGCTGATGGGCATGCGCAACGCGATGGAGATGATGCTGACCGGGGATGGCATCTCGGGCATCGAGGCGGCGCAGAAGGGCTTCGCGAACCGGGCGTTTCCGGCAGCTTCCCTGGCCGAGGAGGTGCTGAAGATCGCGGCCCGCGTGGCGCTGATCCCGACCGAGCTGAACCAGATCAACAAGCGCTCGGTGCATCGCGCGATGGAAGCGCAGGGGCTGCGCGCGGCGATCCGGGCCGGGACGGAGCTGCAGGCGCTGGCGTTCACGACGCAGGCGAGCCTGGAGTATCGGGCGCAGTTCAAGCGCGACGGGAAGTCGGTCAGCTCGGTGCTGAGCCAGCGGGACAAGGCGTTCGGGGATTATCGGGAGAAGAAAGAGTAGGATTCTTCTTTTTGTGAACAAAAAGAAGCAAAAAAACTTTAACCATTTGCACGGCAGCCAACCGGCCAGCCTAGATGAAAATGGATGAAAGTCTTTTTGCTTCTTTTTCTACAGAAAAAGAAGATTCTTGCTTACTCCTTGGCGCGCTCGATCGCGGCGGTGATCATGGCGCGGGCTTCGGCGGCGTCGCCCCAGCCGATGACCTTGACCCATTTGCCGGGCTCGAGGTCCTTGTAGTGTTCGAAGAAGTGCTGGATCTGCTCGAGCGTGATCTGCGGCAGATGGGTGTAGCTGGTGACGCCGAGGTAGCGCTTGGTGAGCTTGGGCGAGGGGACGGCGATGATCTTTTCGTCGCCGCCGGCCTCGTCGTCCATCTTGAGCACGCCGACGGGGCGGACATTGATGACGGCGCCGGGGAAGATGGGGCGGGTATTGGCGACGAGGACGTCGATGGGGTCGCCGTCTTCGGACAGGGTGTGGGGCACGAAGCCGTAGTTGCCGGGGTAGCGCATCGGGGTGTGCAGGAAGCGGTCGACGAAGAGGGTGCCGGCTTCCTTGTTGAGCTCGTACTTGATCGGCTCGCCGCCGATCGGGACCTCGACGATGACGTTGACGTCCTCGGGCGGATTGGTGCCGATGGGGATGGCATCTATGCGCATGGCGGCTCTCCGGTGGGTGCGGCCGGATAGCAGGAAATGCTGCGGTGCAGCAAGGCAGGCGTGCATGGCGCGGGCGCGGCGAGGGGGCTAGTGTGCCGCCCCGAACGGATTCGGGATTTGCCGCGTGATCACCGCCCCCCGCCACCTTCTGCAGATCGAGGGGATGCACCCGCCCCAGATCGAGGCGATGCTGGACCTGGCCGAGAGCTATGTGCTGCTCAACCGGTCGGGCAAGACGCAGCGCGACCTGTTGCGGGGACGAACGCTGATCAACCTGTTCTTCGAGGACAGCACGCGCACGCGCACCAGCTTCGAGCTGGCGGGCAAGCGGCTCGGGGCGGATGTGATCAACATGTCGGTCTCGACCTCCAGCGTGAACAAGGGCGAGACGCTGCTGGACACGGCGGCAACCTTGAACGCGATGAACTGCGACCTGCTGGTGGTGCGCCATGGGCAATCGGGCGCGCCGAACCTGCTGGCCCAGAAGGTGGACGCGGCCGTGATCAACGCGGGGGACGGCACCCATGAGCATCCGACCCAGGCGCTGCTCGATGCGCTGACGATCCGCAGGCGGAAGGGGCGGCTGGAGGGGCTGGCGGTGGCGATCTGCGGCGACGTGCTGCACAGCCGGGTGGCGCGGTCGAACATCCATCTGCTGAGCGCGATGGGCGCGCGGGTGCGGGTGGTGGGGCCTCCGACGCTGATCCCGAACCAGGCGGAGCGGCTGGGGGTGGAGGTGTTCCACGACATGAAGCGCGGCCTGCAAGACGCTGATGTTGTGATGATGCTGCGGCTTCAGCGCGAGCGGATGAGCGGGGCCGGGAGCCTGGTGCCAAGTGCGCGCGAGTATTTCCGGTTCTGGGGGCTGGATGCGGAGAAGCTGGCCTTCGCCAAGGACGACGCGATCGTCATGCATCCGGGGCCGATGAACCGGGGGGTGGAGATCGACAGCGTGGTCGCCGACGATCCGGTGCGCAGCGTCATCAAGGAGCAGGTGGAGATGGGGGTGGCGGTGCGGATGGCCGTGCTCGACATCCTGGCGCGGCAGGGGCGGCGCAACGACTGACCGGCCCGATCAGCGGGCGCGCAGCCAGGTGGCGGCGCGGCGCAAGGGGGCGGTGATGCGCCAGGAGGTACTGCCGCGGGTGGCATCGAAGGCGGCGCGCCATCGCCCGGCCTCGGCGCGCAGTTCCACCGCTTCGGCGCGCGCCGTTGCCGCCTCGGCGCTGGCCCGAACCGCCTCGGCCCGCGCCCGGCGCAGGATCTCGCCGTCCAGCTCGGCAATCAGGGCCAGCAGGCGGGCGCGGAAGCCGCCGTCGTCGTTTTCGGGGGCGGGAAGGGCCGGGCGCCAGGGCGCGCGCTGCCGCTCGCGCGGGACGGGCCACTGGTGGAACAGCGACTCCTCGTTGTCGAGCGCGTGGGCGGTAAAGGCCAGGCCCTGCTGCTCGGCGACGAAGGCGAAGGAGAGCTGGTCGCGGCGGGAAAAGAGCAGGACGTGTTCCCACCACGCCTCCATCGTGGCGACGACGCCCGGGTCGTGGTGCCGGCGCAGCAGCAGGCCGGACCAGATCAAAGGCACCGAGCCGCGCCAGCCGGCCTGCGCGTAGGCGGCCATCTGGCGCAGGCAGCGCGCCGGGTCGTCGAAATTGAGCGAGAGCACGGCGCGCACCTCGTCCAGCACACACTTCCGGTGGCTGTGGGCCAGGCACGCCATGGGGTTGCCCTGGCCATCGAGCAGGGCGGCGAACAGCGCCTCGGGCGGCTGGCGCAGCAGCACGGTGGCGTCGATGTAGATCGAGGCGTCGTAGTCCGGCAGCAGGGCATGCGGGTGCAACTTGACATAGCGCGAGCTTCGGACCGGATCGCCCGGCAGGCGCTGCGGCAGCGTGCGGCAGGTCCAGCCCGGCCAGTTGGCGGCGGGATCGTCGGTGAAGGCGATGAAATCGAGCCCGCTGGCCGCGAGCACCTTCTGGGCGTGCAGCCGGTCCCGGTCGCCATAGAGGACGGTGTAGACGCAGCTTCGCGCCATTCGGTGGGGTTCCAGTGAAACGACCCGAAGTCTCTCCATGGGCGGGGCGGCAGGTCAACCGGGGCGCAGCCGCATTGACGGGCTTGGCTGCAATCGGCGATCAAGGCGAACCTTCTGGACCCGACCGCATGCAAAGCCCGTCCGCCGCCGCCGGCCTGCTGATCGTCAATGCCCGGCTGATGGACCCGGCGAGCGGGCTCGACGCCATCGGCGGGCTGCTGGTGCGCGATGGGCGGATTGTCGACCTCGGGCCGGCGCTGGGACGGCCGGACGGGGCGGAGGTGGTGGATGCCGGGGGGGCGGTGCTGTGCCCGGGGCTGGTGGACATGCGCGCCGAGCTGGGCGAGCCCGGCTTCGAGTTCCGCGAGACGATCGCCTCCGCCGCGCGGGCCGCGGCATCGGGCGGGATCACCACGCTGGCGGCGCTGCCGAACACCGATCCGCCGATCGACGACCCTGCGCTGGTGCGGCTGCTGCGGGCGCGGGGAGAGGAGACCGGCAGCCTGGCGATCCTGCCCTATGCGGCGGTGACCAAGGGGTGCCGGGGCGAGGAGATGGCGGAGCTGGGCCTGCTGCGCGAGGCCGGGGCGGTGGCGTTCACCGATGGCGGGCGGGCGGTGGCCTCGGCGCGGATGATGCGGCTGGCCCTTTCCTATGCCGCGCAGTTCGGGGCGATGGTGGTGCAGCATCCGGAGGAGCCGTCGCTGGCCGGGTCGGGTGCGGCGACGCAGGGGGAGCTGGCGACGCGGCTGGGCCTGCCGGCGATTCCGCTGGCGGCCGAGGCGATCATGGTGTGGCGCGACATCCGGCTGGCGCGCATGACCGGGGGGGCGGTGCATTTCGCGCATGTCTCGACGGCGGAGGCGCTGGAGCTGATCCGTTCGGCCAAGGCCGACGGGGTTCGGGTGACGTGCGATACCGCGCCGCCCTATTTCGACCTGAACGAGACGGCGATCGGCGAATTCCGCACCTACGCCAAGCTGTCGCCGCCATTGCGGGCGGAGGCGGAGCGGTTGGCGGTCGTGGCGGCGCTGGCCGACGGGACGATCGATGCGGTGGCCTCCGACCACCAGCCGCGCGATGCCGACGACAAGCGGCTGCCGTTCGCGCAGGCGGCGGCGGGCGGCACGGGGCTGGCGACGCTGCTGGCGGTGACGCTGGCGCAGGTGCATGGCGGGCAGATCGGGCTGATGCGGGCGCTGGAACTGCTGACGGCGGCACCTGCCCGATTGCTGGGCTGTGCGGCCGGGACTCTGGCCAAGGGGGCGGTGGCGGATCTCTGCCTCTTCGACCTGGAGCGGGGCTGGCAGGTGGAGGCCGGCGCGCTGCCAGGCAAGGCGCAGAACACGCCGTTCGATGGGCGGGCGCTGGAGGGGCGGGTGCTCGGCACCTGGAAGGCCGGGCGGAGGGTGTTCGGGTGAGCGAATTCGTGCCGTGGGCGCTCGCGCTGGCGGCGGCCTACCTGCTGGGCTCGATTCCGTTCGGGCTGGTGCTGACGCGGCTCGGGGGGGCGGGGGATATCCGCCGGATGGGCTCGGGCAGCATCGGGGCGACCAACGTGCTGCGCACCGGGCGGCGCGGGCTGGCGGCGGCGACGCTGCTGCTGGACGCCGGCAAGGGGGCGGTGGCGGTGCTGCTGGGGTCCGCGCTGGCCGGGCCGGTGGCGGGGTATGTGGCGGGCGTGGTGGCGGTGGCCGGGCACATGTTCCCGGTGTGGCTTGGGTTCCGCGGCGGCAAGGGGGTGGCGACGGGGGTTGGCGTGCTGCTGGCGGCCAGCCCGGTGCTGGCGCTGGTGTGCGGGGCAGTGTGGCTGGCGGTGGCGCTGAGCGTGCGGATCTCGTCGGCGGCCTCGCTGGCGGCGTCGGCGGCGGCACCTGTCGCGGCGGCGGTGCTGGGGGCGCCGGTGGCGCTGCTGGCGTGCACGACAGTGGTGTCGGCGCTGATCTGGCAGCGGCACAAGGACAACATCGGAAGGCTGGCGGCGGGCACCGAGCCGAGGATCGGGCAGAAGAAGTGACCACGGCCGACGCCCTCGACCGGCTGCGTCTGGCGCGCACCGAAGGGGTCGGTCCAGTCGCGTGGCGGCGCCTGATGGCGCGGTTCGGCAGCGCGGCCGCGGCGCTGGACGCTCTGCCTGATCTCGCGCGGGCCGGCGGGCGGGCAACGGCGCCACGCATGCCGGCGCCGGGCGATGTGCGGCGCGAGATGGACCGCGTGGCCGCGCTGGGCGGGCGGCAACTGTTCCTGGGCGATGCGGACTACCCTGCCCTGCTGGCGCGGCTGGACGATGCGCCGGCGGTGATCGCGGTGCTGGGCGACGTGGCGCTGTTGTCGATGCGGGCGGTGGCGGTGGTCGGCAGCCGCAACGCCTCGGCCAACGGGCAGAAGCTGGCCGAGTCGCTGGCCGCGGACCTCGCATCGGCGGGGCTGGTGGTGGTGTCGGGCCTGGCGCGCGGCGTCGACGCGGCGGCGCATCGCGGGGCGCTCGGTCGCGGGACGACGGTGGCCTGCGTGGCGGGCGGGCCGGACATCGTCTATCCGCCGGAGCACGTGGCGCTGCAGGCGCGCATCGCCGAGGTGGGCGCGGTGGTGGCGGAGCTGCCGCCCGGGGTGCAGCCGCAGGCGCGCCATTTCCCGCGCCGCAACCGGGTGATCGCCGGGCTGTCGCTGGGGGTGCTGGTGGTGGAGGCTGCGCCGCGCTCCGGCAGCCTGATCACCGCGCGGCTGGCCGCCGAGGCGGGGCGGGAGGTGTTCGCCGTGCCTGGCTCGCCCCTCGATCCACGCGCCCGCGGCGCGAACGGGCTGATCCGCGACGGCGCCCATTTGACCGAGACGGCGCAGGACGTTCTGGACGCCCTGCCCCGCGACGGCAGCCGGCTGCGCGGGCGGCTGCCGGGGCTGGCGGAGGACCAGCTGGGCGCGGCGGGCGGGGCGATCGCGGCCTTCCTGCCGCAAGGCGAGCATGCCGAGACGGTCGCCGCGGTGGTGGCTTTGCTCGGCCCGACGCCCACGGCGGTTGACGATCTGATCCGGCGCTGCCAGTTACCCGGTCCCGCGGTGCTGTCGGTCCTGTTGGACCTGGAGATCGCGGGGCGCATCGAGACGCTTCCGGGCAACCGCGTGGCGCTGCTGGGCGGGGGCTGATCCCCGCCGCCTTCTCGAGGAATACGTACCCTGATGTCGGACGTCGTCGTCGTCGAATCGCCGGCCAAGGCCAAGACCATCAACAAGTACCTGGGCAGCGGTTACACCGTGCTGGCCAGCTTCGGACACGTGCGCGACCTGCCGCCCAAGGATGGCAGCGTGCGCCCGGACGAGGATTTCGCGATGGACTGGGAGGCCGATGAGCGCGGCGCCCGTCAAATCTCCGCGATCGCCAAGGCGCTGAAGGGCGCCAAGACGCTGTACCTCGCCACCGACCCGGACCGCGAGGGCGAGGCGATCAGCTGGCATGTGCGCGCTGCGCTGGAGGAGAAGAACGTTCTGAAGGGCGTGCGCGTCGAGCGCGTGACCTTCAACGAGATCACCCGCAACGCGGTGCGCCATGCCATGGCCAACCCGCGCGAACTCGACCAGCCGCTGATCGAGGCCTACATGGCCCGCCGCGCGCTGGACTACCTGGTGGGCTTCACGCTCTCGCCCGTGCTGTGGCGCAAGCTGCCGGGCAGCCGCAGCGCCGGGCGCGTGCAATCGGTCGCGCTGCGGCTGATCTGCGAGCGCGAGGCGGAAATCGAGGCGTTCCGGGCGCGGGAATACTGGTCGATCGAGGCCCAACTCGTCACCCCGGGCGGCGCACCGTTCAGCGCGCGGCTGACGCATCTGGACGGGAAGAAACTCGACCAGTTCGACCTGAACACCGAGGCGCTGGCGCTGCGGGCCAAGGCGCAGGTCGAGGCCGGCAGCTTTTCCGTCGCCAGCGTCGAGCGGCGGCGGGTGCGGCGCAATCCGCCCGCACCGTTCACCACCTCGACCTTGCAGCAGGATGCCTCCGGCCGGCTCGGCATGGGCGCGCAGCAGACGATGCGCGTGGCGCAGGGGCTCTACGAGGGCGTGGATATCGACGGCGACACCACCGGCCTCATCACCTACATGCGGACGGACGGCGTGCAGATGGCGCGCGAGGCGATCGACGCCATCCGCGAGCATGTCCGCGAGGGCTTCGGGGCGAACTACCTGCCGGCCCAGGCGCGGGAATACACCTCCAAGGCCAAGAATGCCCAGGAGGCGCACGAGGCGATCCGCCCAACCGATGTGTCGCGCACCCCGGAGAGCGTCGCGCGCTACCTCACGCATGACCAGCAGCGGCTGTACGAACTGGTGTGGAAGCGGGCGGTGGCGTCCCAGATGCAGTCCGCCGAGTTCGACCAGGTCGCCGTCGAGATCGCCGACACCGGCCGGGCGGACGGGCCGAAGCTGCGCGCGAACGGCTCAATCCTGGCCTTCGACGGCTACCTGAAGCTGTATCGCGAGGAAGTGACCGAGGAGTCCGCCGGCAAGGACGACGACAACCGGATGCTGCCGCCGATGGGCGAGCGCGATCCGCTGAAGCGCGGGCCGGTGGCCGCCGAGCAGCATTTCACCCAGCCGCCGCCGCGCTATTCCGAGGCGTCGCTGGTCAAGAAGATGGAGGAGCTGGGCATCGGCCGGCCCTCCACCTACGCCTCGATCCTGTCGGTGCTGCAGGACCGGCAATACGTGAAGCTCGACAAGCGCCGCTTCATCCCGGAGGACCGCGGCCGGCTGGTCACTGCCTTCCTGACCAGCTTCTTCGAGCGCTA
Source organism: Asaia bogorensis (assembly GCA_945897825.1). Classification (GTDB taxonomy): domain Bacteria; phylum Pseudomonadota; class Alphaproteobacteria; order Acetobacterales; family Acetobacteraceae; genus CAMDGX01. Next base: position 14,801 of record CAMDGX010000048.1, on the reverse strand, counting down.
CGTCGATACCGGCTTCACCGCCGGGCTCGAGGAGCAGCTCGACGACATCTCGGGCGGGCGGGCCGACTGGCGCGGCGTGATGCGGGCGTTCTGGGCGCATTTCTCCAAGGCGATCGAGCAGACGCGCGACCTCAAGATTTCCGACGTGATCAACGCGCTGGACGAGGATCTCGGCGCGCATTTCTTCCCGCCGCGCCCGGACGGGACCGATCCGCGCGAGTGCCCCTCCTGCAAGGCCGGGCGCCTCGGCCTCAAGCTCGGCCGCCACGGCAGCTTCATCGGCTGCTCCAACTATCCTGGCTGCCAATACACCCGCCGGCTGGCCGTGGATGGCGGCGACGATGCCGGCGACACGCTGAAGGAGGGGATGCGCGTCCTCGGCCACCATCCGGAGACCGGCGAGGAGATCAGCGCGCGGCGCGGGCCCTACGGCGTGTACGTGCAGCAGGGCGAGCAGGTGGAGGGCAGCAAGACCAAGCCCCGCCGCACCAGCCTGCCGCGCGGGGTGGACGGTGACACGATCACGCTCGACCAGGCGATCGCGCTGCTGTCGCTGCCCCGCCTGGTCGGCATCCATCCCGAGGCGCAGGAGCCGATCGAGGCCGGGCTGGGGCGATTCGGGCCGTTCGTGAAGATGGGCGGCGTGTTCGCCTCGCTCGACAAGGACGACGACGTGCTGGTGATCGGCCTCAACCGCGCCGTCGACCTGCTGGCCAAGAAGCTGGCCAGCGTGCGCACGCTGGGGCCGCATCCGAAGGACAAGGAGCCGGTGCTGGTGCGCAAGGGGCGGTTCGGCCCGTATGCGCAGCACGGCAACACGGTGGCGAACCTGCCGCGCGACACGGCGATGGACGACATGACGCTGGAGGGCGCCGTTGCATTGCTGGCCGAGAAGGGCAAGACGCTGAAGGCCAAGGGCGGCGCCAAGAAGACGGCCAAGGGGCGCACGGCCAAGCCGGCGCCTGCCGCCGGGGCCGCGCCGGCCTCCGCCAAGGCGCCGCCACGCAAGGCAGCGGCGAAGCCTGCGGCGAAGAAGGCCCCGGCGAAGAAGCCCCCGGCGAAGAAGGCCGCGGGCTGAGGTGGCGCGCCCGCCCCGCTCCGGCTATCCGAAGCGGCGCCGCGCGGCCACGGCTGCGCCCGATTCTGCCGATGCGACTGGCCTGCCCAGCCGCGAGGCCATCCGTGCCTTCATCCGCGAGGCGCCCGGGCGGGTCGGCAAGCGCGAGATCTCGCAGCATTTCGGGCTCGGGCCGCAGCATCGCGTCGCGCTGCGCCAACTGCTGAAGGACCTCGCCGGCGAGGGCGAGGTGGCACCAGCCGGGCACCGCCGCTTCACAGCCCCCGGGCGCCTGCCCGACGTGATGGTGGTGCAGGTCACCGGCACCGATCCCGACGGCGACGCTGTGGCCAAGCCGGTCGAATGGCGCGGCGAGGGCCCGCCGCCGATGATCCTGATGGCCGCCGAGCCGCGTGGCCGCCCCGCCCTGGCCCCTGGCGAGCGCGTGCTGGCCCGCCTCAAGCCGATCGCCCGCGGCCGCTACGAGGGGCGGACGATGAAGCGCCTGACCGATGCGCCCGGCCGCATCCTCGGCGTGTTCCGCGCCGCCAAGGGCTCGCGCGACGAGGCCCGCATCATCCCCACCGACCGCCGCGCCAAGGCCGAATGGGCGGTTCCCACCGGCGAGGCCGGCGGGGCGGAGGATGGCGAGATCGTGCTCGCCGCCCCCCTGGCCAACGCCAACCGGCCTTTCGGGTTGAAATCCGCCCGGGTGATCGAGCGGCTCGGCAACATGGGCGATGCGCGCTCGGTCAGCCTCGTGGTGATCCATACCCACGACATCCCGACCGAGTTCTCCGAGGAGGCCCTGCGCGAGGCGACGCACGCCAAGGGCGTCGGCCCCGAGGGGCGCACCGACCTGCGCGACACGCCGCTGGTTACCATCGACGGCGAGGATGCGCGCGACTTCGACGACGCGGTGTTCGCCGAGCCGGATGGCGACGGCTGGCGCCTGCTGGTCGCCATCGCCGACGTCGCCCACTACGTGCGGCCCGACTCGCCGCTCGACCGCGCCGCCCGCACGCGCGGCAATTCCTGCTACTTCCCCGACCGCGTCGTGCCGATGCTGCCCGAGGCGCTGTCGAACGGCTGGTGCAGCCTGCGCCCGGACGAGGATCGCGGCTGCCTGTTCGTCGAGATGCGGGTGGCGGCCGACGGTCGCAAGCTCTCGCACCGCTTCGGCCGCGGCCTGATGCGCAGCGCCGCCCGCCTGACCTACGAGCAGGTCCAGGCGGCGCACGATTCGGGCGGCGACCTCGGCCTGCCCCTGCCGGCGCTGTACGGCGCCTATCGCGCCCTGCTCGGCGCGCGGCTGGCGCGCGGCACGCTCGACCTCGACCTGCCGGAACGCAAGGTGGTGCTGGACGACCAGGGCCGCGTGGCCTCCGTCGCACCGCGCCCGCGCCTGGACAGCCACCGGCTGATCGAGGAGTTCATGGTGCTGGCCAACGTGTGCGCCGCCGAGGAGCTGGAGCGGCTGGCACGCCCCTGCGTCTATCGCGTCCATGCCCCGCCGACCGACGAGAAGCTCGCCAATTTGCGCACCTTCCTGCGCCAGTTCGACATCGCGCTGCCGCCCGGCAACCAGGTGCATCCGCGCGACCTGCTCGGCGTGCTGAAGAAGGTCGAGGGCACCGAATCGGCCACGCTGGTCAACGAGGTGATGCTGCGCAGCCAGTCCCAGGCCGCCTACGACATCGAGAACATCGGCCATTTCGGCCTGGCGCTCGCCCGCTACGCACATTTCACCAGCCCGATCCGCCGCTACGCCGACCTGCTGGTGCACCGCGCGCTGATCGCCGGGCTGCGACTCGGCGAGGGCGGCCTCTCGCCCGATGAGATTCCGGCGCTGGCGGACACCTGCGAGCACATCACGGCCACCGAACGCCGCGCCGCGATGGCCGAACGCGACGCCATCGACCGCTATCTGGCGGCCTTCATGGCCGACAAGGTGGGTTCGGTGTTCGAAGCCCGCATTTCCGGCGTGACCCGGTTCGGACTTTTCGTCACAGTGTCGGGCATCGGGGCCAGCGGGCTGGTGCCCGTCTCCTCGCTCCCGGACGATTTCTGGATGCACGACGAAGCGGCCCAAACATTGACCGGACGCCACACAGGCGTGTCGTTCCGTCTCGCGGAAGAAGTCGAGGTGCGGCTGGCTGAGGCGAGCCCGGTGACCGGGGGGCTGATCTTCCAGATTCTCCAAGGCGGCGCGTCCTCCCCGGGCGGTCGCGGCCAACCCCGGACCATGCGCGGAAGGGGGCGCCAGCGGCAGCGGTGAACCAGGCTGGGCTCCTGTTGCTGTTCTTGGCCCTGCTGGCGCCGTTCGACCGCGCCGCGCACGCGGAACCATTTTCGACCGCGCCGACCCTGAGCCCCGCGCTGGTGGCCCAGGTGACCCGCACGGCCTTCGAATTCATGGCGCCGCGCACGCTGGAGCCGATCCCGGCGCAGCAGATGGCGCTATGGGGCCTGCGCGGCCTGACCACACTGGACGCAAGGTTGACACCCGATCTCCAGCCCGGACGTGGCACCGGCACGCTGCGGCTGATCGGGCCAAGCCGCGTTCTGGTCAGCCGCCCTGCCCCACCGCCGGACGACGCCGCGGCCTGGGCAGATGCGGTGGCGCAGATGGTACGCGCCGCGTGGGACGGTTCCGAGGCGGTCCGACGTGCCGGCACCCAGGGCGTGCTGCGCAGCTTCTTCGACGAGTTGTTCAACCACCTCGACCCCTATTCCCGCTACGCCACCCCCGCCGAGGCGCAGGCCGACCGGATGCGCCGCGTCGGCCGCGCCGGTGTCGGCATCCGCGCCGCGCTGCGCGGCGGCCAGGTGGTGGTGGTTGCGGTCCAGCCCGGCAGCCCGGCGGCGCTGGCGGGGGTGCGCGCGGGCGACCGGATCGCCGCGATCGACGGCGAGTCGCTGCGCGGCGCCGACCTGGAGGCGGTGGGCGCGCTGCTGGCCGGGCCCGAGGGCACGATGGTCACGCTGGGGCTGCGCGGCCGCGAGGGGCTGCGCACCGTGCCGCTGCGCCGCGAGGCCCTGCCGCAGGAGACCGTGACGGCCACGCGGCGCGACGCGCTGCTGGTGGTGCGCATCACCGGCTTCGCCGGCAACACCGCGGCCCGGCTGGGCCAGGAGCTGATCGCCGGCACCGCCGCGGCGCCGCCGCCCGACGGCGTGGTGCTGGACCTGCGCGGCAACCGCGGCGGGCTGCTGCGCCAGGCGGTGGCGGCGGCGGCGATGCTCGTGCCCCAAGGCGTGGTGGCCATCACCGCCGGGCGCGACCCGGCCGCGGCGGTGGAATACCGCGCCGATGGTGGCCGCGACCTCGCCCCCGGCCTGCCGGTCGTGGTGATCGTCGACGGCCGCAGCGCCAGCGCCGCGGAGGTCCTGGCGGCGGCGCTGGCCGATCATCGCCGCGCCGTGGTGGTCGGCAGCACCACGCTCGGCAAGGGCCTGGTGCAGACCATCGCCGCCCTGCCCGATGGCGGTGAGCTCTATGTCACCTGGAGCCGCCTGCTCGCGCCGCGCGGCTGGCCGATCCAGGCGCTGGGCGTGGTGCCGCAGGTGTGCACCAGCCTGGGGCAGGACGCGCTGGGGCGGAACCTGGCCACGCTGGCCCGCGGGATGCAGCCGCTGCAGGCCGGGCTGGAGCGCCACCGCGCCTCCCGCGCGCCGCTGTCGCCCGGGACGGTGCTGGAGATGCGCGCGATCTGCCCGGCCGCCGAGGGCGGCGACCTCGACATGGTGGCCGCCCGCGCCCTGGTGCAGACTCCCGCGGCCTATGCCGCGGCGCTGATGCCGCCGCTGGCGCCGCGGTCCTCGCTCGGCGCCCGGCCGATCATGGCGCCCGCCGGCGTGCCGGTTCTGCCGGATCGAGTTCTGCCCAATCGGGGCGCTTCGGGCTTGACGGGGGCATCGGCGGTGCGTAACTAGCCATCCTGCACCGATTGGTCGCGTGCGTTCTCTCTGCGCGCGTCCGGTCTCGCTCCACGCTCGGGATCCCAGCCATGGCCAAGTCGAACACCATCCAGATCAAGCTCGTGTCGAGCGCCGATACCGGCCACTTCTACGTGACCAAGAAGAATGCGCGCGCCCAGACCGGCAAGATGGAAATGCGCAAGTACGACCCCGTCGCGCGCAAGCACGTCGCGTACAAGGAAGCCAAGATCAAGTAATTCGGGCCCACAGGTTCGAACGTCTTCGGAGGGGCGCGCGAGCGCCCTTTTTCGCGTCCGCGCCCTTGTTCGCATCCGCCCTGCGCTGGCCGGTCAGCCGAGTTGCCCGACCTCGACCCGATTCCGTCCAGCCCGCTTGGCCGCATACAGCGCCTGGTCGGCCGCCTGGATCAGCCGCTCCGGCGTGGTCTTGCCGCCCGGCGGGCAGCACGAGATGCCAACGCTGACCGTCAGCGGGTGCGACAGCCCGGTTTCCGGCACGAAGCGCAGTTCCTCGATCGCCCCGCGCAGCCGTTCCGCCGCACTCAGCGCGTCGAGCTCGCCGGCCCCGGGCATCACCACCACGAACTCCTCGCCGCCGTAGCGGGCGATCGAGTCGAACACCCGCACGCGCCCACGCAGCGTCTGCGCGATCAGCACCAGCGCCGCGTCGCCGACCTGGTGGCCCCAGCGGTCGTTGATCTGCTTGAAATAGTCGACATCCAGCATCAGCACCGCGATGCCGTTCGGCTGCCCGGCCTCCAGCAGGCTGTGCAGGTGGCGGGCCAGATAGCGCTGGTTGTAGAAGCCGGTCAGCGGGTCGGTCAGCGCCAGCTCCAGCGCGTGGCCGAGGTCGCTGCGCAGCCGGTCCTGGTAGAACTTGCGCCGGATCTGGTTGCGCGCCCGCGCCCGCAGCTCCAGCGCGTCCAGCGGCCGCAGCAGCCAGTCATTCGCGCCGAGGTCGAAGCCGCGCAGCACCAGGTCGCGCTGCTCGGGCTCGGCGACCACCAGCATCGGGATGGCCTGGGTGTGTTCGCCGGCGCGCAGGCGCGAGGCCAGGCGCAGCGGATCGTCGCCGACCATCGACAGGCTGATCACCACGAGGTCGAAGCCGATCGCCTGGGTCAGCGCCAGCATCTCCGCCTCGCCGCGCGCCCGCCCGGCCAGGATGCCCTCCTCCAGCAGCGCCTCCTGCACCGCGACGGCCGACTCCTCCCAGTCGTCGATCACCAGCGCTCGCGCCCCGGACACCGACGGCAGCGACAGCCCGTCGCCATCCAGGCCCAGGGCCCGCGCGGTCTCGCCGCGCACCCGCCATTCGTCGAGCAGCCGCTTCAACCGCACCAGCGACCGCGTGCGCGCCAGCAGCGTGGTGAAATCGACCGGCTTGGTCAGGAAATCGTCCGCCCCGGCCTCCAGCCCGCGCACGCGCTCCTCATTCTGGCCAAGCGAGGTCACCATCACCACGGGGATGTGCCGGGTCGCGCCGTCGCGCTTCAGCGCCCGGCAGGTCTCGAAGCCATCCATCTCCGGCATCATCACGTCGAGCAGGATCAGGTCCGGCTGCCAGGTCTTGGCCAGGCGGATCGCGTCGAGCCCGTCCTGCGCCGTGGCGACCTGGTAATACTCGGCGGACAGGCGCGCCTCCAGAAGGCGAAGGTTCGCCGCAACGTCGTCCACAATCAGGATGCGTGCCGTCATCCAGCCTGCCTCATCCGGTTCGGTGCATCCTTTGCTGGAATTCGGGAGCCCTTCGCCACGTTGCCCGGGCCGGGCGCGTCGGGGGCGGATGATGTCAGGCAGAAGTTGACGAATACGATAACGCGGTGTGCGCCGCGCGCCAAATTGTGTCGGTTCGTGTCCGTCCCGAACGATTGCCGCCGCGGCATGGATGGCGGGAACTCCCGGGCTGGCCGCGCCTTATGCAGGGTCATGAGCGAGCGCGACCAAGGCATCATGCACCATGCGGCCAAGGCCACGAAATCCGGCGCCACACCAGGACGGGGCGCCTCTGGCGGGGCCGCCCTGTTCTTCCGCCGCTGGCTGGCGAACCCGCTGCAGATGGGCTCGGTGGTGCCCTCCTCCCCCGCCCTGTGCCGCCGCATCGTCGAGCAATCCCGCTGGGATGGCGACCAGGCCGTGCTGGAGCTGGGCGCCGGCACCGGCGTCGTCTCGCGCGCCCTGCTGGCCGCCGGCCTGCCGCCGCATCGCCTCGTCGTGGTGGAGATCGTCCCGGAAATGGCGGACCACCTGCGCCGCGCGCTGCCGGGGGCCACGGTGGTAACGGGCGATGCGCGCTACCTGCCGAGCCTGCTGCCGCGCCACTGGCACGGCCAGATCGGCACCGTGATCTGCGGCGTGCCGCTGGTGCTGCTCGCCCGCCCCGACCAGCGCCGCTTCATCGACGCGATCGAGGCGGTGGCGCCCGGCCGGGGCTTCCTCCACTACAGCTACTGCATCACCTCCCCCTTGCCCTGGCGCGCACACGGCCTCTCCGCCCGCCGCGAGGCCTGGACGCCGCTGAACTTCCCCCCCGCCTCGGTCTGGCGCTACCTTCCCGCATGAACGGTCGACCCATCGGCCGCCAACGGGATGAAACGCCATGGCCGCCAGCGACTACGACCTGCCCAGGAACAAGGCCAACTTCGCCGCCCTCTCGCCGCTGAGCTTCCTGGCCCGCACCGCCGCCGTCCACCCCAACCGCCTCGCCACGATCCACGGCACCCGGCGCATCACCTGGAGCGAGGTGGGTGACCGTTGCCGTCGCCTGGCCAGTGCGCTCGCCCGGCTCGGCATCGGCAAGGGCGACACGGTGGCCGCCATGCTGCCCAACATCCCGGAGATGTTCGAAGCGCATTTCGGCGTGCCGATGACCGGCGGCGTGCTCAACGCGCTGAACATCCGCCTCGACGCCGCCACCATCGCCTTCATCCTGCAGCACGGCGAGGCCCGCGTGCTGCTGACCGACCGCGAGTTCAGCGCCACCATCGAGGCCGCGCTGGCGCAGATCCCGGCGGACAAGCGCCCCATCGTCATCGACGTGATCGACGACCTCGCCCCACCCGGAAAAACCCTGGGATCAACCGACTACGAGGCGTTGCTTGCATCAGGCGACCCCGACTACCCGATCGAACTGCCGGAAGACGAATGGGATGCCATCGCGCTGAACTACACCAGCGGCACCACCGGCAACCCCAAGGGCGTCGTCTATCACCACCGCGGCGCCTACCTGAACGCCACCTCGAACGTCCTCACCTGGGGCATGGCGCCGCACCCGGTCTATCTCTGGACCCTGCCGATGTTCCACTGCAACGGCTGGTGCTTCCCCTGGACCATGGCCGCCGTCGCCGGCACCAATGTCTGCCTGCGCCGCGTCGAGCCCGCCGCCGTGCTGAAGGCGATCACCAGCCACGGCGTCACCCACATGTGCGGCGCGCCGATCATCGCCAACATGCTGATCAACGTGCCGGACGCCGACTTCCCGGATTTCCACGGCAAGACTGTCGAATTCATGACCGCCGGCGCCCCCCCGCCCGCCGCCGTCATCGCCGGCATCGAGCGCCGCGGCTTCCACATCACCCATGTCTACGGCCTGACCGAGGTCTACGGCCCCGTCACCGTCTGCGCCTGGCAGGAGGAATGGAACGCCCTGCCCGAGGCCGACCAGGCCCGCATCAAGGCCCGCCAGGGCGTCCGCTACCATTCGCTCGAAGGCCTGATGGTCGCCGATGCCCGCAATCTCAAGCCCATGCCGAAGGACGGCACGACGATGGGCGAGGTGTTCATGCGCGGCAATCCGGTGATGAAGGGCTACCTTAAGAACCCCAAGGCCACCGCCGAAGCCTTCGAAGGCGGCTGGTTCCACACCGGCGACCTCGGCGTCTGGCACCCCGACGGCTACATCGAGCTGAAGGACCGCAGCAAGGACATCATCATCTCCGGTGGCGAGAACATCTCCACCATCGAGGTCGAGGACGTCCTCTACAAACACCCCGCCATCCTGGAAGCCGCCGTGGTCGGCCGCCCCGATGCGACCTGGGGCGAAACCCCCTGTGCCTTCGTCACCCTAAAGGAGGGCGCGGCGGCCACGCCCGAAGAGCTGATCGCCTTCTGCCGCGACAACATGGCCCGCTTCAAGGTGCCCAAGACCGTCGTGTTCGGCCCGCTGCCGAAAACCAGCACCGGCAAGATGCAGAAATACGTCCTGCGCGAGCGGGCGGCGGCGCTGTAAGGAAGTCCTTCTTTTTCTGAAGAAAAAGAAGCAAAAAGACTTTTATCCATTGCACCGTGCCCGAGCGATCCGACACGGTGCAATGGATGAAAAGTTTTTTGGTTCTTTTTTTCAAAAAAGAACGTTCTTCCGTCTCGTCTCGCTGCGCGCCGGCCGCACCCAGTGCTCCGCCATCCGCACCAGCGTGAACCCGACATCGGCCAGCCCGGTCACGTCCAGCTCGGCATCGCCGTCGGTCCAGCGCCATTCCTCCTCGGGCGCGTGCCAGCCGGCCAGGAACCGCGAATCGTCGAGCCCGGCCGCCGCACCGTCCCAGGCAGGCGCCGCGATCGCCACGCCGAGACGCCGCGAGTCGCCGCCGCGCTCCGCCATCGCCTCCGGCACGCCCGACGCCGAGCGCAGCCGCAGCCGCTTCGCCCCGCGCGGCAGCGCCACCAGCCAGAACGCCCCGTCCACCAGCGGCTCGACCACCCGCCCGTCCACGCTCACCCGCACATCGCCGGCCCGGCTCGTGGCGAACCCGATCTCCCGCGCCCGCGCCAACAACCGCGCCCGCGCCTGCGCCACCAGCGGCCCGTCCACATGCAGCTTCGCGCAACCGTCGGTCGCCCAAACGGCGCGGCCGAAATCGGCATGCAGCGTGCGCGGCTGCGGACCGTTGCTGAAGCTGGCGCGGTTGCCGGTGTCGAGGTAGCTCTCCACCGCCAGCCCGCCCGCCTCGATCACGTCGTGGCGCTCCAGTTCCACATGCCAGTAGGTGACGGTCTCGACCTCGTGGCGCAGGATCGTCGCTCCGTTCACCAGGTAGCGCACCGGCACCAGCACGCCATCGATCCAAAGCGCATGGTCGGGCGAGAGCAGCACATCGCGCTTCGGCGCCCCCGGCGCCACCGCCCCGCGCCGCACCCGCACCGGCATCACGTCCTGCGGGCGCTTGTGCCGCCGACACTGCACCTTGCGCCAGCCGGTCCACACCACCTTGGCCGACGCGCCGCCCAGCTTGGTCGGCATCACATCACCCACCGCGATGTCCTCCACCGCCACCTCCCCACGCGCCGTGCGCAGCATCGTGCCCGCGGCGAAGCACGGCACGCTGGTGGAAAGGCTGATCTCGCCGCCGACATCGCCCAGCGAGAAGGCGCTCGTGTCGTAGGTCCCGACAAACGACAGCGCGGCCACCGGGGACCCGCCGTTGTACACCCGCAGGATGCCCGACTCGCCGCCGGGATCGGCGATGTAGTCCACCGAATCCGCCGTGAGAGACCCGAGGCTGATGGTATTGCCGAGCACGAACCCCTTGATCGCGGCGTCGAACTCCCCGGGCGAGTTCAGCCGCAGCACCGCCGCCGCATCGGCGAATTCGAATGTCCCACCCGCAACACTGCCGAGGAACGTCACCTCGGCATTGGCGGCGCGGACAGTGCCCGCCCCGGTCACGTTCTCGAAGACGGCCCTGGTGTTCGAAACCGGCTGCGACGGCGCGCCGGTCAGCGTGATCAGCCCATCGTTCTGGGTAACAATCCCGAAGCTCGGCACATGCAGGTCCGCGATCACCGTCGGCGCGTCGGCCGGCGGGGCAACCTCGATCGTGCCGCTGTTCACCAGCGTGCCCGCCCCCATCACCACCACCGCGCCGGCGACCTTCATCGTCCCCGCGTTGATCAGCACCGCGGTCGTGTCGGGAATCAGGTAGAAACTGTTGTCCCCCTCCAGCGTCACCGGGCCGTTCATCGTCACGACGGTGGCCACCGAGATCATCAGCCCGTCCGCATCGGTGCTGTTCAGCGTCGTCGAGGCGGCCAGCGTGGTGCCGTTGAACACCAGCTGGTTGGCGGCGACCACGTCGATCGTCTGCCCGGTGATCGTCAGGCCGGTGAAGTCCACCGTGCTGTTGGTCAAGATGCCGTGGCCGATCACCCCTGTATCACCGCCGGCGGGCGCCACTTCCCCCAGCCAGTTCGCGTCTTCGTTCCACTTTCCGGTGAAGACGTTCCAGAAAAGAATTGCCATTTTGTGCCTCCGGTCCGGTCACGCGAACTGCGCGACCACGCCGAAATGCTACAAATTGTATGCGAAAATACCTTGACGCAGGTCAATCCGGCCCCGGCCATGCTCCCCACGCCGGAGAGGATGGAACACCGCGCCCGCCCGTGGCACGCTCCCGCCATGACCAGCACCCAAGCCACCCCCCAGGCCGACCGCCACGCCCGCCAGGTCGAGGCTTGGAACGGCCCCACCGGCGCGCAATGGGCCGCCAACGAGGCGCGCACCGAACGTGGCCTCGCCCCGGTGCTGGAGGCGCTCGTCGCCTGGGCCGCCCCGCCGCCGGGCGGGCGCATCGTCGATGTCGGCTGTGGCGCCGGCGGCACCACCCTGCGCCTCGCCCACGAAGTTGGGCCAACCGGCGAGGTGATCGGGCTCGACGTCTCCGCCGTGATCCTGGAAGCCGCCCGCGCCCGCCTCGCCGAAACCCCGAACGCCCGCCTCGAGCTGGCCGACGCGCTGACCTGGACGCTCGAAGGCCGCCGCGCCGACCTGCTGTTCTCCCGCTTCGGCGTGATGTTCTTCGGCGACCCGGTGGCCGCCTTCGCCAACCTGCGCCGCGCGCTGGCCCCGGGCGGCCGCTTCGCCTTCGCCGCCTGGGCGGCGCTCGACGACAACCCCTGGATCAACCTGCCGCTCCAGGCGGCCCTCGCCGTCATCCCCCCGCCGCCGCCGGCCGACCCCGACGAGCCCGGCCAGTTCGCCTTCGGCGACGCCGCCCGCGTCCGCCGCATCCTGCACGACGCCGGCTACGGCCCCGTCCGCCAGCGCGCCTTCGACTTCACCATGCGCTACCCCGGCGACGACCCCGCCCGCACCGCCGCCGGCCTCGCCGACATGGGCCAGGTCGGCCGCATCCTGCGCGAACGCCCCGCAGACGAGCGCGCCCGCGCCACCGCCGCCATCGAGCAGGCCATCACCCCGCTGATCCAGGACGGCTGGACCACCCTGCCCGCCCGCGTCTGGCTGTTTGAGGCCGCCACAGGCGCCCGATCAAGCCACCGGTAGCCGCACCTCCACCGCCAACCCGCCCTGCGCCCGGTTCGCCGCCGTCACCCGTCCGCCCAGCAGCAACACATGCTGGCGCACCAGCCACAGCCCGATGCCGAAATGCGCCCCCGGCGCCTGCCCCGGCCGATGGCTGTAGTAGCGCTCGAAGATGTGCCCCAACCGCTCCGGCGCCACGCCCGGCCCGTCATCCTGGACGGTCAGCACCGCCTCCGCCCCGTCCCGCCGAAGCACCACGCGCACTGCCCGCCCCGGCGGCGAAAATCCCAGCGCGTTCTCGATCAGGTTCTCCAGCACCGTCTCCAGCGCCTCCACCTGCGCGCGCACCATAACGCCCGGCGCCACCTCGCCCTCCACCCGGCCCGGATGGCTGGCGGCGAAATCCTCGCCCACCGCCAACGTCAGCGTGGAGAGATCGACCTCCGCCAACTCCGGCTCCAGCAACTCCGCCGCCGCGCTGTCCAATACCCGCGCCGAGCGCACCAGCCCGTCCAGCCGCGCCAGCGCCGCATCCACCGGCTCCAGCCAGCGCGCCGTGTCGTCGTGCCGGCGCAGCGGCTCCAGCGCCTGGCGGATGGTCCCGATCGGCCCCTTGAACGCATGCGCATTGGCCTCCGCCGCCTGGCGCAGCATCTCGGCACTGCGCCGCAGCCGCAGCACCATCGCGTCGAACGCCGCCGCAAGCCCCGACAGCTCCGGCACCCGCGCCGCCGCCGCGAACCCCTCGGCCCGCTCGCCCGCCACCAGCTCCATCCGCCGCAGCGCCCGCCACACGCCCGAGAAGATCAGCGCCACCAACCCCGCCCCCAGGGCATAGACCGCCAGCGCCGCCCGCGCCTCCGGGCGCTGCCAGTACGGCGCGGGGCTCGCCACCCCACGCAGCCGGGCCTCCGCGGTGCCGATCACCACCGCCCAGCACCCCGCCTGCCCCGCCACCGTCACCACGGCACTCAGCACCTCCTGCCCCGCCCCCAGCAACAGCGGCTCGGCGCGCGGCGCGTCGCACCGGTCGGCCACCTGCGGCAACACCCCCAGCTCCACCAGCATCCGCCGCTCCGAGTCGACCGAATCGGGCGGAATCGCCGGGGCGGCGGCCAGCAGGAAGAAGCCGTCCTCCCCGCCGCTCCCCTGCGGCCGAAGCAACACCCGGATGCTGCGCTGCGGCCCCGCGAAACGGTCCAGCGTGGCCGGCAGAAGCTCGATATCCGCCGGCGCCAGTGTCTCCAGCTCGGTGGCCAACGCCGTGCCGATCGCCGCCCCGGCATCCGACACGGCCGCGAGCAGCAGCGCCCGCCGTTCGTCGTCCGCCTCCCCCAGCACCGCCAGCACCAGCAGCGGCAGCGCCACCAGAACCGCCAGCAGCGCCAGAACCTGCACCCGCAAGGACCGCCACCACCGCATCAGCCGGCCTGCCAGCGATAGCCGACGCCGGGATAGGTCCCCAGCGCGTCGAACCCCGGGTCAAGCTCGGCGAACTTGCGCCGGATGCGCTTGATCATCGCCCGCACATTGGCGCGGTAGCCCTCCTCCCCCTGCCCCGCCACGAACCCATCGCCATGCAGCGCGTCATAGAGCGCCCGGTACGGCACATCCCGCCCCGCCTGGCGGACCAGCAGCGCCACGATCTCGAACTCGCCCCGGCTGAGGCCCACCTCCCGCCCCCGCCACAGAACCCGCTTGCTGGCCGCGCGCAGCACCAGGTTGCCAAGTGCCACGTCGTCCCCCTCCCCCCTCTCTGGCGCCCCCCCGCGCGACAGCGCCAGCGCGATCCGCTGCAGCACGATCGCCGGCCCGCGCGACTTGTCGATGAAATCCACAGCCCCCGCCGCCAGCGCCGCCTCCTCGAACATTGGCGTCGCATGTCCGGTCAGGAACAGCACCGGATACCGCGCGCCTTCCGCCCGCAGCGCCCGCAGCAGCGCCAGCCCATCCAGCCCCGGCATGTCCCAGTCGAACAGGCACGCCGCCGGCCGGTCCGCCCGCAGCGCCGCCAGCCCCGCCTGCGGGTCCGAATACGTCACCGGCGCATAGCCCGCCGCCTCCAGGTTCGCGGCCAGCAGGCGCAGGAACACCGGGTCGTCATCCACCAGCACCAGCAGCGGCCGCGCCCCGGGTGCCGGCATCCTACGGCGCCCCCTCGCGCATCCGGCGCAGGCACGCCTGCTCATCCGCCCCCGTGGCCCGCCGGTCCAGCACCACCAACCCGCCGCTGCCAACGCCGGGGAACAGGAACAGGTCCACCGTGCAGCCCGGCCCGCGGTAGCGCCAGCGCTCGCCCACCCCGCTCGGCGCCCGCTCCGCCGGCGCGCCCAGCAGCGCCTCCACCCGCGCCGCCGATAGCCCCGCCAGGCTCGGCACCGGCGCGACTCCCGGCTCGGCCACCCGCGAACCGGGCTGCTCCGGCAGCGCGGCCTCGGGCACGTCCGCCTGCTGCGGTGGCGCCGCCTGCTCAGTGGCCGGCAAGTTCGGCAACACCAGCGGCACCGACGGCCGCGGCGGCGCCGGGCGTGCGGCCGGCCGCACC
>CAMDGX010000047.1 GCA_945897825.1 Asaia bogorensis | reverse complement strand
GGGTCTGGGGCCTCAGGCCCCAGCGGGTCCAGGGCAGAGCCCTGGCCTTGTCTTGTTAGGAGGCGTCGATGTTCGCGTCGTTCGTGTTGGCCTTACGGAGCGCTGGCCTCCCCGCCTCCGTCACCGAGTACCTGACCCTCATGGGCGCCATGAAGGCCGGCGTTGCCGACTATTCGGTCGATGACTTCTACTATCTCTGCCGCGCCACCCTGGTGAAGGACGAGCGCCACCTCGACCGCTTCGACCGCGTGTTCGGCGAGGTCTTCAAGGGCCTGGAGCCGCCCGAGGGCATGCCGATCCAGAACCTGCCCGAAGAATGGCTCAAGAAGCTCGCCGAGAAGCTCCTCACGCCCGAGGAGATGGACAAGATCGAGAAGCTCGGCGGGCTGGAGGCGCTGATGAAGCGCCTGCAGGAACTCATGGCCGAGCAGAAGGGCCGCCACCAGGGCGGCAGCAAGTGGATCGGCACCGCCGGCACCTCGCCCTTCGGCGCCTACGGCTCCAACCCCGAGGGCGTGCGCATCGGCCAGCAGGAAGGCCGCAACCGCCGCGCCATCAAGGTCTGGGACAAGCGCGAGTTCAAGGACCTCGACGACAGCGTCGAGCTCGGCACCCGCAACATCAAGCTCGCCCTGCGCCGCCTGCGCAAATTCGCCCGCCAGGGCGCGCCGACCGAGCTCGATATCCCCGAGACCATCCGCACCACCGCCAACAACGCCGGCTACCTCGACCTCAAGATGGTGCCGGAGCGCCACAACACGGTGAAGGTGCTGCTGTTCCTCGACATCGGCGGCTCGATGGACGAGCACGTGCGCGTCTGCGAGGAGCTGTTCAGCGCCGCGCGCGGCGAGTTCAAGCACCTCGAATACTTCTACTTCCACAACTGCATCTACGAGCGCGTCTGGAAAACCAACCGCCGCCGCAACGACAACATGACCCCGACGGAAGAGGTCATGCGCAAGTACGGCCCGGACTACAAGGCGATCTTCGTCGGCGATGCCTCCATGTCGCCCTACGAGGTCACCCACCCCGGCGGCAGCGTCGAGCACTGGAACGACGAGCCCGGCTCGGTTTGGATGCAGCGCCTGACCAGCCATTTCCGCCGCGCCGCCTGGCTGAACCCGCGCCCCAAGAGCGCCTGGGACCACGCGATGACCGTCGGCATGCTGCGCAAGCTGATGGAAAACCGCATGTTCCCGCTCACGCTCGGGGGCATCGACGAGATGGCCAAGGAGCTCAATCGCTAAGGGAAGAAAGCACGTTCTTTTTTGAAAAAAAGAACCAAAAAACTTCCCCTCATTTGCGCCGGGGCTGATCCGTCAAGCACGGCGCAAATGGATAAAGTCTTTTTGCTTCTTTTTCTTCAGAAAAAGAAGAATCCTTCCTTTCGCCAGAGAGCTCCAGATGACCGTCGCCGAGATCATGCACTCCCCCGCCTACCGCAAGATCGTGGACGTGCTCGACGCCGAGCATGACCGCACGGTCGCCGACATCATCACCCTCACTGAAATCCCCGCCCCCCCGTTCGGAGAGGCCCCCAAGGCCGCGCACTACCTGGAGATGCTGCACGCCCACGGCCTTGAGGACGTCGAGTTGGACGGCATCGGCAACGCCATGGGCGTGCGCCGCGGCGCCGGCAACGGCCGCCTGATCGTCGTCGCCGCCCATCTCGACACCGTCTTCCCCGCCGGCACCGACGTGAAGGTCCGCCGCGAGGGCACCAAGCTCCACGCGCCGGGCGTCGGCGACGACACTCGCAGCCTCGCCGTCCTCCTGGCCTACATTCGCGCGCTGGATGCCGCCGGAGTGCGCACCAACGCCGACATCCTGTTCGTCGGCGACGTCGGCGAGGAGGGCCTGGGCGATCTGCGCGGCATCCGCCATTTGTTCTCCGAGGGCAAGTACAAGGGCCGCATCGACGCCTTCTTCACCGTCGACTCGCCCGACATGGAGGGCCTGGTCGTCGGCGGCGTCGGCTCCAAGCGCTACCGCGCCACCTTCCGCGGCCCCGGCGGCCACAGCTTCGGTGCCTTCGGCCTGGTCTCGCCCGCCTTCGCCATGAGCCAGGCCATGCTGGAGCTTTCCCGCATCGCCGTCCCCGCCAAGCCGAAAACCACCTTCAGCGCCAGCGTCTTCGGCGGCGGCACCAGCGTGAACTCTATCCCGAACGAAGTGTGGGTGGAGGTCGACCTGCGCTCCGAGGCGCCGGCCGAACTCGCCCGCCTGGAGAACCGCTTCCTCGCCATCGTGCAGCAGGCCGCCGCCGCCGAGAACCACGCCCGCTCCATCGCCCAGGGCGAAATCACCGTCGAGGCCAAGCTCATCGGCGACCGCCCTGCCGGCTCGACGGCGATGGACACCGACATCGTCTCCCACAGCACCGCCGCCCTGAAGGCGCATGGCTTCGAGGTGAAGCACGTCTTTTCCAGCACCGACGCCAACATCCCGATGAGCCTCGGCATCCCCGCCGTGAAGATCGGCTCCGGCGGCACCGGCGGCCGCGGCCATTCGCTCGACGAGTGGATCGACGTGGAGAAAACCAACTCCGTCAAGGGCATGGCCGCCGGCCTCACCGCCATCCTCGCCGTCGCAGGTGTAGCGCCCTGAAGCAAGAATCTTCTTTTTTCTGAAGAAAAAAGAAGCAAAAAAGACTTTCCGACTTTCCGCCGAAGCTAGCCCCCGCGCAAAGTCGGAAAAGTTTTTTGGTTCTTTTTTTCAAAAAAGAACATGCTTCCTTTCCTGGAGTGCTCCATGCCCCTGATCGAACTCTGCGTCGAAGGCATCGACAACGCCATCGCCGCCGCCGAGGCCGGGGCCGACCGCATCGAACTCTGTGCCAGCCTCATCGAAGGCGGCATCACCCCCAGCCTCGCCACCATCCGCGCCACCGTCGCCGCCGTGCGCGTCCCGGTCATGGTCATGGTCCGCCCCCGCGGCGGCGACTTCCTCTACTCGGAGCGCGAATTCGCCACCATGCGCGACGATGTCGCCGCCATCCGCGAGACCGGCGCGGCCGGCGTGGTGTTCGGCTGCCTCACGCCCGACGGCGCCATCGACGCGCCCCGCACGCGCGCCCTTGTTCAGGCCGCCGGCCCGCTCTCGACCACCGTCCACCGCGCCTTCGACATGACCGCCGATCCCGCAGCCGCGCTCGAAACCCTCATCGAATGCGGCGTCGGCCGCGTGCTGACCAGCGGCCAGCGCCCGCGCGGCATCGACGGTGCGCCCCTGCTTGCCCGCCTGGTGCGCCAGGCCGCCGGCCGCATCACCATCCTCGGCTGCGGCGACCTCGACGAAGCCACCATCGCCCAGGTCCGCCGCATTGCCGGCCTCGCCGAGCTCCACTTCTCCGCCCCGGCGACGATCGCCAGCGCCATGCGCTACCGCAACCCCGCCCTCGCCATGGGCGGCGACGACAAGGAGCGCGAATACCGCCACACCGTCACCGACCCCGCCCGCGTGCGCGCCGTCATCGCCGCCGCCCGCGCCTGAGGCCGGGCGCCGCTTCTACCCCCGGATCTCGGCCAGGAATTCCGCCGTCGTCCGCTGCCGGCAATACCCCTTGATCGCCTTCAGCGTCGCGTCGTGCCGCTCCTGCGTGTAGGTCGCGCAGGCATCCGTCACCAGCGTCACGAGATAGCCGAGGTCGCACGCCGTCATCGTCGCCGAGGCCACGCACTGGTCGGTCACGATCCCCGAAATCACCAAGTGCTTCGTGGAAAGGTTGCGCAGCACGTAGTCGAGGTTGGTCGAGACGAATACGTTCGACGACGTCTTCGGGATCACCATCTCGTCCGGCCCCGGCTTGATCGCATCGAGCACCTGCCCGTCCCACGAATCGGGCGGCACGCTGAACCCGGTGATCTTGTAGTCGAGCGACCGGTCGCGCCCGTCCTGCGTCAGGTTGCGGATGATGGTGTACATCACCTCGATCCCCGCCGCCCGGCACCCTGCCTGCAGCTTCTGCATGTTCGGCAGCGTCTCGGACTCGAACCTGTCGAAGAACCAGCCCAGCTCGCGGTCGAACTGCTCCTTGGACATGTGCGCGAACTCGCTGCCGTCGCGCCGTGCGCAGTAGTTCTGCACGTCGATGAACAGCAGCGTGGTGTGCGGCTTGTCGACCGGAAGGTCGCGCGTATCGGGATGCGGCAGGTTGGCCATCGGTCGTTCCTTATTAGGTCGTCGCGCGCAAGCGCGCTCAATAAGTCTCCGCGTAGCGCGCGCACTGTTCGGCCTCGGTCAGCCCCGCCATCAGGGCCGCCTCGCCGCGCTTGTGCAACAGGTAGGCGCCATGGAAGCTCTCGCCCATCCAGGTCTTGGCAGCATCGCTCGCCGCCAGCGCATCGAGCGCTTCCTCCAGCGTCGCCGGCAGGGCAGGGCCCTCCTCCGGAATCGCCAGCCCGCGGCGAATGCCGTCCACCCCGGCCCACACCACGGCCGCCAGCGCGACATACGGCGAGGCAGCGCCATCGGCGACGCGATACTCCACGTTGAACTGCCGCGCGACATCGCCCCCCGGCAGCACCGGGCAGATGCGCAACGCCGCCCCGCGGTCCTGCTGCTCCAGGTTGGCATGCGTCGGCGCCCAGCGGTTCGGCCGCAGCCGCAGATACGAAACCGTCGCCGGCGCTGTCAGCGCGCACAGCGCCGGCTGGTGGTGCAGGATGCCCGCCACGAACGCCCGCGCCACGTCGGACAAGCCATGCGCCCCCGCCGGATCATGCATCACCGGCGCCCCGGCCGCGTCCTTGAAGCTGAAATGGATGTGCACCCCGTTGCCCACCCCCGCCGGGTCGGGGATCGGCGAGAAGATCGCCCGATGCCCCAGCCGGTGCGCCGTCGCCCGCGCCATCTCGCGCGCCACCACCGCCCGGTCCGCCGCGCGCACGCCCTCGGCCACGTCCACGGTGAACTCGTATTGCCGCGCGCCATACTCGGCCATGAAGCTGTCCGGCTCGCACCCCGCCGCCCGCAGCGCCGCCATGAACGCCTCCGCGAACACCCCCTGCCGCCGGAACGCATCCAGCGAATACGGGCTGCCCGGCGCCTCATCGACGCCCGTATAGGTGAACTCGTGCTCGAACGCCGCCACCAGCGACAGCCCCGCCGCCTCCTTCAGCGCCGCCAGCGCCCGGCGCAGGAAATCGCGCGGGCACAGCTCCCACGGCGTGCCGTCGAGCCAGCGCAGGTCGCCCAGCAGGAAATGCTCCTTGGCCGACCCGTCGGCGAAATCCACCTCCACCTCGCTGGCGGGGTCGGGCACCAGGATCAGGTCGCCGCCGGTGCCGAACGGCGTCGCGGGAATGGTCGAGAACGCGTTGATCATCGCATTCGTCGGCACCCAGCCCACGCCGCGCGCCATCCGCCCCGGCAGCTCGCGCGCCGGGAACCCCTTGCCCCGCACCCGCCCGGCCATTTCGCAGGTGCAGACCATGATCAGCGGCTCGCGGTTCATGGCGTCGATCCTTTCCTCAGCCCTGCAGGAACGGGTTGCGCTGCCGCTCGACGCCCAGGGTCGAGCCCTCGCCGTGGCCGCAGATGAAATTCATGTCGTCGCCCAGGGGCAGCAGCTTCTGCTTGATCCCCGCGATCAGCGCCGCCCCGTCGCCATAGGGAAAATCCGTCCGCCCCACCGAGCCGCGGAAGATCACATCGCCCACGAACGCCAGCCGCAGCGTCCGCTCCACGAACACGATATGCCCGGGCGTGTGGCCGGGGCAGTGCAGCACCTCGAAGGTCAGCCCGATCGTCTCGACCGTGTCGCCCTCCACCAGGAACCGGTCCGGCGTCACGTTGCGCAGCCCCGGCAGGCCCAGCTGCTCCGCCTGCGCCTCGATGCCGTCCAGCAGGAAGCGGTCGCGCTCGTCCGGCCCCACGATCGGCACCGTGTCCCAGCCCCGCCCGACATAGTCGAGGTCGATCGTCCCCTTGGTCGCCAGCGCCCCGCCGGCATGGTCCAGGTGCCCATGCGTCAGCAGGATCGTCTCGGCCTGCAATTCCTGCTGCACCAGCACGTCCAGGATCCGCCCCGGCTCCCCGCCGGGATCGACGATCACGCAGCGCTTCGTCCCGGTATGCCACAGCACGGTGCAGTTCTGCTGGAACATCGTGACGGGAACGATCGCCAGTCGGTAGTCGGACATCTTGTTCTCCAGCCGGTCGCCCCCGGCCTTACCGGCGCCGGCGCACGCTGTCCACCCGACACGCTTCGCCGCGGGGACGCTTAGATCGCAAACGTGATCGGCTCCGCGTTCGGCCGCCGCAGCCCCGAAGCCGTCGCCTGGCGCACCATGTCGTCCAGCGTCAGCCCCGCCAGAACCCCCTGCGCCGTCGTCTCCAGCTTCGCCCACAGCGGATCGACCACCTTCTCCTGCAACGCACCTCCCGGCCCATCCACCGCCTCGCCGTCGTCGCCGCTCACCACCGCCACGATGTCCGACAGCCGGATGTCCCGCCGCGGTCGCCCCAGCCGATACCCGCCGCGCGGCCCGCGCACGCTCTCCAGCAACCCCGCCCGCGACAGCGTCTGCAACAGCGGTTCCATCCCCCGCCGCGCCAGCCCCAGCCGCTCGGCAAGGTCCGCGGCGCTCACGGTCGCAGTCCGCCCGCCATGGAAGGCGACGTCCAGCAGGATGGTGATGGCAAGCATGGCCCGGTCCTTGCGGATCAGCATGTCGGTTCCCTCGGTGGTCCGTCCCCGTCCGCCCGCATTGGGGCGTTTGTATGGTTGCCCCGGCCGGCATCGCGGCGACGCGGCCCGGGTGCGGCGCACTAAACCACGACCAGCGGACGTGTAAAGCACCGATCTGCGTGCTATAGCCGACGCATGACCCGTCCCCCGCTCCCGGCCGCCGCCCCGCCTGTCTCCCACGCCAGCGCATCCTTCCGGGGCCGCATCCACGCCAGCGTGCTGGAAACCATCGGCGCCACCCCCCTGGTCCGCATCCCCCGCCTCACCGCCGCCGAGCGCCTGGTGGGCGACGTCGCGCTGAAGCTCGAATTCTTCAATCCGCTCGGCTCCGTGAAAGACCGCATCGGCCTGGCGATGATCGACGCCGCCGAGGCCGAAGGCACCATCGCGCCGAACCGTTCCATCCTGGTCGAACCCACCAGCGGCAACACCGGCATCGCGCTCGCCTTCGTCGCCGCCGCCCGCGGCTACCGCCTGATCGTCTGCATGCCCGAGGGCGCCTCGGTCGAACGCCGCAAGATGCTCCGCCTGATGGGCGCACAGGTCGAACTCACCCCCGCCCGCGAAGGCATGGCCGGCGCCATCGCCGAGGCCGAACGCATCGTCGCCCAAACCCCCGGCGCCTGGATGCCGCGCCAGTTCGACAACCCGGCCAACCCCGCCATCCACGAAGCCACCACCGCCGAGGAAATCTGGGCCGACACCAACGGCCTGGTCGACATCGTCATCGGCGGCGCCGGCACCGGCGGCACGCTGACCGGCATCGCCCGCGCCCTCAAGCCCCGCCGCCCCACCCTCCAGGTCATCGCCATCGAGCCCACCGAATCTGCCGTCCTCTCCGGCGACGAACCCGGCCCGCACGGCCTGCAAGGCATCGGCCCCGGCTTCCAGCCCGCCGTGCTCGACCTCGCCCTGATGGACACCGTGCTGCGCGTCTCCGAACGCGAAGCCATCGCCGCCGCCCGCCTCTGCGCCCAGGTCGAGGGCCTCCCCCTCGGCATCTCCTCCGGCGCCGCCCTGCACGCCGCCATGGACCTCGCCCGCGACCCCGCCAATGCCGGCAAGCTCATCGTCGCCATCGCCCCCAGCTTCGCCGAACGCTACCTCTCCACCGCCCTGTTCGCCGGCCTCTAGCTCACCGCCCCCGCAGCGCCGCCTGCACCAGCGTATCCAGCGCCGAGAGAAACTTCGACCGATCCGCCTTCGCCAACGGCGCCGGCCCCCCCGTCATCATCCCCATCTCCCGCATGTGCCGCGACACCTCGCGCCCGGCCAGCGCATTGCCGATATTGTCCGTGCTCCACACCCGCCCGTTGCTCGCCAAGGCCCGCGCCCCCTTCGCCAGGCACCGCGCCGCCAGCGGAATATCCGACGTCACGCACACATCGGCCGCCGTCACCCGCTCGGCGATCCAGTCATCGGCGATATCCGCCCCCGCCTCCACCACCACCATCCGCACATTCGCCATCCCCGGCGGACGAATCGGCCGCGACCCGTTCGACACCAGGTGCACCACCAGCCCCAGCCGCCCCGCCACGCGATAGATCTCATCGCGCACCGGGCAGGCATCGGCATCCACGTAGATCTCGGTCCGTTTCGTCTCGCTCATCGCATCAGTATCCCCGCTGCATCGCACAAACCCCCTGTGCGCAGAACGCACGGCATGCTTGCATCCATCGCGGAACACGAAAAAGGAACCGGCGATGCGCATCCCCCTGGCCCCCACACTGGCTCTCGCCCTCCTCGCCGCTACCCAGGCCCACGCCGCCCAGCTCCGCATCGGCCTCGGCGGCGACCCCGACCTGCTCGACCCCGCCAGCGGCGGCTCCTATGTCGGCCGCATCGTCTTCGCCTCGCTCTGCGACAAGCTCATCGACCTCGACGGCCAGATGAAGCTCGTCCCCCAGCTCGCCACCAAATGGGAATGGTCGGCCGACAACATGGCCCTCACCATCACCCTGCGCCCCGGCGTCACCTTCCATGACGGCGAGAAGCTCGACGCCGAAGCCGTCCGCATCAACATCGAGCGCTACCGCACCGCCCCCGAAAGCCAGCGCAAGGCCGAAACCCGCCCGATCAGCGCCGTCGAGGTGATCGACCCGCTGACCATCCGCCTGCGCCTCTCCGCCCCCAACGCCCCCCTCGTCGCCGTCCTCGCCGACCGCGCCGGCATGATCGCCTCGCCCAAGGCGCTCGCCCGCCTCGGCAAGGAATTCGGCACCGAACCCGTCTGCGCCGGCCCCTTCAAGTTCACCCAGCGCGTCGCGCAAGACCGCATCGTGCTCGACCGCTTCCCCGCCTACTGGGACGCCGCGAAAATCCACGTCGACCGCGTCACCTTCCGCCCCATCCCCGACAGCACCGTCAAGCTCGTCAACCTCCGCTCCGGCCAGCTCGACCTCATCGAAGGCATGGCCCCCTCCGACGCCGCCGCCGTGAAGGCCGACGCCCGCCTCAAGCTCCTCCAGGCCCCCGCCGTCGCCTACCAGACCATGCTGTTCAACCTCGGCAACGGCAAGATGTCCGAAGGCCCCTTCGGCCGCGACCCCCGCGTGCGCGAAGCCTTCGAGAAATCCATCGACCGCACCGTCCTCAACCAGGTCGTCCTCGACGGCCTGATGGTCCCCTCCAACCAGACCGAACCCCCCGGCGGCACCTTCTGGAACCAGGCCATCCCGGTCCCGCCGCGCGACCTCCCCGGCGCCCGCGCCCTGCTGAAGGCCGCCGGCGTCGACCGCGTCCCCGTCACCCTTGTGGTCGGCAACGCCCCCATCCCGCTGCAAACCGCCGAGCTGATCCAGTCCATGGCCGGCGAGGCCGGCTTCGACGTCAAGATCACCGCCATGGAAGCCAACGCCGCCGTCGCCGCCACCCGCGCCGGCGACTTCAACGCCTATATCGGCATCTGGAGCGGCCGCGCCGACCCCGACGGCAACGTCGCCGTCTGGCTGCAATCCGACGGCTTCCTCAACTGGGGCAAATACACCAACCCCACGCTGGACGGCCTGCTCGCCAAGGCCCGCGGCGTCACCGACACCGCCCAGCGCCAGGCCCTCTACCGGGACATCTCCGCCATCTACACCACCGACCGCCCGATGATGGTGATGTACCACCACAACTGGCTGTTCGCGCACACGGCGAAACTCTCCGGCTTCACGCCGGTGCCGGACGGCTTGATCCGCCCGCACGGCATCAAGGTCAGCGAGTAAGCAAGGCGTTCTTTTTTGAAAAAAAGAAACAAAAAACTTTCCCCCATGGCGCCATGCTCTCCCGGCGCCATGGATGAAAAGTCTTTTTGCTTCTTTTTCTTCAGAAAAAGAAGATTCTTCCTTCGGAGAACCCCATGACCATCCCCAACACCGGCTACGACGGCAAGCGCCTCCTGGCCGACCTCTACAAGCTGCGCGGCTTCGGCACTTTCAAGACCGGCGTCCATCGCCCGACCTACTCCAAGGTCGACATGGAATCCCGCCACTGGCTCTGCGAACGCATGCGCGAAGCCGGCCTGGTCCCCGAGATCGACGGCATCGGCAACGTCATCGGCCGCGACCCCACGCCGGGCCCCAAGCTCCTCCTCGGGAGCCACACCGAAACCCAGCCCGAAGCCGGCTGGCTCGACGGGGCGCTGGGCGTGCTCTACGCGCTGGAAACCGCCCGCGCCCTCGGCCAAGGCATCGACGTCGTCTCCTGGGCCGACGAGGAAGGCCACTACGGCAGCTTCCTCGGCAGCCGCTCCTATATCGGCGAAGTCACCGAGGCCGAGATTGATTCCTGCTCCAACCGCTACTCCGCCAAGACCCTCCGCGAAGCCCTCGCCGAGGCCGGCCTGGCCAACACCCCGCGCATCGCCTTCGAACCAGGCCGCTACAAGGGCTACCTCGAAGCCCACATCGAACAAGGCGACGACCTCGAAGCCCGCAACCTCAAGATCGGAATCGTCACCTCCATCGTCGGCATCTGGTCCTACCGCGTCCTCTTCACCGGCGTGCAGAACCACGCCGGCACCACCCGCATGGCGATCAGGAAAGACGCCGGCCTCGCCGCCGCCAAGCTCGCCGTCGCCATCGACCAGGAATTCCCCAAGATCTGCGCCGCCCGCACCGTCTGGACCGTCGGCCGCATCACGCTCGACCCCGGCGCCGGCAGCATCATCCCCGGCGGCGCCGAGCTGATCTTCCAGTTCCGCGACGCCGACCCCGCCCTGCTCCTGCGCCTCGAAGCCCGGCTGGAGGAACTCGTCGCCGAAGCCAATCGCGGCCCCTGCACCGCGGTCCTGACCAACACCTCCCGCTCGGTGCCCAAGGTGATGGACCCCGCGTTCCAGGCCGCCCTCGAAGCCGCCGCCGAGGCCCACGCCCCCGGCCTGCACCAGCGCATGCCCAGCGGCGCCGGCCACGACGCCCAGATGCTCGCCAAGGTGATGCCGTCCGCCATGCTCTTCGTCCCCAGCATCGGCGGCATCAGCCACCACTGGAGCGAGAACACCGCCGACGAGGACATCGTCACCGGCGGCGCGGTGATGGTCGACGCGGCCAGAGCGCTGTTGAAGAAGGATGGAGGTATTTCTTGATAGAAACGTAAATCCTCCATTCGTCTGCGCGATGGTCGTGGTCTCGCAGACGAATGGAGTCTTTATTTCTTGGGAAAACGAGGGGGCTTCCGATCTGAGGCTTCCGGCGTCCCTACCGCCGCTGCCGCATCAGCCCCAGCCCCGCCAGCCCGATCCCCAGCACCGCCGCTGTCATGGGCTCCGGCACCGTGCCCGGCGTGCCGGGATCGATGATGCTGCCGGTGCTCGATCCAATGATCACGTTGTTCCCGCTCCCCGCCGAGATGCCCAGCACCGGGATCAGCCCGACATTGTTGAACACGGCGTGGTACGGCCCCGCGCTGAGGTCGCCGTTCGTCAGGCCCGGAAACGCCGACTGGCCGGCCGCTGTCAGTTCGATGCCCGTCTGGGACTCGTTGGTGACCGTCACCCCCAGCCCCAGCGCGCCGAGGAAGCCGAAGTTGTTCTCCTGGCTGAACAACCCGCCGCCCGCGCCAACGAAGTTGTTCAGGTTCAACGCGTTGTTCGAGATCGCCGTCAGCTCGGCGGAGGTCAGGCCGCCGCCGACATTGTTGGCGGAATCCAGCATCACGATGCCGGTGCTGCCCATTCCCCCGCTGAGGAAGGCCTCGATATCGGCGACGCCGTCGATGATCGAAAAGGACCAGCCCTGGGATACCAGGTTCGACTTGCTGAACGCAGACGTGGCAGCGTTGCCGGCGGTCGATCCCGGATTGCTGCCGAGTGCCACCACGTTCTTGTTCCCGTTCGTCACCGCTGGCGCCAGGTTCTCCAGCACCTTCTGCATGAACAGCCAGCCATCGAGATTGGTGGTGGCGGTGGCCGACCCGTGGTCGTCCGCATCTGTCCCAGCCAGTATGAAAGGCCCCGCATACGATCCGGTAGAGAAGAGACAAATTCCGGAATAAATAACGGCCATCGCAGTCATTTTTGCGATATTCATGGAGAGTTTCCTTCCCAATGGCGATTTGTTGAGCCTACATTTCCTGAAATAGAATTCCATGATATTTTATTTTGTTCACCGAAGCGTGTCCTCCTGCTTCCCTTCCTTGGCGGTTCAACGCCCACGCTCCCGTGAGGCCGTGTTGCAACAGCGAGCAGCGACAATCGTCATTGGTCCCATGTCCGCGCCGGGCCTGGCCAAGGCTCGGCGAAGGTCCGTGATCTTTCCCCGCCTGCTGCCACGACGTCCGATTGGATCAGGTCCGACGCCTGAACGACATCCGGCGGCACCGACCCGAGAGGCGACAAAATCCTCTTGCACCGCTTCCACCGGAAGAGTATCTAACATTCAATGTTAGCAATCGCCGCCCACCTCGCCCTCATCATCGGTCGCCTCGGCACCGCCGTATCCGGATTCCTCGCCCAACAGGGCAGGGCGCCGCGCGTCGTGCTGCTGGGCACCCGCTTCTTCGTCGAGGAGGTCCGGCCGAACCTGCACCGCCCGATCCCCGCCGCAACCTGGGCGCTGCTGCTCCGCCGCGTCGAGCGCCTGGCCGAGCGCTTCCAGTCCCTCGTCGCGCGCTGGCACGACGGCACGCTGCGCCCGCCCCGCACGCCCACCACCCCGGCCCCGCGGCCCCAACGCGCGCCCTACGCCCGCCTGCCGCGCGAACGCGGCTGGATCAACCGCCGCGTCGCCGCGGCAGCCTCGTGCGCCGGCAACCTGCATGGTCTGCTGCAACGTCCAGAGATGGCCGGTTTTCTCGCCGAGGTCCCCCGCGCCGGCCGCCTGCTGCGCCCGCTCTGCCACGCCCTGGCCATCGACCCGCCGGCCTTCCTGCGCCTGCCACCACGGCCACGCCCACCCAGAGTCCGTCGCGCCCCGCCGCGCCCCCCCGCCTTCGGCCGTCTGCCCACCGACCGCCCCCTGGAGCCCTACGTGCGCGCCGCCGCCCGCGCCTGGAAAAAATCCGGCACCTGACCGCTTCGCCTCACCGCGGCCAATTCATTCCGATATAGGAATAAAAATCATCCGCCCCGCAGCGCCAGTGCCGTCGTCGGAATATCGGTGGTGAACACCTCCACCCCCAGCTCCAGCATCCGCTTCACGCTGTCCGCGTCGTTCACCGCCCAGGCCCCCACGCCCAGCCCCGCCGACCGCAGATGCGCCATCACCCGCCCATCCAGCCGCGGCGCCCTGATGCCGACATGTCCGATCGCATGCGCCTCCGCCGTCGCCACCACGCCCTCCAGCCCGCAATCATCCATGATCACCGGCGCCACCAGCCAGATCCGCCCCAGCAACCCCGGCGCCTGCACCGCCTCGCCGACGATCGGTGCGAGAAAACTCGTCACCACGCACCGCTCCCGCATCCCCGCCGCATCCAGCAACCGCAACGCCTGCGCCAGCAACCCCGGATAGGGCTGGTGTTCCACATCGGACTTCACTTCCATCCGCAGCGCGATCCCGGTCGGCCGGAACAGCTCGATCACCTCCGGCAAGGTCATGATCCGATCCGAAGCCGTCCCCGTGATGGTCAGCCGCCGCAACTCCGCCAGCGTCCGCGCCGCCACCGGCCCGGTCCCATCCGTCGTCCGCTCCAGCGTCGCATCATGGATCACCACGATATGCCCATCGGCGGTCGGATGGACGTCGAACTCCACCTGCTCCACCGCCAGCCCGGCGGTATGGCGGAACGACGTTGGCGAATTCTCCGGCGCCTCGAGCGAACCGCCGCGATGCGATGCAATCAATGTCACGTCCAAATCCTCACGTCAGCGTCGGGTCAAGCCGGTCGCGCAGCCAGTCGCCCAGGATGCTCACCGACAGCGTCGTCAACACAATCACACACGAAGGAGAAAGCAGGATCCACGGCGCCCGCGTGATGTAGTCCCGCCCATACCCCACCATGTTCCCAAGCGACGTCATCGGCGGCTGCACCCCGAGCCCGAGGAATGACAGTCCGGATTCCAGCAGCACCACCTCAGGAAACGACAGCGTTGCCGCCACGATCAGCGTGGAAGCAATGTTGGGCAGAACGTGCTTCCAATAGATCCGCATCGGCCCCGCGCCGAGCTGCCGCACCGCCGCCGCATACCCCTGCGCATTCGCCGCGATCGCCAGCCCGCGTGCGATGCGCGCATGCCGCTCCCAGCCGTAGAGCCCCATCAAGCAGATGAACAGCACCAGCGAGTTGCCGAAGAACGCCAGCACCGAAAGTGCCAGGATCAGGAACGGCATGGATGCCTGGAAGTCGATCAGCATCAGCACCGCCTGCTCCACCCAGCCGCGGAAATGCGCCGCCAGGAAGCCCATCGTGGTGCCGAACACCGCCGCGATGATCGTCGCCCCGAAGGCGATCAGCAGCGACATGCGGATCGATTCCACCAGCCGGCTGAACACGTCCCGCCCCAACTCGTCGGTGCCGAGCGGATGCAGCCAGTCGCCCCCGAACCCGACCGGCGGCTGCAACCGCGCCCGCAGGTCCATCGCCGTGATGCCATACGGCCGGATCACATCGGCCAGCAGCGCCACGCCGACCATCGCCACCAGCCACACGATGGCCAGCATCACGCCCAGCGGAATCGCCACCCGCCGCCGCGGCGGAGCCGCGACACTCGCCTGGGGAAGCACCTGTTCCGACATCAGTGCCCGCCCCCCGCCGGCGCCGAGCCGCGCAGGCGCGGATCAAGCACCCCGTACAGCAGGTCCACGATCAGGTTCGACGTCACCATCGTCGCCGACACCAGCAGCAGCACGCACTGCACCACCGCCAGGTCCCGGTTCGCCACCGCCACCACCATCAGCCGCCCGACCCCGGGCCAGGAGAACACGCTCTCGACCACCACGGCCCCGGCCATCAGCGAGCCGACCATGAACCCCACCACCGTTACCGTCGGGATCGCCGCGTTCGGCAGCGCATGGCCGCGCACCACCAGCCCCCACGGCACGCCCTTGGCACTCGCCGTGCGGATATAGGGCTGGCCGAGCACCTCCAGCATCGCCGATCGCGTGAACCGCGCCAACACGCCGGCCCCGCCCAGCCCCATGGCGATCACCGGCAGGATCACGCTGCGCCAACTTTCCTGCCCGCCCGAGGGCAGCCAGCCGAGCTGCACCGCGAACACCAGCACCAGCAGCAGCCCAAGCACGAAGCTCGGCACCGTGAAGCCGGCGACGGCAAAGGTCATCACCACCCGGTCGGTCATCGAGTTGCGATGCAGCGCGGCATAGATGCCGGCCGGAATGCCCAGGCCGACCTTCAGCGCCAGCGCCGGGAGGGTCAGCGTCAGCGTCGCGGGAATGCGCTCGGCCACCAGCTCGATCGCCGGCCGCCCGTCGCGGAAGGACTGGCCGAGCTCGCCCTGCAGGATGGCGGTGAAGTACTTCAGGTATTGCAGCCAGATCGGCTCATCGAGCCCCCAGGCCTCGCGAAAGGCGGCCAGCGCCTCCGGGGGGGCGTCAGGCGACATGATCATCATCGCCGGATCGCCCGACAGGCGCAGCACGATGAAGGCGAAGGTGACCACCAGCGTGATGGTCAGCAGGGCACGGCCAAGCCGGGTCGCAACGAAACGGAGCATCAGGCAGCCTTCGCGACAGAAGCTTCCGGAACCAGGTGGCAGGCGACCTTCCGCCCGTCGGCGGCGGGGCGCAGCTCGGGCACCACCTGCGCGCAGGCGGCGACGGCCACCGGGCAGCGCGGATGGAAGGCGCAGCCGCTCGGCCGGTCGGCGGGGTTGGGCGGATCGCCGGTGAGCACCACGCGCTCGATCCGCCGCGGCCCCGGCACCGGGATCGCCGAGACCAGGGCACGGGAATACGGATGCAGCGGATCGGCGAAGATCGCCTCCGGGTCGCCCTGCTCGACGATGCGGCCGAGATACATCACGGCGACCTCGTGGCTCACCTGGCGCACCACCTTGAGGTCGTGGCTGATGAACAGCATGGCGATGCCGCGCGCCTCCTGCAGGTCGGTCAGCATGTTGATCACCTGCGCCTGGATCGAGACGTCCAGCGCCGAAACCGGCTCGTCCGCCACCAGCAGCGCGGGATCGGTGGCGAGCGCCCGGGCCAGCACGGCGCGCTGGCGCTGCCCGCCCGAAAGCTCGTGCGGGTGACGCTCGGCGAGGTCGGCGCGCAGCCCGACATCGCGCAGCAGGGCGGCCACGCGATCGCGCCGCTCCGCCTTGTCGCCGATGCCGTGGATCTCCAGCGGCTCCTCGACCTGGGCGGCCACGGTCAGGCGGCGGTCCATCGCGCCGAGCGGGTCCTGGTGGACCAGTTGCAGCCGTGCCCGCATCCGGCGCCAGCCGGGCGTGCCGGCGTGCGGCATCGCGGCACCTTCGAACATTACCGTGCCTTCGCTCGGATGCTCGATGCCGAGCGCCACCCGCCCGGTGGTCGACTTGCCGCAGCCGGATTCGCCCACGATGCCGAGCGTGCGGCCGGGGGCAATCGAGAACGAGACATGGTCGACCGCGCGCACCGGCACCGGCTGGCCGAACAGGCCGCGCCGGGTGGAATAGACGCGGCTGACGCCGTCGAGCGAGAGCAGGCTCATGCCGGCACCATGGCGGCGGACTCCACGTGGATGCAGGCGGCTTCGTGCTCCGGCCCGGTCGGCACGAAGCCGGGCATCCCGGCGTCGCAGGCGGCGGTGGCGTGGGCGCAGCGCGGCGCGAAGGCGCAGCCCGGCGGCATGTTCCACGGCTCCGGCACGCCACCGGGGATCGCTTCCAGCCGCCGCCTCGGGCCGACCATGTCGGGCAGGGCGGCGAGCAGGCCGGTGGTGTAGGGGTGGCGCGGATTGGCGAACAGCTCGTCGCTCGGCGCCTGCTCGACGATGCGCCCGGCATACATGACGCAGACGCGGCGGCACATCTCGGCCACCACGCCGAGGTCGTGGCTGATGAGCACGAGGGCCATGCCGGTCTCCTGCTGCAGGCGGCGCAGCAGGTCGAGGATCTGAGCCTGGATGGTGGCGTCCAGCGCCGTGGTGGGCTCGTCGGCGACCAGCAGTTCCGGCTGGCCGGCCAGCGCCATGGCGATCATCACGCGCTGGTTCTGCCCGCCGGACATCTCGTGCGGGTAGATGTGGATGCGGCGCTTCGCATCGGGGATGCCGACCTGGTCGAACAGGCGCAGCACCTCCACCTGGGCGGCCGCCCCTTCCATGCCGCGATGCAGGCGCAGCGCCTCGGCCACCTGGACGCCGACGCGCTTGACTGGATTGAGGGCGCTGGCGGGGTCCTGGAAGATCATGGCGATGCGCCCGCCGCGGATGCGGTCGAGCACCGGGGGCGGGGCGGCGAGGAGTTGCTGCGTCCCCAGCGTGACGCTGCCGGTGACCGTCGCGGTGCGCGGCAGCAGGCCGAGGGCGGCGAGCCAGGTGACGGACTTGCCGCAGCCGGACTCGCCGACGAGTCCGACCGCCTCGCCCGGGGCGACATCGAGGTCGATGCCGCGCAGGGCGGGCAGGCCGTGGAAAGAGACCCGCAGGTCGCGGATGGAGACAAGCGGTTCAGACATTGCAGGAGGAGAGGGCATCACAGCGCGAAGTTACCGGGCGAGAAGTCCATCTGGAAGGCCGGCATGGCGCGCCACTTGATCTCCTTGCGCTTGGCGGTGAAGGTCGCGGCTTGGTGGAGCATGATGTAGGCGGGGTCGTCGCGCTCGGCGATCTCCAGCATGCGGGCGAAGGCGCGGCGGCGCAGCGCGCGGTCGGCGCTGGTTTCGAGTACGACGCTCAGCTTGGTGAACTCCTCGTTGGCGTATTCGCGCGCTTGCTGGGCGGCGCCGTTGGGGCCGAAATTGGAGACCATCGAGCCGACCGGGTCCGACAGCGTGGCGCCGGACGACCAGTCCCGCACGCCGCGCGGCTGGGAGCGGTCGCGCAGCTGGACGAAGGTTTCCTTCATCTCGATGGCGACATTGACGCCGACCTGCTTCCACATCTCGACCAGCACCTGGGAAGTGGCGACCTGGTTGACGTAGTAGTTGTTCAGCAGGCGATAGGGGATCGGGTCGCCCTTGTAGCCGGCCTCTTTCAGCAACTGGCGCGACTTCGCGGGGTCGTAGGCCGGGGTGTTCCATTCGGCGATGAACATGTCGCCGAAGAACTCCCATTGCAGGCCCTTCGGCACGCGGGTGCGCCCGGCCCACAGGGCGTCGACGATGGTCTGCCGGTCGATGGCATGGGCCATGGCGAGGCGGACGCGCGGGTCGGCGAGGGCGGGGTGGAACTTGTCGAAGCTGGTCAGGCGGTGGTTGAGGATGGTGCCGCCCAGCACCTCGAAGGCGGGGTTGCGCTCGACGCTGGAGATCTGGTCGGGTGGGATGTCGCAGGCGAAATGGTATTCGCCGGCGAGCAGGCCGTTGATGCGCGAGGACACCTCGGGCACCTCGACCAGGCGGATCGACTTCAGCGGCGGGCGGCCGCCCCAGTAGGCGTCGTGGGATTCGAGGACCAGGTAGGAGTCGGGCTTGAATTCGCGGATCATGTAGGGGCCGGTGCCGATGGGCTTGCGGGCGTATTCCAGCCAGTTCGGCGCCTCGGCATGGGCGCGGCGGGAGACGACTTCGCTGCCGAGAGCGGCCATGCGGCCTTCCAGCGTGACATCGGGGGTGGCGTTGTGGAAGCGCACGGTGTGGCGATCCACCACCTCGATGCGGTCGAGCCCGGGCCAGAGGCGGCGGGCGACGGGAGGGATTTCCTTCGGAAGATCCTTCGACGCTTGGCCGGTCAGGCCGGTGAAGGCGTGCGGCAGGGTCTTGCCGTCGACGGTGGGGCGGGTGTCGCCGAACATGCCCTGGGCGCTGAAGCGGGCGGCGACGTCCTCGGCGGTGAAGGGGTCGCCGTTGTGGAATACCACGCCCTCGCGCAGCTTCAGCTCCACCGTTCGCTCGTCGGGGCGGTGCCAGGAGACGGCCAGGCCCGGTTTCTGGCGCAGGTCGCCGCGCCAGTCGATCTCGATCAGGCGTTCGTTGAACAGCAGTGCGGTGCGCTCGCCGACGTTGGAGTGCTCGCGCAAATTGTCGAAGGTGTTGGAGTTGGCGATGCGCTGGACGGCGATGGTGATGCTGGGGCGCGTGTCGGCCTGGGCGATGGCGATGCGGGGGAGAGCGGCCGAGGCGGCGAGGAGGCCTGCGGTGCGGCGGGTGAGGTTTCGCATCGGGTGGCTCCTGGTGGGGAAGGAAGAAGTTCTTTTTTGAAAAAAAGAACCAAAAAACTTTGTCCATTTGCACCGTGGCTGCCGGATTTGTCACGGCGCAAATGGATGAAGTCTTTTTTGCTTCTTTTTTCTTCAGAAAAAAGAAGACTCTTTCCTACCCCCAGTTGTGGGCGCGGAAATCCATGGCGAAGCTGGGGGCAGCCTTCCACTTCAGTTCCTTGCGCTTGGCGATGAACACCGCGGTCTGGTGCAGGACGGTGTAGGCGGGGTCCTCGCGTTCGCAGATTTCCAGCATGCGGGCGAAGACCTGGCGGCGGCGGGCGCGGTCGGTGCTGCTTTCCAGTTCCACCGTCAGCTTGTTCATCTCATCGTTGGTCCACTCGCCCATCTGCTGCTGCTGGCCGTTCGGGCCGTGCTGGTTGACGATGGAGGAAACCGGGTCGCTGAAGTTGGCGGAGTTGGACCAGTCGCGCACGCCGCGCTCGGGGCCGCGGGCGAAGATCTGGGTCCAGTTCTCGACCATCTGGATCTGGACGTTGAGGCCGACCTGCTTCCACATCTCCACCAGCACCTGCGAGGTCGGGGCCTGGTTGGTGTAGTAGCCGGGGGCGACGCGGAAGGTGATCGGGTCGCCCTTGTAGCCGGCCTCCTTGATCAACTGGCGGGCCAGGGCGGGGTCGTATTTCGGCACGGTCCAGTCCTGGATCAGCATGTCGGCATAGAAGTCCCATTGCAGGCCGCGCGGCACGGTGGTGCGCCCGCCCCACAGGGCATCGACGATCGCCTGCCGGTCGATGGCATGGGTCATGGCGCGGCGCATGCGCGGGTCGCGGATCGGGGCGTGGTGCTTGTCGAACACGATCAGGCGGTGGTTCGGCACCAGGCTCTGCTGCACCTCGAAGGCGGGGTTGCGCTCGATCTGCGGGATCTGGTCCGGCGAGACGTCGGAGGCGAAATGGTATTCGCCTGAGAGCAGGCCGTTGATGCGCGAGGAGGCCTCGGGCACCTCGAGGAAGCGCAGCGCCTTGATGGGCGGGCGGCCGCCCCAGTATTCGTCGTGCGCATCGAGGATCAGCGAGGTGTCGGGGCGGAACTCGCGCACCTTGTAGGGGCCGGTGCCGACCGGCTTGCGGGCGTATTCGAGCCATGAGGGCGAGTCGTTGAACGCCTGGAAGTTCACGATGTCACTGCCGCGGACGCTGGCGCGGCCCTCGATGGTGACGTCGGGGGCGGCGTTGACGAAGCGGACCGTCTCCTTGTCGACGATCTCGACCTTCTCCAGCGCCGGCCACATGCGGCGGGCGACGGGGGGGACGTCGCGGATCAGTTCCTTGGTGAACACCGCGGGGTTGGTGTTGCTGAGCGGGATGGTTTGGCCGCGCACGGTGGGGCGGGTTTCGCCGAACATGTGCTGGGGCGAGAAGCTGCCGGCGATGTCCTCGGCGGTGAGCGTGGTGCCGTTGTGGAACTTGACGCCCTGGCGCAGCTTGAATTCCACCGTGGTGTCGCTGATGCGCTTCCAGCTGGTGGCCAGGCCCGGGACGGGTTCCAGCTTGGACTGGTAGTTGAGGTCGATCAGCCGCTCGGTGACCAGGGCGGCGAGGCGGGTGCCGACGTTGGATTGCTCGCGCAGGGCCGAGAGCGTGTTGGTGTTGCTGATCTTCTGCACGGCGACGGTGATGGTCGGCCGGTTGTCGGCCTGGCCGATGGCGAAGCGGGGCAGGGCGGTGGTGGCGGCGAGGCCGGCGGTGCCGGCCCCCAGGGTGCGCAGGGCGGCGCGGCGGGTCAGGCGGGTCATGCTTTCTCTCCGTTCGCGGTCGGGATGCGGCGTTCGAGGCCGTTCGGCGAGGCGCGGTAGTGGGTGAGGGTGCGGTCGGCGTGGAACATGCGCCAGGACAGCGCCTTCTGGGCGTAGTCCCGGACGATGGCGGCGTGGTCGGGGCTGTCGGCGAGGTTGGTGAATTGGCCGGGATCGGCCTCGAGGTCGAACAGCAGCGGGGGCAGGGTGGTGAAGTGGACGTATTTCCACTTCGCGTCCTGGACGACGAGCAGGGTGCATTCGTCCATGTGCAGGCCGAGCTCGGTTTCGGCGCGGGAGTGGAAGGTGTCGCGGAAGTCGTATTCGTAGTGCAGCTCGGTGCGCCAGTCGGCGGGCTTCATGTCGAGCACCAGGGGGCGCAGGGAGCGGCCGTCGCAGGCGCGGGGCACGTCGCCGCCGAGCCAGTCGATCATCGTCGGCATCAGGTCGATGCTCTCGGTCGGCGCGTCCTCGATGCGGCCGGCCTGTTCCGGGGCGTCGGGGTCGACGATGACCAGCGGGATGCGGAAACTCTCGTCGTGGTAGCCGAGCTTGCCGGCGAGGTGGTGGTCGCCGAGCTGCTCGCCGTGGTCGGAGGTGAAGATGATCAGCGTGTCCTTCATCTGGCCGGTCTGTTCCAGCAGGTCGAGGACGCGGCCGATGTTGTCGTCGACCTCGGCGATCATGCCGCAATAGGTGGCGCGCATCTGGGCGATGGTGGCCTGGTCCATCTCGGCGATCATGCCCTGGCCGCCGGTGAAGAAGCTGGCCTGGCGGGTATGGCGCAGGTAGTGGCCGAGCAGGGGATGCTGGGCGGCCTCTGCCTCCGGGGTGGGGGCGGCGACGGGGCGGGGCATGTGCTGCGGGCGGTACATGTCGTGGTAGGGGGCGCTGACCACGAAGGGGGGGTGGGGGCGGTAGTAGCCGAGGTGGAGGAAGAAGGGCCGGCCGTCGCGGCCCTTCAGGTATTCCATCGCCTTCTCGGTGAAGAAGGTGCTGTCGGAGAGCTCCTTCGGGATGCGGGCGGGGCGGGCGGTGGCGCCTGGAAGCGCGTCCTCGCCCTCGGGCAGCCAGATTTCCTCGCGGTTCTTCGGGAGCGGGAAGCCCTTCTGGGCCAGCCAGCCGAAATAGGCCTCGTGGCCCGGGCCGAAGGCGCCGACCGGGCGCCAGCCTTCCATCATGTCGCCGAGGTTCTGGAAGCGCGGGTCGTTGGGGTGGGTGGTGCGCGGATCGGGCACCGTGGTGGTGTAGCCGATCAGCGCGGGGTCGAGCCCGCAGGCGCGGATGGCGCGGGGCAGGGTGGTGTGGCGGGCGTCGAGCGGGATCCAGTTCTGCACCTGGCGATGGTTCATCAGGTAGAGGCCGGTGTGCAGGCTGGCGCGGGCGGGGCCGCAGGGCACGCAGGTGGTGACGTGGTTGCGGAAGGTGACCCCGGCGCGGCAAAGGCGATCGAGGTTCGGGGTGCGCAGGTGGGTGGCACCCAGGTGCGGCACGTGGTCGGCTCGCCACTGATCCACGACGATCAGCAGCACGTTGCGTTTGTTCATTCGAGTCCTCGCTTCCGCCCTTGCGGTATCACACGCTCAAAGGCAGGCAGATGACAACAGGATTTCAGTTTTATGACGTTGGCCGGCAGGTGAGCGCCGGCTAGCTGGTGAAATTGCTGCCGCGGAAATCCATGAAGAAGGACTGCGAGGCGCGCCAGGCGATGTCGCGGCGCTTGGCGACGAAGGCGGCGTTGCGGTGCAGCACGACGTAGCCGGGGTCCTCGCGCTCGACGATTTCCAGCATGCGGCGCCAGGCGGCGATGCGGCGGGGCTGGTCCATGCTGGTTTCCAGCTCGGCGGCGAGGTCGCCGAACTCCTCGTTGCGCCACTGGTTGGCAAGCCAGGGCTGGCCGGTGCGGCCCCAGGAGGCGGACATCTGGATCGACGGATCGGGCACCACGGCGGAGGCGGACCAGTCGTGCACGCCGCGGGTTTCGGGCGCGCCGCCGGTGATCTGGCTCCAGTTCTCGACCATTTGCAGCTCGACGTTCAGGCCGATGCCGCGCCAGCCTTCGAGCATGATCAGGGCGGTGGGGGTCTGGTTGGTGTAGTAGTTGTTCAGGCAGCGATAGGGGATCGGCTGGCCGCGGTAGCCGGCTTCGCGCAGCAGGCGGCGGGCCTCGGCGGGGTCGAAGCGGGGGACCTCGATGTCGCGGAGATACATCTCGCCGTAGAACTCCCATTGCAGGCCGCGCGGCACGGTGGTGCGGCCGGCCCAGAGGGCGGCGATGATCGCCTCGCGGTCGATGCTGTGCGACATGGCGCGGCGGACCAGCGGGTTGGCCAGCGACGGGTGGGACTTGTTGAAGACCAGGTAGCGCGAGTTGTTGATCGGGCCGCCGACGACTTCGAATCGGCGGTCACGCTCGATGGTGGGGATCTGGTCGGGCGGGATTTCGGTGGCGAAGTCGGTGGCGCCGGAGAGCAGCATGTTGATGCGCGAGCTGACCTCGGGCACCTCGGCGAAGCGGAGCTGGCGGATCGGCGGGCGGCCCTGCCAATGGGCGTCGTGCGACTCCATGACCAGCGACTGGTCCGGGCGGAACTCGGCGATGCGGTAGGGGCCGGTGCCGATGGGGCGGCGCGCCCATTCCATCCAGCTGCCGGCTTCCATGAAGCTGCGGCGGTTGGCGATGACGGCGAGGCTGCGGGCCATGCGGCCTTCCAGCACGATGTCCGGCACCTTGCTGATGACGCGGATGCGGTGCGGGCCGAGGATCTCGATGCGGTCGAAGCCGGGGAAGGCGCGGCGGGCATTGGCGATCGACGGGGTGGGCACCTCGCGCGCGCCGCCGCCCCACATGCGCTCGGGGCCGAAGGAGAAGGCGACTTCCTCGGCGGTGAAGCGGTCGCCGTTGTGGAAGGTGACGCCTTCGCGCAGGTCGAACTCCACGGTTTGGTCGTCGATGCGGCGCCAGGCGGTGCCCAGGCCCGGGATCATCGACATATCGCCGATCCAGTCGGTGTCGATCAGCGGCTCGACGTAGTTGCGGAAGATGCGGGTGCCGACGTTGGACTGCTCGCGCAGCATCTCCAGCGTGTTGGAGGTCGACATGTTCTGGACCGCGACGGTGACGACGGGCCGTGGGTCGGACTGGGCGATGGCGATGCGGGGCAGGGCGGCGGCGGCGAGGCCGAGGGCCGCGCGGCGGGGAATCTTGAGCATGGGGATAGGACCTCGTGCCAATGGCGATGGCGGCGGGGTACTACGCGGGAGGCGACAGCTTGATGGCAGGCATGCTGCGGTTCGGTGACGCTGTGGTGCGGGCCCGCGGCCTCTCGACGGGCGGGGTGGTTCGGTGGATACTCGCTATTCCCGAGAAAGGATAACGCTCGGCACCTTGGCGTGCGGGCGATGGAACGCCAGATCGAGGGAAGCCGAGCGAGGCAGCTGCAAGGAGAAGACGATGTACAACGATGTTTCCCTGTTGATCGACGGCACCTGGGGGCCGGCGGCGGCCGGGCGCTTCCTGACGGTGCTGAACCCGGCGACGGGCGAGCCGGCGGGCAAGGTGGCGCATGCGGAGCGGGCCGACCTGGATCGGGCGCTGGAGGCCGCCGAGCGCGGGTTCAACGTGTGGCGGAAGGTGAACGCCTTTGAGCGCAGCAAGGTGATGCGCAAGGCGGCCAACCTGCTGCGCGAGCGGGCCGAGCTGATCGCGGCGTTGATGACCACCGAGCAGGGCAAGCCGGTGGGCGAGGCGAAGATGGAGGCGCTCGCCGGGGCCGATGTGATCGACTGGTTCGCCGAGGAGGCGCGGCGCGCCTATGGGCGGGTGATTCCGGCGCGGGCCGATGGGGTTTACCAGCTGGTGGTGAAGGAGCCCGTGGGCGTGGTGGCCGCGTTCACGCCGTGGAACTTCCCGATCAACCAGGCGGTGCGCAAGACATCGGCGGCGCTGGCGGCGGGGTGCTCGGTGATCCTGAAGGGGCCGGAGGAGACGCCGGCTTCGTGCGCCGAGCTGATCCGCTGCTTCGTGGATGCGGGCGTGCCGGCCGGGGTGGTGAACCTGGTTTATGGGGTGCCGTCGGAGATTTCCGAGTATCTGATCCCGCATCCGATCATCAAGAAGATCTCCTTCACCGGCTCGACCGCCGTGGGCAAGCAGCTTGCCGCGCTGGCGGGCCTGCACATGAAGCGGGTGACGATGGAGCTGGGTGGGCACGCGCCGGCGATGATCTTCGAGGATGCCGACGTGGAAGCGGCGGCGCGGATCCTCGGAGCGGCGAAGTTCCGCAATGCCGGGCAGGTGTGCGTGTCGCCGACGCGGTTCCTGGTGCATGAGGGCGTGTACGACAAGTTCGTCGAGACCTTCGTGGGTGTCGCCAAGAAGGTGAAGGTGGGCGACGGAATGGATCCCTCCACCACCATGGGCCCGATGGCCAATGCGCGGCGCGTCACCGCCATGGAGGCGCTGGTGGGTGACGCCGTGCAGAAGGGCGCGGAGATCCAGACCGGCGGCAAGCGGATCGGCAACAAGGGCAATTTCTTCGAGCCGACCGTGCTGACCAACCTGACCACCGAGATGCGCGCCATGAACGAGGAGCCGTTCGGGCCGCTGGCGCTGATGGTGCCGTTCCGGGACTTCGACGAGGTGGTGAGCGAGGCGAACCGGCTGCCCTATGGGCTGGCGGCGTATTCGTTCACGCGCTCGGCCAAGACGGCGAATGCGATCGCCAATGCAGTCGAGAGCGGGATGCACACGATCAACCATCTGGGCCTGGCGTTGCCGGAGGTTCCGTTCGGCGGGATCAAGGACAGCGGCTACGGGTCCGAGGGCGGGACAGAGGCGATCGAGGCCTATCTGAACACGAAGTTCGTGACGCAGGCTGGGCTTTAAGAACGCAAGAGTCTTCTTTTTCTGAAGAAAAAGAAGCAAAAAGACTTTTCATCCATTTGCACCGCGCCATCCATCTCGGGCGCGGTGCAAATGGACAAAGTTTTTTGGATCTTTTTTTCAAAAAAGAACCGCTTGCTTGCTATATGCGGGCGCCCCCCTGCCAGACCTCCATCACGTTGAGATCCTCGTCGAGCACCACGAGGTCTGCGCGCGCGCCAACGGCGATGACGCCGCGGTCTTCGATGCCGAGGACTTCGGCGGGGGTGGCGGTCGCCATCCGCAGGGCCAAGGTCCAGTCCACGCCGGTGAAGGCGACGAGGTTGCGCACGGCCTCGGCCATGGTGAGGTGCGCGCCGGCCAGGGTGCCTTCGGCGTTGGTGAGCATGCCGTTGTGCAGGGTGATGCGTTCGCCGGCGATCTCGAACCCGGTGGCGTCGGAGGCGGCGGTGGCCATGGCGTCGGAGACGAGGAAGAGGCGTTCGGGGCCGAGGGCGTTGAGCGCCACGCGCAGGGCGGCGGGGTGGACGTGGTGCCCGTCGACGATGATGCCGGCGTAGGCGCGGGCATCGTCGAGGATGGCGCCGACCATGCCGGGGGCGCGGCCGCCGAAGGGCGACATGGCGTTGAACAGGTGGGTGGCGCCGCGGATGCCGGCGTCGAGCGCCGCGCGGGCCTGTTCCCAGGTGGCGTCGGTGTGGCCGGCGAAGACGGTGACGCCGGCGCGGGCGAGGGTGGCGATGGCGTCCGGCGAGACGGTGTCGGGGGCGAGGGTGACGAGGAGGGGGGCGGGGAAGGGGGCGGCGAGGCGCGCGACGTCTTCGCTCGTGATCGCGGTGATGGCGGCGGCGGGGTGGATGCCGCGGCGGGCGAGGGCGAGGAAGGGGCCTTCGAGGTGCAGGCCCATGATGCCGGGGGTGCCCTGGGCCAGGGCGGCGCGGGTGGCCGACATCGCGCGATCGATATGCTCGCGGCTGGAGCTGATGAGGGTGGGCAGGATCGCGGTGGTGCCGGACAGGGCGTGGGCGGCGACGATGCGGGCGAGGCCTTCGGGGGTGGTGTCGTCGTTGAACATGATGCCGCCGCCGCCGTTGACCTGGAGGTCGATGAAGCCGGGGGCGAGGATGGCGTCTTCGTGCAGTTCCTCGACGGGGATGCCGGGCGGCGCGTCGGCGGCGATGCCGTGGATGCGGGCACCGTCGATGAGCAGGACGGCGTCGGCGTGTTCGTTGCGCCCGTCGAAAAGTCGGGCGGCCTTGAGTGCGATCATTTGTCGATCTCCTGCAGGGCTGTGCGAAGGCGGCCGGCGCTGCGGGCCAGCAGCGCCTCCGCGGCGGGGGCGTCCATGCCGCGAACGATCAGGACGGCGGGCTTGACCCGGCCGCCGGCGGCATCGAGCGCGGCGCGAAGGGTCGGTTCGTCGTCGACAGCGGTGAGGTGGCGCAGCATGCGCAGGGCACGGTGGCGCAGCTTCTCGTTCTTGGCCTGCATGTCGACCATGAGGCCGTGGTGGACGTGGCCGAGCTGGATCATCACCTGCGAGGACAGCAGGTTGAGCACGATCTTCTGGGCGGTGCCGGCCTTCATGCGGGTGGAGCCGGCTATCGCCTCGGCGCCGGTTTCGACCAGGATCGGGTGCTCGGCGACCTGCAGGACGGCGCCGCCGGCGGCGTTGGCCAGGCCGATGGTCAGCGCGCCGGTGGCGCGGGCGGCTTGGAGGACGGCGACGGTGTAGGGCGTGCTGCCGCTGGCGGCGGTGCCGATGACCACGTCGGCCGGACCGATCGCGTGGGCCGCGACGGTGGCGGTGCCGGCGATGACGTCGTCTTCGGCGTTCTCGATCGAGCGGGTGAAGGCGGTGTCGCCGCCGGCCATGAGGAGGACGAGGCGTTCCAGCGGCCAGTTGAATGTGGGGGGGAGTTCGGCGCCGTCCTGGACGCCG
This sequence comes from Asaia bogorensis, assembly GCA_945897825.1. Classification (GTDB taxonomy): domain Bacteria; phylum Pseudomonadota; class Alphaproteobacteria; order Acetobacterales; family Acetobacteraceae; genus CAMDGX01. The sequence continues at coordinate 7,596 of CAMDGX010000047.1, read as the reverse complement.
ATGCGGCCGGATGTTCCGGCGCCGGCATAGACGAGGCGCCCGGAAGGCTGGGCGAGGCGCGCGGCGGCGGCGAGGGCGGCGGCGGCGATGGCGGGCAGGGCTGGTTGGACCGCGGCAGCCGCCGCCATCTGCGCTTCCCACATCGCGTTCAGGGCAGTTGGTGCATCCCACGCATCGATATCGCGGTATCGCGGATTGATCGATTCGGTTGCGGGCAGAGTGGAGGTCATCACCTGGCTTTCCGATGTGTGAGACTTGAGGAATTGCGAAGGGCGCCTGGTGGCGGCTTCATGCTTGCGCGATGCGCGGCTAGACTGCAGGCGGTGGCTGTGGCGCGGTACGCTGCGCTGAAGAAATCTTTTGCACGGCGATGAATGCGCTGATAGGACGCGGATCGATGTTGGTGACGACGGCGTATCGACGAGTCGAATCCGAGGACTGGCCAGAACCAATCAAGATCTACAACCGCTCGTGAGAGGAAAGACACCTTCATGTCGAAAGCCTTCATCGCCCAGGTGATCCAGGAGTCGGCGACGCTCACCGGCACTGCCGCCAACCGGGCGGCTGGTGACCTCATGGCTGCCATCGTCAAGGAGCTGAAGAAGAACGGCAAGTTCACGCTGCCGAGCTTCGGGACCTTCACGGTGAAAAAGACGAAGGCGCGCAAGGGGCTCAATCCGCGCACCGGCGAAGCGATCAAGGTCAAGGCCGGCAAGACCGTGCGGTTCAAGGCCTCGCCCACGCTCAAGAAGGCTGTCTGAGGCGTCAGACGCGAAGATTGCGCGAAAGGGGCTGCCGGAAACGGCGGCCCCTTTTCGTTTGGGGCCGGCTGCCGGGGGTGCGCGGCATCGTCATGGGAGGCGTGGTCATACGTCCAGCTCCTCGACCTCGCGGGCATGTTCCTGGATGAACTGGAAGCGCAGTTCGGGGCGACGGCCCATCAAGCTCTCGACGAGGTCGTTGGTCTGGGCCCGCTCCTCCGGGGCGGCGACGACCTTGAGCAGGGTGCGCTTCGCCGGGTCCATGGTGGTTTCCTTCAGGGCGGATGGCGGCATTTCGCCGAGGCCCTTGAAGCGGCTGACCTCGACCTTTCCGTTCCTGAAAAGCTTCAGCTTGCGTTCGCGGTCGGTGTCGTCCATCGCGTAGATCGATTTCGCGCCCTGGGTGAGGCGGTAGAGCGGGGGCTGGGCCAGGTAGAGATGGCCCTCGCGGACGAGGTGCGGCAGCTCGCGGTAGAAGAAGGTCATCAGCAGCGAGGCGATGTGGGCGCCGTCGACGTCGGCGTCGGTCATGATGATGACGCGGCCGTAGCGCAGCCGTGCGCGATCGAAACGCTCGCCGACGCCGCAGCCGAGCGCCTCGACGAGGTCCTTCAGCTCCTGGTTCTGGCGCAGCTTTTCGGTGCTGGCGCTGGCGACGTTGAGGATCTTGCCGCGCAGTGGCAGCACCGCCTGGGTGGCGCGGTCGCGGGCCTGCTTGGCGGAGCCGCCGGCGCTGTCGCCCTCGACGAGGAACAGCTCGGTGCGGTTGGCGTCTTCCACTGAGCAGTCGGCCAGCTTGCCGGGCAGGCGCAGGCGGCGGGTGGCGGATTTGCGGGCGACGTCCTTGCTTTCGCGGCGGCGCATGCGCTCCTCGGCGCGCTCGATCAGGTAGGCGAGGAGGTTGTCGGCCTGGGCCGGGTCGCCGGCGAGGTAGTGGTCGAAGCGGTCGCGCAGGGCGGTTTCCACCAGGCGGGTGGCTTCGGGGCTGGTGAGTTTTTCCTTGGTCTGGCCCTGGAACTGCGGATCGCGCAGGAAGACCGACAGCTTGGCGGTGAGGCCGCCCATCAGGTCCTCGCCGGTGACGTTGGCGGCGCGGCGGTTGCCGCGCTGTTCGCCCCAGGCGCGCAGGCCCTTCAGCAGGGCGGCGCGGAAGCCGGCCTCGTGGGTGCCGCCCTGGGCGGTGGGGACGGTGTTGCAGTAGGAATGGACGAAGCCCTCGCCCTCCTCCAGCCAGGCCAGCGCCCATTCGACGCGGCCGGATTTCGCGCCGTCGGGGGCGGGGGGGAGGTCGGCGTCGCCGGCCCACATCTGGCCCACGGTGGTGGCCGCGCCGATGTCGGCGGCGAGGCTGTCGCGCAGGCCACCGGGGAAGTGGAGCACCGCTTCGGCCGGCGTCTCGTCCTTGGCGGCGATCAATGCGGGGGCGCAGGACCAGCGGATGGTGACGCCGCGGAACAGGTAGGCCTTCGAACGGCAGAGGCGGTAGAGGCGGGCGGGGCTGAAGCCGAGCGGGCCGAAGATCTGCGGGTCGGGCTTGAAGCGGAAGGTGGTGCCGCGGCGGTTCTGCACCGGGCCGGCGTTCTCCAGCTTGGTGAGGGGCGCGCCGCGGGAATAGCGCTGGCGCCAGAGGACGCGTTCGCGGGCGACCTCGACCTCGAGGGTTTCAGACAGCGCGTTGACCACGGAACTGCCGACGCCGTGCAGGCCGCCGGAGGTGTCGTAGACCTTGCCGGAGAACTTGCCGCCGGAATGCAGCGTGGTGAGGATGACCTCCAGCGCGCTGAGTTCCTTGAACTTCGGGTGCGGGTCGATCGGGATGCCGCGGCCGTTGTCGCGCACGGTGAGGAGGTTGCCGGGCTCCAGCGTCATCTCGATCATGCTGGCGTGGCCGGCCACGGCCTCGTCCATGGCGTTGTCGAGGATCTCGGCGGCGAGGTGGTGGTAGGCGTTTTCGTCGGTGCCGCCGATATACATGCCGGGGCGGCGACGGACCGGTTCCAGACCCTCCAGGACCTCGATGTCCTTGGCCGAATAGCTTGCGGCGTCGCGCGCGGCCTTCCCGGCGTCGAAGAGGTCGTTCATGGTGTGTTCTCCAGTCTCGGGGGCACTCTATCGGCGGTCCCCGAGACTGGGCAAGTCGTCACTGCGCAAGCGTGGCGACGGCGTCGGGCGGGCTTGGCGGCTAGACGGGCTGGTGGGCCTCGATGAACCAGAGCCACTTGTCGAGGTCGCGCGAGAGGGCGGTGAAGATGTCCGCGGTGTCGGCGTCGCCCGCCTCGGCGGCCTCGTCGATGTTCTTGCGCACGGTGCCGCCGAGCAGGGCCAAGCGCTCGGCCAGGGCGGCGAGATGGTCGGGGATGGCGCGCGCCTCGGCGGGGTAGGGGGGGAGGGCCGATTTGCCGGCATCCTGGGTGGTGCCGCGTGCGATGGCGCCCAGGGCGGAGACGCGCTCGGCCACGGTGTCGACATGGGCGTCGAGTTCGGTGCGCAGCGTGTCGAGCATTTCGTGCACGGCGATGAAGCCGGGGCCGCGCACGTTCCAGTGGGCCTGCTTCGCGGCGAGGGCGAGGTCGATCGTGTCGGCGAGGCGGGCGTTGAGCAGCGCGACCGAGGCGGTGCGGGCGTTCGATTCGAGAGTGTTGCGAGTTTGCATGTTGCAGTCTCCTGTGCGGCGAGCATATGGGCGGGCGAACGCGCCATGCCAGGGCCGATGGGCTCACATCCTGGATAGGGGAGCGGTTGGCAGGACAGGGGGCCGGCCGGGCGCGATGGTCTCAGCGGGCGGGATCGTTCGGCGGAGACAGCCGTCTGGCCGTCGGCGGTGCTGCCGAACGGGGGGTGACGGCGAGGTAGCGGCTCGGGGGGAAGGGTTCGCCGCGGTGCAGCGCCATGGCGCGGGCCAGGGCGGCGCGGTCGGTCGCGTCCATGCGGGAGGATTCGCGCAGGTGGTCGGACCAGTTCTCGACGGTCCAGACCTCCATCCAGGCATCGGCGTGGGCGATGTCTTCATACAGGTGCCACTCGGTGGCGCCGGCGCGGCCGCGGACATCGCGCAGCTCGGCCATGACGGCGAGGAAGCGGGCGCGGTCGGCGGCGTCGATGCGGTAGCGCTGGCTTTCGAGCACGTGGCCGCGGACCTTCGGCATGACGGAGACGAGGTCGGGATCGACCGCCTCGGGGGGCGGCAGGGTGGGGCCGGCGGCGGAGGCGGCGTCGGGCTCGCGGTCGATGTCGAAGCGGCGGGCCAGGAATGCCAGCACGAGGCCGGTCGCGGCGGCGGCGAGCATGGTCGATTGCAGGCCGAGCCTGGTGCCGAGCCAGCCCCAGAACAGCGTGCCGAGACCGAGAGCGAAGTTGAAGCCGAGCTGGTAGATGGCCAGCGCCCGGGAGCGCACCCAGGCCGGGGCTGCGAGCTGGGCCGCACCCTGGGCGACGGAGGAGGAGGCGACCCAGCCGATGCCGAACAGCACCATGGCCAGCGCCGCCTGGGCGCCGTGCTGGGCGGTGGCGAGCAGGGCCATGCCGGCCACGGCGCTGAGGCTCGCGGCGAAGACGGTCGCGCCGCGCGAGAGCCGGGCGCGGACCTGTGGCAGCAGCATGCCGGCCGCCACGCCGCCGCTGCCCATCAGGCCGAGCAGGATGCCGAAGGAGCCGGCGCCGAGGCCCAGCTGTTCCTTCACCACCAGGGGCAGCAGCGCCCAGGGTGCCGCGGCAGCGAAGAAGAAGGCGGCGGTGCGGGCCATTGCCGCGCGCATTACCGGGGAGTGGCGCACGAACCGCATGCCGGCGCGCATCGCGGAGAGCAGGTGCTCGCGGGGCAGGGTGGAGCTGCGCACCCGGGTGCGGCGCCACATGAGCAACACGCCGATGACTGCGAGGTAGGACAGGGCGTTGAGCGCGAAGGCCAGCTCCGGCCCGCCGAACACCACCAGCACGCCGGCCAGCGCCGGGCCGATCGCACGCGCGAGGTTGAAGCCGACGCCGTTCAGCGCGATCGCCTGCACGAGGTCGCGGCGCGGCACCGCCTCGCTGAGCACGGTGCCCCAGGCGGGGTTGTTCATCGCCGCGCCGAGTCCGAGGGCGAAGGTGAGCATCAGCAGGGTGGAGGAGCCGACCCAGCCGGCATAGGTGAGCAGGGCGAGCAGGGCGGCGACGGCCAGCATCCAGCTTTGCGTGGCGATGATGAACAGCCGCTTGTCGACAATGTCGGCCAGTGCGCCGGCGGGCAGGGCGAGCAGGAACACAGGGAGAATTGTGGCGACCGAGACCAGGCTGACCGTCATCGGGTCCGGCGAGAGGGTGGCCATGAGCCAGCCGGCGCCGGTGTTCTGCATCCACACGCCGAAGGAGACCACCAGGTTGGTGATCCACAGCATGCGGAACAGCGGATGCCGCAGGGGGACGAGGGCAGCGGGGAGGGCCATGCGCCTTCATGCCAGCGGCGACGATGCCGGGGGAAGGAAATCCGCGCGGTCGCCACGGTTGCCTTTGTGGTGCGAGTCGCAATAGGTGGACCGGCATGGGACAGGAGGCTGCGGCGATGGCGACGTTGCGCGACAAGGTGGCGCTGGTGACCGGCTCGACGAGCGGGATCGGGCTCGGGATCGCCCATGCGTTGGCCGGGGCAGGGGCTGATATCGTGATGAACGGCTTCGGCGAGCCTGGCGACATCGCCAGGTTGCGCGAGGAGATCGCCAGCCGGCATGGGGTTCGGGTGGCCTACGCGGCGGCGGATATCAGCGATCCGGCGGCGGTGGTGGGGATGGTGGCACAGGGCGAGGCGGAGCTGGGGAAGATCGATATCCTGGTGAACAACGCCGGCATCCAGTTCGTCTCGAGCATCGAGACATTTCCGTGGGCGCAGTGGCAGAAGGTGATCGGGATCAACCTCACCGGAGCGTTCCTGGCGATGCAGGCGGCGATTCCGGGGATGAAGGCGCGGGGCTGGGGGCGGATCGTGAACATCGCCTCGGCGCATGGGCTGGTCGCCAGCGCGCAGAAATCCGCCTATGTCGCGGCAAAGCATGGCCTGGTGGGGCTGACGAAGGTGGGGGCGCTGGAACTGGCCAATGACGGCATCACCTGCAACGCCATCTGCCCGGGCTGGGTGATGACGCCGCTGGTCGAGGTGCAGGTCAAGGCGCGGGCCGCGGAGGCGGGCATTCCGGTCGAGGAGGCGCAGCGGCGGATGGTCACCGAGAAGCAGGCCATGGCCCGGTTCACCACGCCGGAGCAGATCGGGGCGACAGCTGTGTTCCTGTGCTCTGATGGTGCCGCGACGATCACCGGGGCGTCGATATCGGTGGATGGCGGCTGGGTGGCGCAGTAGGGACTGCCGGCGGCCGCGCATGCTTGCGCGGGGTCGTGATCGGATGCAGGCGCGAACGGCACCTTCGAGCGGAGAGCAGCTTGGCCATACTCGTCACCGGCGCCGCTGGGTTCATCGGATACCACGTGGCGCGTGCCCTGCTTGACCGCGGGGACCGTGTTGTCGGCATCGACAACCTCAACACCTACTATGATGTTCGGCTGAAGCAGGCGCGGCTGGCGCAACTGGAGGGGCGGGACGGCTTCTCGTTTCACCGCGCGGATCTCGCCGACCGGGAGGCTGCGGGTGCAGTGTTCGGCCGGCATCCCGATATCCGCGGCATTGTTCACCTCGCGGCGCAGGCGGGGGTTCGATACTCGATGCAGGACCCCTGGTCGTATGTCTCGTCAAACCTGATGGGGCATTTGGTGATCCTCGAGGCTGCGCGACATATGAAGCAATGTCAGCACCTTGTGTATGCGAGCTCATCATCCGTGTACGGCGCGAACCGGAAGTTGCCATTTTCGGAGGCGGATCGGGTGGACACGCCACTATCGCTGTATGCCGCCACCAAGCGTGCCGATGAACTGATGAGCCATGCCTATGCCCATCTCTATGGGATCCCCCAGACCGGGCTTCGGTTCTTCACGGTGTATGGGGCGTGGGGCCGGCCGGACATGGCGTATTTCAGTTTTGCCCGCGCGATCATGCAGGGCGAGCCAATCACCGTGTATGACGGAGGGGCCCTGAGGCGGGACTTCACGTATATCGACGATATCGTGGCCGGCGTCGTGGGCAGCCTGGATCGTCCACCGGCTGACGGGCGGCAGGCGAGGCTCCTCAATATCGGAAACAGCGGTAGCGAGGCGGTCAGCGACCTGATCGATCTTCTGGAGCGATCCCTGGGGCGGACAGCCATTCGGCGGAATGCGCCGCGGCCGCTCGCCGATGTCGAGGAGACGTTTGCCTCCGTCGATGCGATTGGCACGCTTACGGGTTTTGCACCGCGAACGTCCCTCGCGCAGGGGGTTCCGCGGTTTGCCGAGTGGTTCCTGGAATGGATGGCGACGGAAAAATGACAGTCTTTGGAAATCGGGGGTTGACCGCACAGCGTGAACCCCCTAAATCCCCGTCCACGGCGACGGGATGCCTCTTGCAAACTTCCGCCAAAGCCTGTATCTAACTCGGCCTCGCCGAGAAGCGGATTCGGCGAACCGTTCGACACCTACCCTTGTGGGGGTCGATCGGTGGTTTTGTTCTTTCAAAGTTTTATCAGGAATAGGAAGGGATACGTTGGCGGCGCTCCTTGTCCATGCGGAGACGTATGGGGGTTGCGTGGTTTGGGTGACTGGGATTTAGGTTCTGGTTTCTTGGGTCATGATTGGGTTGTTTGTTGATGTGTCTTGATTATGCGTTGACAGACGCTTCGAGTGTCTGGCTGGTCTTGTGGCTGGCTGGATGAATGTCTGAGAGATTGGGTCCTGTTCGTTGGGCTGGTTGCTGGGTTTCGGCCTGGTGGTTGGTTTG
>CAMDGX010000046.1 GCA_945897825.1 Asaia bogorensis | reverse complement strand
GGGCCGAGTCGCGCTGCTGCTCGACCAGCGCGCGCTGGCGGGTGGCCAGCTCGGCCGCGGTCAGCGCGCGCCCACCAGGGCCCGCACGACCGCCGGGCCCGCCAGCGGGCGGACGCGGGGTGGGTGCCGGCACCGTGCCGCTGTTCGACGGCGGCGGCGGGGGCGCGCTCGGGGCGGCTCCCGGGGTTGGCGCGCGCTTCTTGCGCACCTCGACCTGCACCACCTTGGAGCGGCCATGGCTGAAACTCTGCCGCACGGAACCGGCGTCCACGGTCCGGCCCAGTTCCATGCGCCCTGCCGGACGCAGTGAAAGCCTGCCCTTGCCCGCGTCCTGCTCGTTGCCTTCGCTCATCTACCCGCCTGTACCTGTCACCATGCCGCCGGCCGCGCCGGAAGCATCATCCCTGCCCGCATCCGCCCCGGACTTGCCGGGGGAGCGGGCCTTTGTCGCCGCCGGACGGGCGCTTCGCACCCCCTCCAGCCGCATCGAATCGCTGTGCACCCGTTCGGCCAACCGGCCGGGCAGAAGCACCACATGCACGGCATGGTCGCGCCCGAACACGCCTCCCAGCCGCATCGCATCCAGGGGCGCCACCACGGGCACCCGTTCCTTCCAGCCCCCCACGAAACGCTGCCGTTCCTCCGGGCTGCCGTCATTCGCCTGAACCACCAGGCCGGCGCGTCCGCCGTTCAGCCATTCCCGCGCCTTGCCAAACCCTGCGACAGCCTGCCCGGCGCGTCGGGCAAGACCCAAAGTCTCGACGACCCGACGGGACAGCGCCGCTTCCAGCTCGGACGTGAGATCGGGGGATACCGTGACCGGACAGCGGGCCGCCCTGGCGAAAGCGCCACGCGTGCGAGCTGTTTCTACCACATCCCCAAGCGCGCTCAACCAGATTCCCCGTCCGGGCAGCGTTGCGGCAAGGTCGGGAACCACCAGCGCCAGCTTGCGCCCCGCTGCCGGGTCCGGCGGCAGCAGGACGAAGCGGATCATCCGCTCCTTCGCCAGCCGCTCGCGCGTCACGATGCAGCGCCGCAGCGGGCCGCGCTCCTCCTCGGCGGCCGTATCGGCAGCCTCGTCGAACTCCGCCACCTCGGCCGCCACCAGCCCGGCATGCGGGCCGGCGGGTGTGCCGGTGGCGTCAGGGGAGCGCGGGTCAGTCGTGGCCGGCCTCCTTCTCCTCGCCGTCCGACGCGGTTTCGCCAACCTCGGCTTCACCCGCCTCGGTCCCGGCCGCCTCGGCTTCACCCGTCTCGGCACCGTCCGCCGCCGACTCGCCATCCTCAAACCAGTGCGCGCGCGCGGCCATGATGACGGCGTTGGCGGTGTCCTCGTCGATGACCTCGCCGCCGACGATCTCGATCAGCTCGTCCGACGCGAGGTCGGCCAGGTCGTCCAGCGACTTCACGCCCTTCTCGCCCAGCGCCACCAGCATGGCCGGCGTGAAGGTCTCGATGGCCGCGATATCCTCGGTGACGCCGAGCTCGATCCGCTTCTCGTTCAGCTCGCCGTCGCGCTTCAGCAGGTGGTTCTCGGCGCGGCGGATCAGCTCCTCGGCGATCGCCTCGTCGAAGCCCTCGATGTCGGCCAGCTCGTCGAGCGGCGTGAACGCCAGCTCCTCGATCGTGTTGAAGCCCTCGGTCACCAGCAGCCCGGCAATGACATCGTCGACGTCGAGCGCCTCGACGAACAGGCCGGTGCGGCGGCGGAACTCCTCCTGGCGGCGCTCGCTCTCCTCCGCCTCGGTCAGGATGTCGATGTCCCAGCGCGTCAGCTGGCTGGCCAGCCGCACATTCTGCCCGCGGCGGCCGATGGCGAGGGACAGCTGGTCGTCGGGCACCACCACCTCGCAGCGGCCGGCTTCCTCGTCCAGCACCACCTTGCTCACCTCGGCCGGCGCCAGCGCGTTGACCACGAAGGTCGCGGTGTTCGGCGACCACGGGATGATGTCGATCTTCTCGCCCTGCAGTTCCTGCACCACGGCCTGCACGCGGCTGCCGCGCATGCCGACGCAGGCGCCGACGGGGTCGATCGAGGCGTCGCGGCTGATCACCGCCATCTTGGCGCGGCTGCCGGGGTCGCGGGCGACGGCCTTGATCTCGATGATGCCGTCATAGATCTCCGGCACTTCCTGCGCGAACAGCTTGGCCAGGAAGCCGGGATGGGTACGGCTCAGGAAGATCTGCGGCCCGCGCACTTCCTCGCGCACGTCGAAGATATAGGCCCGCACGCGGTCGCCATTGCGGAAGCTCTCGCGCGGGATCAGCTCGTCGCGGCGCAGCAGCGCCTCGGCGCGGCCGACCTCGACCATCAGGTTGCCGTACTCGGTGCGCTTGACCACGCCGTTGATGATCTCGCCGACGCGGTCCTTGAACTCGTCGTACTGCTTCTTGCGCTCATACTCGCGCACCCGCTGGACGATCACCTGCTTGGCGGTCTGCGCGGCAATGCGGCCGAAATCGATCGGCGGCAGCGGGTCGACGATGAAGTCGCCCACGCCCTTCTCGGGGAACAGACGCTTGGCGATGTTCGCCGCCATCTGCGTCTCCTCGTTCTCCACCGTCTCGACGATCTCGGTCCAGCGCGACAGGCGCACATCGCCGGTTTTCTTGTCGATCGTGGCGCGGATGTCCTTCTCGTGGCCGTACTTGGCGCGGCCGGCCTTCTGGATGGCCTGTTCCATCGCTTCCAGCACCTCGTCCCGGTCGATCGATTTCTCGCGGGCGACGGCATCGGCGACCAGAAGCAGTTCCGGGCGGGCGATCGCGGTGTCCATGGACGAACCTCTTGCTGGAACGGCGTTGGAGTTAATTGGGCAGGGTCGGGCGCGAAGTGGCGGCGATCAGCGCGTCGGTCAGCACCAGCTTGGCCCGCCGGATATCGGCCAGCGGCAGAGCCAGTTCGGTGCCGTCGTCAAGGCGCATGCGGGCATGGCTTTCGTCGGCCCCCAGCACCACGCCGGAGATGCGGCGGCGCCCGTCGAGCGGAATCGCCATCTCGGCCCGGGCGAGATGCCCGGCGTAGCGGTTCCAGTCCTTCACCCGCGTCAGCGGCCGGTCGATGCCGGGGGAGGAAACCTCCAGCGTCCAGGCGCCAGGCACGATGTTGGCCACGTCGAGCACGGCCCCGATGCCCTGGCTGATCGCCTCGCAGTCGTTCACGGTGATCGCCGCGCCATCGGCGCGGTCGGCCATGATCTGCACCGTCGGCCGCTCCCGCCCCAGCACGGCCACGCGCACCAACTCGTAGCCCATGCCTTCGAGCGACGGCGCGATGGCCGCGACGATCCGCCCCTCCAACCCCGTGGCGCGCGGCAGGTCATCGAGCGGCTCGTCGTGCTGTTCGTCGCTGGGCATATGATCGCTGGACATCTGGTCGCTGGGCAGATCGGTCACCAAAACAAAAAAGGCGGCCGGTTAAGGCCACCCCCCGAGACAGTCCGGAAGATATCGAGACCCTCCTATAGGCCGTCGGCCCGCGAAAGGCAAGGTCGAAGGCCCGCGGGCTCAGCGCGGCACCATCACTGACACGTCCACGCCGCTGTTCGCCTTCGCCCCGCCGCGCATCAGGCGGATCTCGGCGCGCGTCGCCGAAAGCCCCGCCACCGCTGCTTCGTGCTGCGGCGTGCTCCGCCGCGTCACGATCCAAACCACCCGCCCCGGCGCCACCGCCGGCACCCCCTCCCCCGGTGTCACGACGTGGCCGGGGAAGCTGCGGTACCAGTCCCACTCCATCGCGCCATAAAGCTCATGGCCCGTCGCATCCCAGCCATGATGCACAAGCATCAGCGCCGCCTCGCGCGGCTGGAGGAAAACAACATCGCCCGGCTGCGCCCGCGCGCGCAGCAGCGCCGCCACCTCTGGCCAGCGCTCTGCCGAGGCGACCGGGCGCCAGAACGGCGTCGCGTGCAACTGCGCAGCCACCAGCACCGCGGCCACCGCCATGCCCCCCCAGCGCAGCCGCCCGAGCGCCACGGCCACCAGCACGATGAACACCGGCACCAGCCACAGCAGCACCCGCCCGTTCATCAGCGGCCGCCACTGGCTGATCGCCCAGGTCACCGCCGGAACCCCCGCCAGCACCGCCCCCGCCAGCCCGATCGCCACCCACCGCTCGAACCCGCGCCGCCGCGCCAGCAGCGCCAGGCCCATCGCGCCAAGGGCGATGAACAGCCCATCCGCCCAGGGCTGCGGCCAGGCGATCCACGGCAGTCCCACCACCTTCTGCACCGCCCAGCGCAGTTCCTGCAGCGTCGGCACCGAGAGCCAGAATTTCCCGAGCCGGCCGGTCAGCTGCTCCAGCACCGTCGGCAGCCAGTAGCCCCACGCGACCAGCACGCCGCCCTGCACCGCCAGCCACCGCCCGGCGATCCCCGGCCCAAGCTGCCGCCCCACCAGGCAGGCCAGCGCGATGCCGTTGAGTGCACCCACCATGATCGCCGCGACGTTGTGCGTGTACAGCGCCAGCACCTCGACCACCCCGAGCGCCATGAACCACCGCCACCGCCCCTCGCGCAGGGCGTTGACCGTCAGGAAGATCGCCAGCAGACCCAGCAACCCGAGCAGCGAATACGCCCGCGCCTCCAGGCTCAGCTCGATCAGCGTCGCCGAGCACGCCACCAGCCACGAAGCCGCCCCCCCCGCCAGCCCGCCGCCGAGCCGCCAGGCCAGCAGCCCGGCCACCACCACCGTCGCCGCATCCGGCAGGATGGAGACCACGCGCAGCGCCTCCGGCCACAGGCCAAGCCGGGCGCCCAGGCTGGCCAGGGCATAGAACAGCGGCGGATTGGTCTCCAGCCGCGCCGCCGCCCCCCACAGGTCGCCCCAGGGCAAGGCCGCGAAATACGCGGTCGCGGCTTCGTCGAAGGTCAGCTCGCGATGCGGCAGCATGAACAGCCGCAGCGCCAGCCCGGCGAGACTCGCGGCGGCGATCCCCCACGCAACGGCTTTGTGCGACCCGATCGGCATCGCGCCAACTTGACAGCCCGCGCAACGATGGCGCAAGCCAGCCTGCCCCCGTGGGCGCCGCTTGAGCCATCACCGATGACGGAATTCGCCGTGGACCAGACACTCGGCACGCTGCCGGAACTCTCCGTCATCATCCCCGTGCTGAACGAGCGCGACAACATCGCGCCGATGGTGGCGCGGCTAGACGAGGTTCTGGCCGGCATCGCCTGGGAAGTGATCTTCGTCGACGACGATTCCAAGGATGGCACGCGCGAGGCCGTGCGCGCCGTCGCCGCCACCCATCCGCGCGTGCGCCTGCTGCACCGCATCGGCCGCCGCGGGCTCTCCTCGGCCTTCATCGAGGGCGCGCAGGCAAGCCTGGCCACAAACATCGCCGCCATCGACGGCGACCTGCAGCACGACGAGACGCTGCTGCCGCAGATGCTGGCGGTGCTGCGCGAAGGCCGCGCGGACATCGTGGTCGGCAGCCGCCATGTCGAGGGCGGCGGCATGGGCGACTTCTCCGCCTCGCGCATCGGCATGAGCAACTTCGCCACCCTGCTTGCCCGCCCGGTGCTGCGGGTGCCGATCGGCGATCCGATGAGCGGGTTCTTCATGCTGCCCCGCACCGTGTTCGACCGTGCGGCAAGGCGGCTGTCGGCGATGGGGTTCAAGATCCTGCTCGACATCGTCGCCTCCCTGCCCGATCCGCCGCGGGTCGTGGAGCTACCCTACGAGTTCCGCACCCGCCAGCACGGCGAGAGCAAGCTCGATGCCGGGGTGCTGCGCGACTACGTGCTGCTGATCGTCGACAAGATGATCGGCCATATCCTGCCGGTGCGCTTCGTGATGTTCGCCGGCGTCGGCGCGGTCGGCATCGCGGCCCACCTGCTGGTGCTGCGGCTGTGCCTGTCGACCTTCGAGCTGGATTTCCCGACCGCGCAGACGGTCGCCACGGCCGTGGCGATCCTGGGCAACTTCCTGCTCAACAACATCTTCACCTTCCGCGACCGCCGGCTGAAGGGCGCGCGCTTCGCGGTCGGGTTGCTGACCTTCGCGGCGATCTCCGCGGTTGGCGCGGTGCTCAACATCAACATAGCATCGGTGCTGTTCGGGCCCGCGCATTGGAGCTGGTATTTCGCCGGCTTCGCGGGGGCGGCGATGAGCCTGGTGTGGAACTACGCGGTCTCGTCGGCGGTGACCTGGCGCCGGTAGGCGGTCCAGTACAGCGGCGGCCGGCCGGCGGCGAGCGCCTTGGCCTCGTAGCGCGTCGGCGGCCAGCCCTCGGGGCGGGTGGTCGCCGGGGACGGGACGTCGAAGAGGGATTGCGCCGCGAGCACCTCGGCGGTCCAGGCCTGGTAGGTCGGGTCGTCGCTGGCGATGCGCCAATCTCCGCCGGGCTTGAGCACGCGGGCGACGAGCTTGAGCATCTCGGGGTGCACGAAGCGGCGCTTGGCGTGCCGCGCCTTGGGCCAGGGGTCGGGGAACAGCAGGAACAGCCGGTCGAGGCAGGCATCCGGCAGGGCGCGCAGCAGGGCGCGGGCATCGTCGTCCCACAGGCGCAAATTGCCCGGCAGCGGGGCGGTGGCCTCGCCGCCTTCGGGAACGAGGCGGGAGAGCAGGGAACAGATGCCGTTCTCGAACACCTCGCAGGCGATCAGCCCCACGTGCGGGTTCGCGACGGCCTGGGCCAGCGCATGCTCGCCACCGCCGAAGCCGACTTCGAGCCACAGCTCTTCTGGCCGTGGCCCGAAGGCGGCGCGGGGATCCTGGGCGGAGTCGAAGCGGATTCGGGGCAGGGTTTCGGCCAGCAGCAGCTTCTGGCGCGGCCGAAGCGTCTGCCCCCGCTGGCGACCGTAGAGGCGGTCGGGCGGGGGCTTGACGGTGGGCAGGCTACTCAGCTTAGCGGCCGAAGGCGGACTTCAGGGACGGGACCAGGTCGGTCTTCTCCCAGGTGAAGGTGCCCTTCTCCAGGTCCGGCTCGCGGCCGAAATGGCCGTAGGCGCTGGTCACCGCGTAGATCGGGCGGTTCATGTGCAGGTGCTCGCGGATGCCGCGCGGGCGGAGGTCGACCAGCTCGCGCAGGGTCTTCTCCAGCTTCGCCTCGTCGACCTCGTAGGGGTTGCCATGGAGTTCGACATAGAGCGACAGCGGGTGCGACACGCCGATGGCGTAGCTGAGCTGCAGGGTGCAGCGATCGGCCAGGCCGGCGGCGACGACGTTCTTCGCGAGGTAGCGGCAGACATAGGCGGCCGAGCGGTCGACCTTGGTGGGGTCCTTGCCGCTGAACGCGCCGCCGCCGTGCGGGGAGGCGCCGCCGTAGGTGTCGACAATGATCTTGCGCCCGGTCAGGCCGCAATCGCCGTCGGGCCCGCCGATGACGAACTTGCCGGTCGGGTTGATGTAGATTTCCTTCTCCGACGGCATCCAGCCCTTCGGCAGCACGCCTTCGATCAGCGGCAGCAGCTTCGCCTTCAGCGCGGCCTGGTCCATGCCTTCCTCGTGCTGCGTGGAGATCACGACCGAGGTGGCGGCGACGGGCTTGCCGTCGATGTAGCGCAGGGTGACCTGGCTTTTCGCGTCGGGCAGCAGGCCGGCGACCGAGGCGTCGCCGTTGTTGCGGCGGTCACGGATGGTGCGCAGCAGCTCGTGCGAATAGTAGAGCGGGGCCGGCATCAGCGTGGGGGTCTCGCGGCAGGCATAGCCGAACATGATGCCCTGGTCGCCCGCGCCCTCGTCCTTGTTGCCGCTGGCATCGACGCCGACGGCGATGTCGGCGGACTGGGCGTGCAGGTGGACGGCGATGTCGGCGTTCTTCCAGGAGAAGCCTTCCTGGTCGTAGCCGATGTCCTTGATCGCCATGCGGGTCAGGTGGGCGAGCAGTTCCGGGGTGACGCTGTCCGGGCCGCGGGTTTCGCCGGCGAGCACCACGCGGTTGGTGGTGACCAGGGTTTCGCAGGCCACGCGGGCATACGGGTCGGCGGCAAGGTAGGCATCGAGCACCGTATCGCTGATGCGGTCCGCGACCTTGTCGGGGTGGCCTTCCGAGACGGACTCGGAGGTGAAGAGGAATTCGCCCTTGTCGCGCATCGTGGTTCCCGGAATGCATGGCGTGTCCGGCGCGAGGCCGGGCCCCGAGGGAATCCGGGGCGTCGCTGTGTGGCGGAAAGGGTCGGGGGGGTCAAGTCTGCGTGTGTGGCCCGCCGGTCACACAATCGCGTGGTGCGTTAACGCATGCCGAGCACGTCGCGCATGTCGTAGAGGCCGGGGGGGCGGGTGCTGACCCAGATGGCGGCGCGGATGGCGCCGGTGGCGAAGGCACGGCGGTCGAAGGCGCGGTGGGAGAGCGTGATCTGCTCGGTCGCCGATGTGAACAGCAGGGAATGCTCGCCGACGATCTGGCCGCCGCGAAGGGCGGCGAAGCCGATGGCGCCGGTCTTGCGCGCGCCGGTGTGGCCGTCGCGGCCGGATTCCGTGACATCCTCCAGCTTCACGCCACGGCCGGCGGCGACGGCGCGGCCCATGCCGACGGCGGTGCCGGAGGGGGCGTCGACCTTCTGGCGGTGGTGCATCTCGACGATCTCGGCGTCGTAGGTGTCGGCAGGCAGGGCGGCGGCCATGCGTTCGGCGAGGACCATGGCCAGGACGACGCCGGGGGAATAGTTCGGGGCGTACATCACCGGGATCGACTTCGCCGCCTCGGCCAGGGCGGCTTCGTCGGCGGCGGAGAGGCCGGTGGTGCCGACGAGCCAGGCGCGGCCGGTGGCGGCCATCGCGGCGGCGTGGGCGGCGGCGGCGCTGGCGTGGGTGAACTCGACGACGACGTCGGACGCGGCGGCCAGGGCGGCGATGCCCTGGAAGGCGCCGGCTTCGTTGGGCAGGGTGGCGCTGGGGGAGTCGATGCCGCCGGACAGCGTGGCGCCGGCGGCGCGGGTTTCCTCCGCGAGCAGGCGGCCCATGCGGCCGGCAATGCCGGCGATTCCGATCCTGGTTGTCATGCGCGCATCCTCCGTGGGCCGATCCTGAGGCGGGCTGGGGATGGGCGCAAGGCAGTGATTTTATTGCTTTATCGGAACAAATAAGGCGCAGGTGGGCATTTTCAGCCCCTGCCCTGTTTTCTGACCGCCCGCGCGGCGGCGATGACGTAGGGCTGGAGGCCCAGGCGGGGGTCGGTCAGGCGCCAGGGGCGCTCGGGGCGCGGCCTTGGCGCGCGCGGTTTTCGGGGACGTGGAGGCAGCCTGAGCCAATCCGGCTGGGCGATGCCGAGCGCCTGGCAGAGCGGGCGCAGATAGCGGCCGGCCTGGGGCGCTTCCTCCACGAAGCGACGGGTGTCGGCCTCGTTCAGCAGGAGGGATTGCAGCATGCCGGCGGGCGGTGCCGCCTCCGGGAGGCGGTGGCGCGCCCAGGCGAAGCCGCGCGGCAGGCGGAGTCCGGGAATCGTGCGGCGCGGCGCATGCTTCCTTGGGCGCGGCCTGGGCACGCGGCCGGCGCGCCACTTATCGAACAGGGACTGGAAGCGCGCGGCCAGGCGGTCCAGCCGGGCGTACAGCAGGGACCAGACGACGATGGGGAGCGGGGGGCGTTTCTGCGCGGGCAGGAGCGGCACGTACAGCTTCGCCCCCAGCCATACTGGCTGGGGCGGGCGAAGCTGCCGGGCGACCTGCAGGCCGATGGCGGCGCGCAGGATCGTGACCAGGCGGGTGAGGTGCTCTGCGATGGTTGACATTTGTGGTTAACATAAATGACCACAAGCGGCGATGCAAGGGGATTCTGAAAAATATTCCTATCGGAGCGCGGGGGAGGCCAGAAAGGCAAGGGGTAGGAAGAGCCTTCTTTTTCTGAAGAAAAAGAAGCAAAAAGACTTTTCATCCATTTGCATCGGATTCGATCGCTTGAATACCGAGCAAATGGATAAAAGTTTTTTGGTTCTTTTTTTCAAAAAAGAACCGCTTTCTGTCCTTTCTTAGGACCTTCCACCCTCGAAGAATTCCTTCACCTTCGCGAAGAATCCTTCGGATTCCGGGGAGCCCTTGGTGCTGCCCTTGGCTTCGGCCTCGAATTCCTCGAGCAGTTCGCGCTGGCGCTTGGTCAGCGCCTGGGGGGTCTCGACGGCGACCTGGATGTACATGTCGCCGCGGGCGGCGCTGCGCAGGACGGAGAAGCCTTTGCCGCGCAGGCGGAATTGCTCCCCGGTTTGGGTGCCGGCGGGGATTTTCACGCGGGCCTTGGAGCCGTCGATCGCCGGGACCTCGACTTCGCCGCCCAGGGCCGCCTGGGTCATGCGCAGGGGCACGCGGCAGAAGATGTTGGCGCCGTCACGCTGGAAGATGTCGTGCGGGCGGATGCCGACATGGACGTAGAGGTCGCCGGGGGGGGCGCCGGGGCCGCCGGCCTCGCCTTCGCCGGTGAGGCGGATGCGGGTGCCGTCTTCCACGCCCGCCGGGATCTGGACGGAGAGGGTGCGTTCGCGCTGGACGGTGCCGGCACCCTGGCAGATGCGGCAGGGGTTCTTGATGGTCTGGCCGCGGCCGGAGCAGGTGACGCAGGTGCGTTCGACGAGGAAGAAGCCTTGCTGCATGCGCACCTTGCCGGCGCCGCCGCAGGTGGGGCAGGTTTCGACGGCGGCACGGTCCTTGGTTTCGGAGCCGGTGCCGGCGCAGGCCTCGCAGGAGACGCGGGTGGGCACGCGGAGCTGGACCTTGGTGCCGGCGAAGGCTTCGGCGAGGTCGATCTCGACGGCGGCGCGGATGTCGTTGCCGCCGCGCGGGCCGCGGTTCCGGCCGCCGGCGAACTGGCCGAACATCTGGTCGAAGATGTCGCCGAGGCCGGCGCCGCCGAAGTCGAAGCCGCCGGCCTGGCCGCCGCCGCCATTCTCGAAGGCGGCGTGGCCGAAGCGGTCGTAGGCGGCGCGCTTCTGCTCGTCCTTGAGGACGTCGTAGGCTTCGCTGATTTCCTTGAACTTGGCTTCCGCCTTGGCATCGCCCGGATTGCGGTCCGGGTGGTACTGCATGGCGAGCTTGCGGTACGCCTTCTTGAGGTCGTCGGCGCTGGCGTCGCGGGCGGTGCCCAGTGTGCTGTAGTAGTCGGCCTTGGCCATGTTCAGCCCTCGCTTCGGCGCTGAAGATCAGGGCCCCGGCCACGCATTAGCGGCTTCGGCCCCCTCTCGACAACGGGCGCCCGCCTTCGAGGAAGCACGGACGCCCGGCAGGTGTGGTGGGGAAGAAGGAAGAAAGGAAGGCCTTCTTTTTCTGAAGAAAAAGAAGCAAAAAGACTTTTATCCATTTGCCCGGCGGTTACCGCCGGGCTTCCAATGGATGAAAGTTTTTTGGTTCTTTTTTTCAAAAAAGAACGCGCTTGCCTTCTTCCCTTTCCCTGTCTTGTCGTCAGGCGGACTTGTTCTTCTTCTTGTCGTCGACTTCCTCGTATTCGGCATCGACAACCTTGTCGCCGCCCGGCGCGCCGCCGGCGGTGGGGCCGTCGGTGGGCGGGGCTTGTTCGCCGGCCTGCTGGGCCTTGTACATCGCCTCGCCGATGCGCATGGCGACCTGGGTGAGGCGCTCGCTGGCGGACTTGACGGCTTCGATGTCCTGGCCTTCCAGGGCGGACTTGGTGGCGGCGATCGCGGCTTCGGCCTCGCCCTTGTCCTGGGCGGAGATCTGGGCCTCGTTCTCCTTCAGGTTCTTTTCGACCTGGTGGACCATGGCTTCGGCCTGGTTGCGGGCCTCGACCAGTTCGCGGCGCTTCTTGTCGGCTTCGGCGTTGGCCTCGGCTTCCTGGACCATGCGCTGGATGTCGGCTTCCGACAGGCCGCCGCCCGCGGTGATGCGGATCTGCTGTTCCTTGCCGGTGGCCTTGTCCTTGGCCTGGACGGAGACGATGCCGTTGGCGTCGATGTCGAAGGTGACTTCGATCTGGGGCACGCCGCGGGGGGCCGGGGGGATGCCCTGGAGGTCGAAGTTTCCGAGCTGCTTGTTGTCGGCAGCCATCTCGCGCTCGCCCTGGAAGACCTTGATGGTGACCGCCGTCTGGCCGTCATCCGCCGTGGAGAACACCTGGCTCTTCTTGGTGGGGATGGTGGTGTTGCGGTCGATCAGGCGGGTGAAGACGCCGCCGAGGGTCTCGATGCCGAGGGAGAGGGGGGTGACGTCGAGCAGCAGGACGTCCTTGACGTCGCCCTTGAGGACGGCGCCCTGGACGGCGGCGCCGATGGCGACGACCTCGTCGGGGTTGACGTTGCGGGCGGGGTCCTTGCCGAAGAACTGCTTCACCGCCTCGATGACCTTGGGCATGCGGGTCATGCCGCCGACGAGGATGACCTCGTCGATCTCACCGGCGGTGACGCCGGCATCCTTCAGGGCGGCGCGACAGGGCTCCATGGTGCGGGCGACGAGGTCGTCGACGAGGCTCTCCAGCTTGGCGCGGGTGAGCTTCATGACCAGGTGCTTGGGGCCGGAGGCGTCGGCGGTGATGAAGGGCAGGTTGAGCTCGGTTTCCTTGGAGGAGGACAGCTCGATCTTGGCCTTCTCGGCGGCTTCCTTGAGGCGCTGGAGGGCGAGGCGGTCCTTGCGGAGGTCAATGCCCTGCTCCTTGCGGAACTCCTCCGCCAGGTAGTCGATGATGCGCAGGTCGAAGTCCTCGCCGCCGAGGAAGGTGTCGCCGTTGGTGGACTTCACCTCGAAGACGCCGTCGCCGATCTCGAGCACGGAGACGTCGAAGGTGCCGCCGCCGAGGTCGTAGACCGCGATGGTGCCGGACTTCTTCTTGTCCAGGCCGTAGGCGAGGGCGGCCGCCGTGGGCTCGTTGATGATGCGCAGAACCTCGAGGCCGGCGATGCGGCCGGCGTCTTTCGTGGCCTGGCGCTGGCTGTCGTTGAAGTAGGCGGGGACGGTGATGACGGCCTGGGTGACGGGCTCGCCGAGATAGGCCTCGGCGGTTTCCTTCATCTTGCCGAGGATGAAGGCGCTGACCTGGCTGGGGGAATACTTCTCGCCGCGCGCCTCGACCCAGGCGTCGCCATTGTCGCCGCGGGTGATGCCGTAGGGGACCATGCCCTTGTCCTTGGCCACCAGCGGGTCGTCGTAGCGGCGGCCGATGAGGCGCTTGACCGCGTAGAGGGTGTTGGTCGGGTTGGTGACGGCCTGGCGCTTGGCGCTCTGGCCGACGAGGCGCTCGCCGCTGTCGGAGAAGGCGACGATGGACGGCGTGGTGCGCGCGCCCTCGCTGTTCTCGATGACGCGGATCTCGCCCTTGCCGGCGGGACCCTCCATGATCGCGACGCAGGAATTGGTGGTGCCGAGGTCGATGCCGATGACCTTGCTCATGTGTGTCTCCTGTTAGCGGGTTCCTTCGGCCCGAAGCACCGGAGGAACCCCCGTTGTGACGAGTCGGATGTATTCAGCGGATGGCCTCTGGGCAAGGGGCCGGGAGCGGGGAAGTGATTATTTTTTAGGCAGTGGTGTTGAGCTTGGGGCCGCCTTGTTCCGGGGCGGGGGGCTTGGCGACGACGACCATGGCGGGGCGGAGGAGGCGTCCGTTCAGGGTCCAGGCGAGGCTCCAGGCCTGGATGACGGTGCCTGGGGGGTGGTCGGCGGTTTCCTGCTCGGCCATGGCCTGGTGGAGGTTGGGGTCGAAGGTGGCGCCGGTGGGGTCGGTGCCCTGGATGCCGTTGCGCTCGAGCAGGCCGATGAAGCTGCGCTCGATGCCCTCGAAGCCGTCGCGCAGCTTGGCGACGATTTCGGGCTGGCCTTCGGCGGACGGCATGGAATGCAGGCCGCGGCGGAGGTTCTCGGCGGCTTCGGCGACGTCGCGGGCGAATTTCTGGACGGCGAACTGGCGGGTTTCGTCGACGTCGCGCTTGGCGCGGGCGCGGACATTGGCCATTTCGGCCTCGGCGCGCATCCAGCGGTCCTTCATCTCCGCGGCCTCGGCCTCCAGGGCTGCGATGCGCTGGCTGGCGGCGTGCATCAGCTGCTCCGGCGTCTGCGGGGCGGCGGTGTCGGCGACATCGGCGGAGGGCTCGCCCGTGGTGGGGGCGGCGGGGGCATTCGGTTCGGTGCTCATGATCCTTCCAGTTAGTCGTCCGATGGGGGCGACACAAGGCGGGCGGGTGGGGCGAGGGCTGCGCGGGGCGCCGCGGGACTATGCGGCGAGCGCAGGGTCGGGCCGCGGGGTGGAGGTTGGCGCGGGGTGCGGGGCGAGGCTTTCCAGCCCCGCCTCGGTCAGGGCGGCGATGGTTTCGATGGCGGCGGGGTCGGCGGGGGCGCCCTGGCGCAGGGTGCGTTCCATGCTGCGCAGGGCGGCGGCCAGGGCGTCGAGCCCGACGGTGCCGGCGCTGCCGGCCATGGCGTGGGCCTCGCGGGCGAGGCCGGCGGTGTCGCCGGTGGAGGTCAGTTCGCGCAGCCGGGCGATCTGGGCGGGGGCTTCCTCCGCGAAGGCGGCGGCGATGAGGGCGGCGGTTTCGGCGCCGAGGGTTTCGGCCAGGGCGACCATGGCGCGGGGCGGCGGGGGCGCGGGCGAGGCGGCGTCCGGCTCGGCAAGGGCGCGGGCCATGGCGTGGGCGAGCTGGGCCAGGGTGACGGGCTTGGTGACGAAGCCGTCCATGCCGGCTTCGAGCGCGGCCGTTTCGTCGCTGCGGAAGGCGTTGGCGGACAGGCCGATCACTTTCACGCCGGCGATGGGGCCGGGAAGGGCGCGGATGGCGCGGGTGGCGGCCAGGCCATCCATCTCCGGCATCATCACGTCCATCAGCACGAGGTCGTAGCCGCCGTCGTCGCTCCCCTGGGCGACGGCGGCCAGGGCGGCGGCGCCGTCGGCGACCGCATCGACGCGGCAGCCGAGCTTCTCGGCCATGCGGGTGGCGACGAGGCGGTTCACGCGGTTGTCCTCGGCGAGCAGGACGCGGGGGTGGCGGGCGGCGAGGAGGGCCTCGGCGGTGGCGGAGCCTTCCTCCTCGGCGAGGGTTGCGGGGGCGGCGGGGGCGCGGATGGTGAAGCGGAACTCGCTGCCCTGGCCGGGGGCGCTCTCGGCATCGATCGCGCCGCCCATGGCCTCCACCAGGCGGCGGGAGATGGCCAGGCCCAGGCCGCTGCCGCCGAAGCGGCGGGTGATGGTGCCGTCCATCTGGGTGAATTCCTGGAACAGGCGGGGCAGCACCTCGGCGGACATGCCGATGCCGGTGTCGCGCACGGCGAAGCGCAGGCGCCAGGCGTCGCCTTCGTCGGCGGCATCGAGCCGGACGGTGACGCCGCCCTGGCGGGTGAACTTCACCGCGTTGCCGAGGAGGTTGAGCAGGACCTGGCGCAGGCGGTGGGCGTCGCCCATGACGCGGGGCGGCAGGCCGGGGGCGATGGCGCATTCGAGCGCGAGGCCCTGCTCGGCGGCGCGGGGTTCGACCAGGGCCATGGCGTCGTGCAGCACCTGGGCGGGGTCGAAGGGCAGGGATTCCAGCTCGATGGCGTGCTGGTCGATCTTGGAGAAGTCGAGGATGTCGTTCAGCAGGTCGAGCAGGTGCTGGCCGGACTGGCGGATGACGGCGACGAAGCGGGCCTGTTCGGGGTCGTGGGCGGAATCCTGGAGCAACTCGGCGATGCCGAGGATGCCGTTCAGCGGGGTGCGGATCTCGTGGCTCATGACGGCGAGGAACTGGGCGCGGGCGCGCACCGCGGCTTCGGCGGCGTCGCGCGCGGCGACGAGGGCGGCCTGGGCCTCCTCCCAGTCGGTGATGTCGCGGAAGGTGCGGACCGAGGCGCCGTCGGGCAGCTGGATGGTGCGGATCTCGAGCCAGGTGCCGTTGGGGCGCTGGCGCTTGTAGACCTCGGGCAGGGTGCGGTCGGGGCGGCGGGCGCGGTAGATCTGCTGGCGCAGGGCTTCGTCGGTCCCGGTGCCGAACTCGCCGGCGCGGCGCTGCCAGGCGACGAGGTCGGCGAAGCGGCTCCCGGGGCCGAACTGGGCTGGTATGTCGAGCAGTTCGGTGGCGCGGCGGTTAAGCACGGCGATGTTGCCGCTGGCATCGACCATGATCAGGCCCTGGCCGATGTTCTCGACTGCGATCTGGATGGTGGCGCGGGCCGCGGCCAACTCGACGTCGCCGCGGCGCATCGCCAGCCCGCCAGTGAGAAGCAGGAGATTGAGCACGAGGCCGGCGCCGATCAGCACCCGTTGGACGTAGTGATAGGAGAGCAGCATGTCGTCGCGGGCAAGGCGGACCGTAATGACAATGGGGTACCCGGGCAGGCGGGCGTAACTTTCGATGCGCGCCGTGCCATCGGCGTCGGTCCATTCGAGGGTGCCCTCGGGCGTGCTCTCGGCGGCAGCCAGGGCCGGTGACATGGAGACGCTGCCGACCGACGTGACGGCCGGGCCGATCCTGGCACGGATGACGCGATCCATGCCGACCAACGAGATAGTTTCGTTAAATTCTAAATTAGCTGTACGGAATGACTCTGCGAGATGCCCGGTCGGTATCGACATTGCCGCAACACCGGTGAAACCCCCGTCGGGGGCGATGAGCGCGCGCGCGAACTGGATGGTCCACTGGGGCGGGCGCCCGATCGGCACGGGAGTGCCGACAAAGAGCTGGTTGGCCGTAGACACTCCAGACGGCAGGTTAACGAAATGGCGGAAATGCGGCCAGTCGGACACGTCGATGCGATCGGAGACCGGGCGCATGTCGCGGAGGATCAGCTGGCCGCTGCGGTCGATGATGGTGATTTGCGGCGCAAGTCGTCGCCCAGGCGCTGGTTCCATGAACCAGGGGCGCAGATCCAGGGCCGCGCCCTCGCGGGCGTAAAGAATGCGCGCGAAGAGCAACCCGCGGTCGATCTCGTGGATGGAGCGCAGGGCCGATTCGCGGAGCGTACGGGCGAGGTTGGCGGCATGCTGTCGGGCGCCGTGTAGCGCCTGGCGCCGCTCGTTGGCGAGATGCAGCCCGATCCCCGCCCAGAGCAGGGCAACTGCGACCGCCGGCCAGATCCAGCCGGGGGTTGCGCCCAGCAGGTGACGCAGGCCGAGCGGCGGCCGGGTGCGCCGCGGCACGGTCACGGCGTCACTTCGGCCAAGCGTGCGCTCAGCGCGGCGCCGTCGAGCGGGCGGTCGAACAGGTAGCCCTGGCCGGTGGGGCAGCCGAGGGCGAGCATGCGGGCGGCGACGGCCTCGGTCTCGATCCCCTCGGCGACGATGTCGAGGTCGAGGGCGCGGGCGAGGGAGATGACGGCGGCGACCATCTTCTCGGCCTCCGGGTCGTGGTCGAGCGGGCGGATGAAGGCCTGATCGATCTTGAGCTCGGCGAAGGGCAGGCGGAGCAGGGAGAGCAGCGATGAGTGGCCGGTGCCGAAATCGTCGATCGAGAGCTTCACGCCGCGGATGCGCAGGCGGGTGAGGATGTCGGCGGCGAGGATGAAATCCTCCATGACCGCGCCTTCCGTGACCTCCAGCACCAGGGCCTCGGCGGGGACGCGGGCGAGGGCGAGGGCGGCGCTGACGCGTTCGGGCAGGCCGAGATCGGTGAGGCTGAGGGGGGAGAGGTTGACGGCCAGGGTGAGGCCCGGGGCGGTGACGCGCCAGGCCGGGAGGGGGGCGAGGGCGATGCTGAGCACGCGCTCGGTCAGCTCGTCGATGAGGCCGGCGCGTTCGGCGAGCGGGATGAACACGTCGGGCGGGACGGCGCCGTGGCGCGGGCTTTGCCAGCGGACGAGGGCCTCGACGCCGACGATGCGGCGGGTGGCGAGAGAGACCTTCGGCTGGTAGCGGCAGGTGATCTCGCTGCCGGGGATGGCGGCCTTGAGGTCGGCGGGGTCTATCGGCGCGCGGGGGGGCTGGGACGGGCGGACGCGGCGGGGGGGGATGGCGCGCAGCAGGGCAAGGAGTTCGCCGAGCGGGATCGGCTTGCCCAGGGTGCCGGCGACGCGCAGGCCGAGGGCGTGGGCGAGGCGGGCGGCGGCCTCGCGCACGCGCTGGTCGAAGCCGGAGACGAAGACCAGCACCGGGTCCATGCCGCCGCGGGCGATGGTGCGCAGCAGCTCGATGCCGTCGTTCTCGCGCAGGCTGAGGTCGAGGACCACGACATCGAAGATGTCGGCCTGCAGGCGGGCCTCGGCTTCCTCCAGCGTGGCGGCGGAGTCCGCAGCGAGGCCCAGCGAGGCGGCGGCGCGGGTGACCAGCAGGCGCTGGACCGTTTCGTCGTCGACCACCAGCAGGCGCAGGGGCCGCGCGGGGAGGGGCGCGGAGGGGGGAAGCGGTTGGTCCATCGCCGCAGTGTCGCGGCGAGGGGTTTCGCAAGGGTAAACGCGGCCGGGGAGGCGGGCGGCGGCGGTCAGCCGAGCAATCGGCCGATGACGCGGGCGGTGTAGTCCACCACGGGGATGATGCGGCCGTAGTTGATGCGGGTGGGACCGATCACGCCGATGGCGCCGACGATGCGGTTGGCGGCGTTGCGGGCGGGGGCGACGACCATGGAGACGCCGGTGGTGCCGAACAGGCCGCTTTCGGCGCCGATGAAGATGCGCACGCCGTCGCTGCGCTCGGCGAGGTCGAGCAGGCGGAGCATGGTTTCCTGGGCTTCCAGGCGGTCGAACAGGACCTGGATGGCCGAGAGGCGCTCGATCTGGGTGACGTCCTGGAGGAGGCGGGCCTGGCCGCGCAGGATGAGGCTGGCGGCGCGGCCCTCGCCGGTCCAGGTGGCGAGGCCGGCTTCGACGACCTGGGCGGAGAGTTCGTCGAGCTGGGTCTGGTTGGCGGCGATTTCCTCGCCGACGACGCGGCGCAGCTCGGCGAGCGGGCGACCGGAGAGGCGGGCGTTGAGGTAGTTGCCAGCCTGCTGCAGGGCGCTGGGGGGGACGCCGGGGGGGATCTCGATGACGCGGTTCTCGACATGGCCGTCGCCGGCGACGAGGACGACCAGCGCGCGGCCGGAGCCGAGCGGGACGAACTCGATGTGGCGCAGCGGGCCTTCGCCCTTGGGGGCGAGGACCAGGCCCGCGGCCGCCGAGAGGCCGGAGAGCATGGTGGAGGCCTCGGCCAGCGTATCCTCCAGGGAGCGGCCGGAGGCGGCCAGCGAGGCGCCGATGGCGTCGCGGTCGTCGTCGGAGAGTTCGCCGAACTGGAGCAGGCCGTCGACGAACAGGCGCAGGCCGAAATCGGTCGGCAGGCGGCCGGCGGAGGTGTGCGGCGCGAAGAGCAGGCCGGCATCGGTGAGGTCGGCCATCACGTTGCGGATGGTGGCCGGCGAGAGGTTCATCGGCAGGCGGCGCGAGAGGGTGCGGCTGCCGACGGGCTCGCCGGTTTCGACATACTGCTCGACGATTTCGCGCAGCACGGCGGCCGAGCGCGCGTCGAGCGTGGAGGGGAGGGGGCCGCGGGCGCCGAGCAGGGGACGGGCGCCGGCCGGAGGGTTCACTGGATGGTCCATGGGCATGATCCGGGCAGAGTAGACGGAATTAGGCGAAGGCAAAGGGAATTCAACGGGCTGGCCGGGCGGGCAGCCATATCAACGGCATGGCGCATCCGCTTCCGCCCGGTCGCCAACCTGCTACGATGCGTTCCTGACTCTGTCCCGAGGGAGAAACACGCATGGCCCATCCGCCGGTCGCCCGGTCGATCACGTGGATCTACACGCCGGATCTCGCCGGGACGGCGCGTTTCTATGGCGAGGTGCTGGGGTTGGAGCTGAAGGCCGAGCAGAAGGGCGAGAATGGCGGCGGGTGCCGCATCTTCCAGCAGGGGCCGGCGAGCTACCTGGGCGTGTGCCAGGTTCGGCCGGGGCGGCATGTGGAGCCGAAGGGGGTGATCGTCAGCTTCGTGACGCCGGATCCGGAAGGGTGGCATGCGCAGCTGGTGGCGAACGGGGTGACGCCGGAGGGGCCGGTGCGGTTCAGCGAGGCGTATGGCGTCAAGGGATTCATGGCCAAGGACCCGAACGGCTACATGCTGGAGTTCCAGACGCTGCCCGTGTTAGGGATCGAGTAGCGCGCCGCGCAGGGGACGCGTCAACGCGTCCCCTGCCCCACCCGCCTGCGCCGATTGGGCAAAACGGGCTGGACGGCCCGGGCCGGGCCTGCCATGTGCCTCTCCCCACAGGCGAGCCAGACCCATGCCCGAGACTCCCCCGAACTGGTCCCCCCGCACGCTGCTGGCGCAGGCGCTCGGCCACATCGATGAGCCGAGCCGCGCCGTGGTGCCGCCGATCCATGTCGCCACCACCTATATCCGCGATCCCGACAACCAGTACCGCAGCGGCAACATCTATGGCCGGCCCGACAACGGCACGATCCGCGAGGCCGAGGCGATCATCGCGCGGCTGGAGAATGCCGCGGCCGCCATGGTGCTGGGCTCGGGCATGTCGGCGGCCACCGCGGTGTTCCTGGCGCTGAAGCCAGGGGACCACATCGTCGCCTCCTCGGTGATGTACTGGGCGCTGCGCTACTGGCTGCTGAACGATGCGGCCGGCTGGGGCCTCAAGGTCGATATCGTCGACACCTCGGACCTCGAGGCGGTGCGCGCCGCGATCCGCCCGGGCGAGACGCAGCTGGTGTGGCTTGAGACGCCGTCGAACCCGCTGTGGTCGATCACCGACATCCGCGCGGTCTCGGACATCGCCCATGCGGCCGGGGCGCGCGTCGCCGTCGATTCCACCGGAGCGACGCCGATCCTGACGCGCCCGCTCGATTTCGGGGCGGATATCGTGATGCATTCGGCGACGAAATACCTGAACGGGCATTCCGACGTGATCGCCGGCGCGCTGGCGACCGCGCGGGACGACGATATCTGGGCGCGCATCCGGCGGGTGCGCTCCACGCTGGGGCAGATCCTCGGGCCGTTCGAGGCCTACCTGCTGATCCGCGGGATGCGCACGCTGGACCTGCGCGTGCGCGCCGCCTGCGCCTCGGCGATGGACCTTGCGCAGCGGCTGTCCAACCATGCCGCGATCCACCAGGTGCTGTATCCCGGACTGCCCTCCCACCCCGGCCACGAACTCGCCAAGCGCCAGATGCAGGGCGGCTTCGGCGGGATGCTCTCGATCCGCATCCGGGCGGGCGAGCAGGCGGCGATCGACGCGGCGGCCAAGGTGAAGCTGTGGAAGCGCGCCACCTCGCTGGGCGGCGTGGAAAGCCTGATCGAGCACCGCGCGACGATCGAGGGGGCGGGCTCGCCCTGCCCGCCGGATCTGCTGCGGCTTTCGACGGGCATTGAGGATGTGGAAGATCTGTATAACGATCTGGCTCAGGCTTTGACGTAAGGCCAGGGCTCTGCCATCGCGGCGCGAAGCCGCGCCACGGGGACACGCTGGGGCCTGAGGCCCCAGACCCCCATTCATGAGGATGCAGGGGGCTCGGCCCCCTGCTGGGGTCCAGGGGCAAAGCCCCTGGCCTTGATGGGGGAAACATGAACACCACCAAGCTTTCGGGCGCGATCGGCGCGGAGATCACCGGCATCGACCTTGCCCGCGCCAGCGAGGCGGAGATTGGCGAGGTCCGTCGCATCTGGCTCGAGAACAACGTCGTGTTCTTCCGCGACCAGGACCTGCCGCCGGCGGACTTCCTCGCGCTGGCGCGGCACATCGGCACGCCGGTCGAGTATCCCTTCGTCAAGGGCATCGAGGGCTTCCCGGAGATCATCCCGGTGCTGAAGCTGCCGCACGAGCGGGTCAATTTCGGCGGCATCTGGCACAGCGACACGACCTATCTGGAGCGCCCGCCGATGGCCACGCTGCTGGTCGCGCGCGAGGTTCCGTCGCATGGCGGGGACACGCTGTTCGCCAACATGTACCTTGCCTACGACACGCTGTCCGACGGTATGAAGCGGCTGCTGGAGGGGCTGCGGTTCATTTCGTCATCGGCGAAGGCCGACGTTTCGCGCACGCGCGAGGACCGCATCAAGGACAGCGCCCGCGCCGATGCGAAGCAGGTGTACGAGGCCAGCCATCCCGTCGTTCGGACGCATCCGGAGACCGGCCGCAAGGCGCTGTATGTCAACATCGCCCACGCGCTGCGCTTCGAGGACATGACGGTGGAGGAGAGCGCGCCGCTGCTGGATTATCTCTGCCAGCACGCGATCCGGCCCGAATTCACCTGCCGGTTCCGCTGGACGCCGGGTGCGGTCGCGCTGTGGGACAACCGTTGCACGCTGCACAACCCGATCAACGACTACCACGGGCAGCTGCGCTCGATGCACCGCATCACCCTGGCGGGCGACCGGCCGGCCTGACGCGCTTTGACCGGCCGCGCGGGGCACGCCAGAGTGCCCGCCACGGACGGGGGCGGCGCATGAGCGAATTCGACTACATCGTGGTGGGCGCGGGTGCGGCGGGCTGCGTGCTGGCGCATCGGCTCAGCGCCAGCGGGCGGCACAAGGTGGCGGTGCTGGAGGCGGGCGGGCCGGACCGGAACATCTTCATCAAGATCCCGGCCGGCTTCAACAAGACCGTCTACAACCCCGCGCTGAACTGGGGCTACACGACCGCCCCAGGGCCGCATATCGACAACCGCCGCATCGCCTATCCGCGCGGCAAGGTGCTGGGCGGCTCCGGCTCGATCAACGGGCATCTCTATGTGCGCGGCCAGGCGGCGGACTACGACATGTGGGCGCAGCTCGGCTGCCGCGGCTGGTCGTGGGACGACGTGCTGCCCTATTTCAAGCGCGCCGAGACGCGCGGCAATGGCGGCGGCGACCCCGCCGTGCGCGGCGGCGACGGGCCGCTGAACATCCAGGACCAGCGCGACCCGCATCCGCTGTCCGACGCCTATATCGCGGCCAACGAGGCGCTCGGCCTGAAGCGGACGCCCGACTACAATTCGGGCGACCAGGAAGGCACCTTCCTCTACCAGCAGATGATGAAGAATGGCCGCCGCTGGTCCCCGGCCGACGCCTATCTGCGCCCGGCGCTGAAACGCGCGAACGTCACGCTGTTCCAGCATTGCATGGCGCGGCGGATCGTGTTCGAGGGCCGACGGGCGGTCGGCGTCGCGGTGTCGATCAAGGGCGGGCCGGAGCAGGTGCTGCGCGCCGGGAAGGACATCGTGCTGTCGGGCGGCAGCATCAACACGCCGCAGCTGTTGCAGATTTCGGGGGTCGGCGATCCCGAGTGGCTCGGCGATATCGGCGTTGCGGTGCATCACGCCCTGCCCGGCGTGGGCAAGAACTTCCGCGACCACTATGCCACCCGCGTCTCGGCCCGGGTGAAGGGCACCGGCTCGCTCAACGAGCGCGCGCGCGGCCTGCGCCTGGTTGGCGAGGTGCTGCGCTACGGGTTGTTCCGCAAGGGCCTGCTGACCGCGAGCCCCAGCCACGCCGGCGGCTACATGAAGACGCGCGAGGGGCTGGAGACGCCGGACATGCAGCTCTATTTCGCCCCGGCCAGCTACGCCGCCGGCAACTACGGCACTTCGGACCTCGACCCGCGGCCGGGCATGACGCTGGGCTGCTCCCAGCTGCGCCCGGACAGCATCGGCCATCTCAGGGCGGTCTCGGCCGATCCGCTGGAGAAGCCGGAGATCCAGCCCAACTACCTCGCCACCCAGTCCGATCGTGACGCCTTGCTCGCCGCGATGAAGTATCTGCGGCGGCTGCTTCAGACCCGACCGCTGGCCGATTTCGTCGACCACGAGAACTTCCCGGGCAAGGATGTGGTGACCGACGCGGACTGGATGGCGCATGCGCGGGCCACCGGCTCCACCACCTACCACCCGGTCGGCAGCTGCAAACTCGGCACCGACCCGATGGCCGTGGTGGATCCCGCGACGATGAAGGTGATCGGCCTCGAGGGCTTGCGGGTCGCGGACGCCTCGGTGATGCCCACGATGGTCAGCGGCAACACCTATGCGGCCACCAACATGATCGCCGAGAAGGGCAGCGACCTGGTTCTGGCTGGGTAGAGGCGCGGGGTCGCCACGACGGTCCAGGATCAGACAATGGCATTGATCCGCGTTGGTCGCGATGGTAATCGAAACGCCCTTTTTCGAGCTTGGGCGCGCAAGACCTGATGGGCCCTGGCGCCAATACATGGGCTGGACCGCTCGCAATACCGCATCGGCACGACCAATAATCCCATAGGTAGCAGGTAGTAAATTGGCCATCTTAATCACCGGCCCGACCTCAGTCGGCAAGTCCACCTTCCTCGATCAGCGCGAGAAATTCGGGATTGCGGGCGGTCGCGTTCGCTTCGGAAGCCATGTCCAGGCCAACGATATCCAGCGTGGCGACCTGATCCACTACAATCTGCTTCACCCCGTTTCGGTGAAGCCCGCGTATATCGGTGTCGAGCCCGACTTTCTTGACGAACCGATCTTCAACCGTATTCTGGAGAGCGGGATCGTCGATCGCGCGATCGTGATGATCGCCAGCATCGACGACCTGATCCACCGTATCGAGGCCCGTACCGTCGTCGAGCGCGGCGTGGAAACGCCTTACAATCCTGGCGGCTGGTCCAAGATCATCCAGCGGGTGAACCTCCACGCCGTCTATGAGAAGCTGTTCGACACGCTCGATGCCAAGGGCATCCCTTTCGAGGTGCTGTTCTCCTGCGGCACCGACACACCAAGTTTCCTGCCCACCGACCGCGTGCTGACCCACGCCAACTTGCGTGGCCGCTATGTGCTGCCGCCGTCGCCCAAGCGGGTTGAGGCGCTGCTGAAGGACCCCTACTGCCATTACCAGGAAGTGGACCTGCCGGGCGGCATCAAGACCCATTCCAAGGGCTACGGCCATCTCGCCGGGCGCGCCAGCTTCAAGACCGTGATGCCGGCGAACTGCCACAACCAGTCCTTCCTTGAGATCGGCTGCGCGCTGGGATTGTTGCTCTATACCGCCGAGCGCCTCGGCGGCAGCCGCCTGGTTGGCATCGATCTGCATGAGGGACGGCATCGCGCGGCGCGCGAGATCGGCGCGATCCTGAACAGCAACGTCGTGTTCCTCAACGCCAACTTCAACGACGTGGTGTTGCAGGAGAAGTTCGACCACGTGTTCACGATGAATGTCATTCATCACATCCACGACTACCGCCGCTTCCTCGACCTCTGCGCGCGTGCCACCCGCAAGACCTTCACGATCGAGTTCCCGGGCATCGACGACAACATCTACGGCGCCGGGTTGCCGATGGACGGAGCCGCCCGCCGCGCCCTGAACGCGCTGCCGCTGATGGGTGTCAGCAACCGCAAGGCGGACCAGTCCTACGTGTTCACGCCCACGGCGATCGAGCGCATCCTGATGGACGACCTCGGCCATTTCGACAAGGTCGAGACCATCAAGAGCACCATTCGCGGCCGCCTCGCGCTGCGCTTCTCGCGCACCCAGCCTGCCGCCTGAACGCCAGCGGCGCATCCCCCGTGCCCGCGTGGGCCGGAGGATGCGCCGCCGGGTGCTACAGCGCGGCGACCACCTGGATCTCGACCCGCCAGGCCGGATTGACCAGCTGCGCGATCACGCAGGCGCGCGCCGGGGCTTGGCCGGGCAGCACCCAGCCGTCCCACACGCTGTTCATGCCGGCGAAGTCTGCCAGGGCGGGCAGGTAGATGGTGGCGCTGACCAGCTTGCTCTTGTCGGTTCCCGCGCGGGTCAGCAGGTCCTCGATCTTGGCGAGCACCTGGCGGGTCTGGCCGACCACGTCCTGGGTGGCATCGTCCGGCACCACGCCGGCGGTGGTGACGAAGCCGTTGGCGACCACGGCCTGGGACAGGCGCGGCGCGACGTCGAGGCGTTGCAGGCTCATCTTGCGTCCTTTCGTGTTGGCAAGGTCATAGGCGGCTGCGCAGGAAGTCGCAGATCGCCTGGTATTCGGCCTGCACGCCGAGGCCCTTGTGGCGGGCGCGCATGAAGCCGTGGATCATGCCGCGGGCTTCGCGGTAGGTCACGTCAACGCCGTCGAGCGCCAGGCGCGAGGCGTAGAGGCGGCCGTCGTCGCGGATCGGGTCGTATTGCGCCGTGTGCACCAGCGCCGGCGCCATGCCGCGGAAATTCTCCGCCAGCACCGGGCGGGCATAGGGGTTGGTCCAGTCTTCCGGCCGGGTGAGCAGCCATTTCTGGTAGCGGGTGGAGGATTCGGTGGTGAGGCCGAAGCCGGTGGCGTTTTCGGTGTAGCTGGGCAGGGTCTTGTCGGTCTGGATGCCGGCGTAGATGGCGGCCTGGCAGCGCAGGGAAGGTGCGATGCCGTCGCGGGCGGCCAGGGCCAGGGAGATGGCGAGCGTGCCGCCGGCGCTGTCGCCGATCACGCCGAGGCGGGTGGGGTCGATGCCGAAGTCGTCGGGGTGGTCAGCGACGTGGCGCAGCACGCCGAGGGAGTCGTCGAAGGCGGCGGGGTGCGGGTGTTCCGGCGTGAGGCGGTAGTCGACGCTGACCACTGTCGCGCCGGTGAGGTCGCAGAAGCCCCAGGCGATGGAATCGGAGCTGTCGAGGTCGCCCTTCATGAAGCCGCCGCCGTGCATGTAGATCAGCGCGGCGCCGCTGGGGCGGGCGTGGGCGTAGATGCGCACCTTCACCGGGCCGGTTGGGACCGGCAGGGTGCGGTCCTGCACCTTCATGTGCGCCGGCGGGGGCTCGGCGAGGAGGGCGGCGTAGCGCGACCAGTCCGCCCGCTGGGCTTCCACGGTGGCACCACCATAGGCGCCTTTCTGGGCCTCGCGCAGGATCGCCATGTCAGGATGCAAGTCGTTCATCGATCGCTCCGTGTAGCGATCGGGATCGCCATGTCGGGATGCAATTCCACCGCCATCACAGACGCTCCCGCAGGAAGTTGCAAATCGCGTCGTATTCCGCCCGTGCTGCCGCCCCCTTGAAGCGGGCGCGCATGAAGCCGTGGATCATGCCGCGCGCCTCGCGATAGGTGACGTCGACGCCCGCCAGGGCGAGGCGCGCGGCGTAGAGCCGGCCGTCGTCGCGCACCGGGTCGAACTCGGCGGAGTGCACGAAGGCCGGTGGCAGGCCCGCGAGGTTCTCCACGATCGCCGGGCGGGCATGGGGGTCGGCCTGGTCCTCGGGGCGGGTGAGCAGGATGCGGTAGTAGTCGCGGCAGGCGGCGGTGGTCAGGCCGTAGCCGGTGGCGTTGTCCGTGTAGGAGGGCATCGTCATGTCCGTTCCGGTCACGGTGTAGATCACCGCCTGGCAGACCGGCGCGGGGGCGATGCCGTCGCGCGCGGCGAGGCACAGCGAGGCGGCGAGGTGGCCGCCCGCACTGTCGCCGGCGACGCCGATGCGGGCCGGGTCGATGCCGAAATCCGCGGGCTCGGCGGCGAGGTGGCGCAGCACGGCGAGGCAGTCGTGGAAGGCGGCGGGATAGGGGTGCTCGGGGGTCAGGCGGTAGTCGACGCTGACCACGACGGCGCCCGTTTGGGCCGCGAAGCCCCAGGCGATCGGGTCGGAACTGTCGAGGTCGCCCTTCATGAAGCCGCCGCCGTGCATGTAGATCACGCAGGGCACGGCGCCGGCAGCGTTCTTGGGGCGATAGACGCGGACCTTCACGCGGTGGCCAGTGGGGTGGTGGGTTCCCGGCAGCTCCGTGTCGCGCACCGCCAGCGTGTCCGGCGGCGGCTCGGCGATGGAGGCGGTGTAGCGGCCCCAGGCTTCGCGCTGCTCGGCGATGGTGGCCCCGCCATAGGCGCCCTTCTGCGCCTCGGTGAGGATGGCCATATCGGGATGCAGCGTCCCCATCACGCGATCGCCCGGGCCAGGAAGGCGTCCATTGTCGCGTTGGCGGCGCGGGAGAGGGCGAGGGGGAAGCTGGTGAAGCCGTGCGCGCCGCCGGGATAGACCGCGAGCTCGGCCGGGTTGCCGGCGGCGGACCAGCGGGTCCACATGAACAGCGAGTCGTCCATCAGCGCGTCCTTGGTGCCGATGGTGAACAGGGCGGGGCAGAGTCCGCGCAGGTCGGCGTAGAGCGGCGAGATGTCCGGCACGCGGCGGTCGTTCACGCCGGGGAGGAAGGCCTCGCAGAACTTCTCGATGTCCAGCGTGCGCAGCACCAGGCGCTCGTTGCCGAAAGCGCGCTGGCTGGGGGTCATGGCGAGGTCGAAGGCACCGAACACCAGGTTGGCGCCGCGGAAGCCGGCGAAGCCATGCTTGTCGCGCATCCGCAGCAGGGTGACGGCGGAGAGATGGCCGCCGGCGGATTCGCCGCCGATGGTCAGCTTGTCGGTGCCGAATTTTTCCCGCGCATGGCCCACCAGCCAAAGGGCCGCCGCCTCGCAATCGTCGGGGCCGGCGGGGTAGGGGTGCTCGGGGGCGAGGCGGTATTCGACGGAGACGCAGGCCATGCCGGTGCTGGCGACGATGCGCTCCAGCATCGGGTCCTGCTGGGTGCTCTCGCCCAGCACCCAGCCGCCGCCGTGGATGTGGAGATAGACGCCGGTCGGCTTCTCCGGCGCGATGACGCGCAGTGGGATTTTTCCGCCGGGGCCGTCGATCTCCCAGGTTTGCGCGCGGGGGGATTTCGGGGCGAGCGGGAAGGGGCCGCGGCCCTGGCGGCGGGCCTCGCGGGTGGCCTCGGCGCCGACATCCCACCATTCGGGCATCGGGGTCAGGAGCTTGACGAGCAGTTCGTTGAAGGCCCGGGTCTCCTCGCTGATCGCGCTGTCGGCGAACAGGCCAGGGTCCAGCGGGGTGGTCGAGGGCGAGAAGGGCATCGGTTCCTCCGGGGTCTTGTTGCGGGGAACGGTAGTGCGGCAGTGGCCAGGGGGCCAGAGGCAATGGCAGGCTGTGTCCCCATGAAGCTGACCCTGAACACGCTCGGCGCGATCGCCGACCACCCTGCCCTTCCGGCCCGCGCGATGCGCGAGGCGGCGGTGGCGATCGCGGCCTGGCCGGGCTATGCGGCGACACCGTTGCGGGCGATGCCGGGGCTGGCGGGGCGGCTTGGGGTCGCTTCGGTGGGGGTGAAGGTCGAGGGCGAGCGGTTCGCCGTGCTGGGCGCCAATTCGGGGAGCTTCAAGGCGCTTGGACCGCCCTATGCGTTGCAGCGCGCGCTGCTGCGGGAAGGAGGTGGCGCGTGGCGGGCGGTGGCGGCGACGTCGGGCAACCATGGGCGGGCGCTGGCCTGGGGGGCGCGGATGCTGGGGGTGGCGTGCACCATCTTCATGCCGGCGCATACCTCGGCGGGGCGGGCGGCGGCGATCGGGGCGCTGGGGGCGGAGGTGGTGCGGGTGGCGGGGGATTTCGATGCCTCGCTGGCGGCGGCGGCACTTGCGGCGGAAGGGGAGCGGACGATGCTGGTCGCCGACCTGCCATGGCGAGGGTCCGATGCGATCGCGCGCGACATCCTGGCGGGGTATTCGGTGCTCGCCGCGGAGCTCGCGGAGCAGGAGGTGCCCAGCCACGTGTTCGTGGCGGCGGGGAACGGGTCGCTGGCGGCAGCGACGGCGACGCGGTTGCGGCAGGATCTCGGGGCGGGGACGCGGGTGGTGACGGTGGAGCCGGTGGCGTCCGATGCGATCCGGCGGAGCCTGGCGGTGGGGGCGCCGGTGGTGCTGGGGGAGGGCGAGGGGTCGGTGATGGACGGGCTGGTGGTGCGGGCGCCGTCGGCGCTGTGCTGGCCGTTGCTGCTGGCCGGCGTGGATGCCGCGCTGGCCATTCCCGACGCGGTGGCGATCCGGGTGCTGCGGGAGGCGGCGGCGGGGCGCTGGGGGGATGGGGGGCTGGAGATCGGGGAGACGGGGATCGCAGCACTGGCGGGGCTTGTGGCGGCGGCGGAGGATCGCGGCGCGCGGGAGGCGCTCGGGTTGGGGAGGGACAGCCGGGTGGTGGCGATTGCGTGCGAGGGGGTGACGGACCAGGAGGTGTTCGAGGAGTTGGTGGCGTCATGATTGCGCCGCACTGATTGCCTCTGCTGGCGGCGCGGAATGGAGGGGATCATGGCGGCGGGGTGGGGGCGGTGTCTGGCGTGTGTCGTGGTGGTGCTTGCGCTGTTGGCGACGGGGCCGGCGCGGGGGCTTCAGCCGCCGGGGCCGGAGGTGCTGGCGAGCAACGGGGCGTGGGGGCCGGTGGCGTGGGAGGGGAGCATCCAGCACCAGCTTCGGGTGTATTCGCGCCTGACCCGGACCTGGCCTTCGGAGTTGCAGGGGACCAGCCGGCGCGTTCTGGAGATCCTGACGCGGTATGTGCCGGCGACGCGGACGCTGTCGCACGTGATCCGGGTGGAGGAGGTCTATCTGGAGCAGGAGGCGCGGGCGTATTTCGGGGCGGAGGACAGCACCGGGCAGGTTCTGGCGCTGAGCCGACATCGGCTGGTGGTGGATGGGTGCGACCAGGGCTGCGGGCTGCGGCATCACCTGGAGGAATACGAGGTGCCGCTGCCGGCGGAGGCGCTGCGGCTGGCGCCGGGGGAGCAGTATTGCGTGCGGTTCCTGGCGCGGCAGGGCGACAGGATGCTGGGCGGGGTGCTGCGCTGGTGCGTGACGGGGGTGCAGATGGCGGCGCATCTGCGGGCGGTGGAGGGTGAGGCCCGGTTTCATCGATTGGCGCTGCCGGGGCAGCAGGGCATACCATAGGTATTTTGTCGGGATTGCCGGTGAACGAAGGGAACCAGCCGCCGCCGCTGGCTACGCCTTCCTGAGCTGGAACAGCGCCTGCTCGCCGAACATGTTGGCCAGCGCCGGGAAGCGACGCCAGGGCGAGCGCTGCCCGTCGTCATCCACCGCCAGCCAGCGCTCGACGACGTAGCCTTCCTGGGTGGCGAGGTCGAAGAAATCCTGGATCGTGCAGGGGTGGATGTTCGGGGTTTCGTACCAGGGCTTGCCCCAGACGGTGGTGTTGGGCATGCGCCCGGTCCAGAGCAGTTTCCAGCGCAGCTCCCAGTGGCCGAAATTGGGGAAGCTGACGAGGGCGTGGCGGCCGATGCGCAGCATCTGGCGCAGCACCTCGCGCGGGCGCTCGACGGCCTGCAGCGTGCGGCTGAGCACCACGTAGTCGAAGGCGCCGTCGGGGTATTGCGAGAGGTCGGTGTCGGCGTCCCCGTGCATCACCGGCAGGCCGTGGGCGACGGCGCGGGTGACCTCGGCCATGTCGATCTCGATGCCGCGGGCGTCGCAGCCATGGGTGCGGTAGAGGTAGTCGATCAGCGTGCCGTCGCCGCAGCCGATATCGAGCACGCGCGCGCCGGGGGCGATCATCTCGGCGATCAGCCGCAGGTCGAGGCGCATGTTCTTGGCGACGTAGCGCACGGGCTCGGCGAGGCGGGCGGCGTCGTTCATGCGGCGAGCCCCGCGTGCTCGGCGCAGCCGCCGAGGAAGCCGGCCAGGGTGCGGTGGAAATCAGGTTCGTCGAGCAGGAAGGCGTCGTGGCCCTTGTCGGAGGCGATCTCGACGAAGCTGACATTGCCGCCGGCGCCGTTGAGCGCGCGCGCGACGGTGCGGCTTTCGGCGGTGGGGTAGAGCCAGTCGCTGCTGAAGCTGATCAGGCAGAAGCGGGTGCGGGTGCCGGCGAAGGCGCGCGAGAGGGTGCCTTCGTAGTCGGCGGCGAGGTCGAACCAGTCGCAGGCGCGGGTGATGGTGAGGTAGGCGTTGGCGTCGAAGCGGCGCACGAAGGTGCTGCCCTGGTGGCGCAGGTAGGATTCGACCTCGAACATGTCGTTGAACACCGCGAGCGATGTGCTGCGCATGCGGCGGCCGAACTTGCGGGTCAGCGCCTCCTCGGAGAGGTAGGTGATGTGGGCGACCATGCGGGCGACGGCGAGGCCGCGGGCGGGGAGCGCGCCGGTTTGCCAGTAGCGGCCCTGCTGCCAGTCGGGGTCGGCGAAGATGGATTGGCGGCCGACCTCGTTGAAGGCGATGTTCTGTGCTGAGTGGTAGGGGGCGGTGGCGATGGGCACGGCGGCGAACACCGCCTCGGGGTAGCTGGCGGCCCATTGCAGGACCTGCATGCCGCCCATGGAGCCGCCGACGACCGCGAAGAGGCGGGTGATGCCGAGCTGGTCGACCATCATCTTCTGGGCGCGGACCATGTCGCGGATGGTGACGGGGGGGAAATCGGTGCCCCAGAGGATGGCGGGGTCGCCGTTGGCGTCACGCGGCGTGCGCGGGCCGGTGGAGCCCATGCAGCCGCCGAGGACGTTGGAGCAGATGACG
Source organism: Asaia bogorensis (assembly GCA_945897825.1). Classification (GTDB taxonomy): domain Bacteria; phylum Pseudomonadota; class Alphaproteobacteria; order Acetobacterales; family Acetobacteraceae; genus CAMDGX01. Next base: position 4,254 of record CAMDGX010000046.1, on the reverse strand, counting down.
AAGTAGCGGTCAGTGTCGATCGGCTTGCCGGGGCCGACGACCTGGTCCCACCAGCCGTCCTTGCCAGTGAGGGGGTGGGGTTCGGCGACGTACTGGTCGCCGGTGAGGGCGTGGCAAATGAGGATGGCGTTGCTGCGCGTGGCATTGAGCGTGCCGTAGGTGCGGTAGGCGATGCGCACGCCGTGGAGTTCGGTGCGGCAGTCGAGCATGAGGGGTCCGGCGAGGACGAGGTGTTGGTGGTCGACGGCCGGGAGAGGGGTCTGATCCATTTCGGCGCAGCATATGCGGATCGCGCGGCCGGCGCGCAACCATGGCGTGGGCACCCATGCGCTGCGGGGCGGGCACCGGCGCGGCTTTGCAGGGCGGCGGCGTTCGGCTAGGAGTTGCGGCCCGCACTTCATGACGGCTCCCTGATGACCCGCACGGCTCCCGATGCTCCTCCGCCGGCCTCCACCGCGCCCGCCCAGGCGCCGGCTCTGGCCGGGCTGCGCGCGGAGCTGGATCGCATCGACGATGCCATCCACGACCTTCTGATGGAGCGCGCGGCGGTGGTTGAGCGCGTGGCGGCACAGGGCGGCAAGGGACGGGTGCCGATCCGGCCGGGGCGCGAGGCGGATATCGTGCGTCGGCTGCTGGCGCGCCATGCCGGGCGGCTGCCGAAGCGGCTGCTGGTGCGATGGTGGCGGGAGTTGTTTGCGGCCACGACGAGCATGCAGGGCAGCTATGTTGTTGCAGTGTGCGAAACCGATGCGGGCAGCCCGTTCACCCAGGCTGCCCGCGAGCATTTCGGGGCGCTGACGCCGGTGCGGGTGTATCGCTCGCCGGCGCAGGCGATCGCGGAAATCAGCGCGGGGACGGCAATCTGCGCGGTGCTGCCGCTGCCGGCCGATGGCGAGGTCGGGGCGTGGTGGACGGCGCTGCTGCATCGCGACGAGCCACGGATTCATGTGATTGCGCGGCTGCCATTCTGGGCGCCGCGGCCGGAAGGTGCGCCGCAGGTTCAGGCGCTGGTGGTGGCGGCCGTGGCGCCGGATGCCAGCGCGCGGGACCGGACGCTGATTGGATTGGAGCTGACCGGCGAGAGCAGCCGGGCGCGGCTGACCGCGGCGTTGACCGCCGCCGACCTGCCGCCGCTGCACACCATCCTGCGGCGCGATCCGGCCGCGACGGTGGTGCTGGTGGAGGTGGAGGGGCTGGTGGGCGAGGACGATCCGCGGCTGGGACGCCTCGGCGATGTTGCCCGTCGCCCGGTGGTGCTGGGCGCCTATGCCGTGCCCGTGGAGGGAGATTCCGCATGACCGACATTTCGAATCCAACGGCGCCGCGCCCACGTGAGGCGGTGATGCAGATCCATGGCTATGTGGCCGGCGAGGCGAAGCTGCCGGGGGTCAACCGGATCATCAAGCTGTCGTCCAACGAGGGGGCGTTCGGGCCGCCGCCGGCAGCCCAGGTGGCCTATGCCAAGGTGGCGGGCGAGTTGCATCGCTATCCCGATGGCGGGTCGGTCGGGCTGCGGAACGCGCTGGGGGCGCGGTGGGGGCTGGATCCGGCGCGGATCGTGTGCGGCACCGGGTCGGACGAGCTGATCAGCCTGATCTGCCATGTGTATGGCGGGCCGGGGGCCGAAATCCTGATGAGCGCGCATGGGTTCACCATGTACGACATCGCCGGGACGTTCTCGGGCGCGGTGGTGACCAAGGTTCCGGAGCGCGACCTGACCACCGATGTCGACGCCATGCTGGCGGCGGTGACGCCGGCGACGCGGATCGTGTTTGTCGCGCATCCGAACAATCCGACCGGCACGCTGCTGCCGCAGGCGGAGGTTCTGCGGCTGCGGGCGGGGCTGCGGGGGGATATCCTGCTGGTGCTGGACAGCGCCTATGCGGAGTACGTGGAGGCGGGCGACTACGACGCGGGGCAGGCGCTGGTGGATGCCGGCGAGAACACGGTGATGCTGCGCACGTTCAGCAAGGTGTTCGGGCTCGGCGGCATGCGCGTCGGCTGGGGCTATATGCCCGCGGCGGTAGCCGATGCGCTGAACCGGGTGCGCGGGGTGTTCAACGTGAACCTCGCGGCGCAGGCGGCCGCGGTGGCCGCGCTGGAGGAGCCGGGCTGGGTGGAGAAGTGCCGGGCACACAACACCGAATGGCGGGCGCGGCTGGGCGGGTCGCTGGAGGCCGTGGGCATCAGGGTGTGGCCGAGCGAGGGGAATTTCCTGCTGGCCGATTTCGGCACCGCCGAGCGGGCGAAGGGGGCGGATGCGTTCCTGAAATCGCGCGGCATCATTGTGCGCGGGATGGCGGCCTATGCGCTGCCGCAGTGCCTGCGCATCACCGTGGGCACCGCGGAGGAATGCGGCCTGGTGACCGATGCGCTTTGCGCCTTCATGAAGGGCTGACGATGGCCGAGCCCCTGTTCAAGCGCTTGGTGCTGGTCGGCATCGGGCTGATCGGCAGTTCAGTGGCGCGCATCGCCATGGAGAAGCGTGAGATCGCCGGCGAGGTGGTGGCCAATGCGCGCACCCAGGCGACGCTCGACCGGGTGATGGAGCTGGGTATCGCCGACCGGGTTGAACTCGACCCGGCGCGCGCGGTGGTGGGGGCGGATTGCGTGATGCTGTGCGCGCCAGTGGGCGCCTATGCCGCGCTGGCGGAGGTGATCGCGCCGCATCTGTCGCCGGGCTGCATCGTGACGGATGTGGGATCCACCAAGCAGAGCGTTATCCGCGACGTCGGGCCGCTGATTCCGGGCGGGGTGCACTTCGTGCCGGCGCATCCGGTCGCGGGGACGGAATACTCCGGGCCGGATGCCGGGTTCACGACCCTGTTCCAGGGGCGGTGGTGCCTGCTGACGCCGCCGCCGGGGACGGACGAGGCGGCGGTGGAGAAGATCGCCGAGCTGTGGCGGCGCTGCGGCTCGATGGTTGAGAGCATGGAGGCGGGGCACCACGACCGGGTGCTCGCGATTGTTTCGCACCTGCCGCATTTGATCGCATTTACGATCTGCAACACCGCCGAGGGGCTGGAGGACGAGAGCCGGCAGGAGGTGCTGAAGTTCGCGGCTTCCGGCTTCCGCGACTTCACCCGCATCGCGGCGTCGGACCCGGTTATGTGGCGGGACATTTTCCTGAACAACCGCGAAGCGCTGCTGGAGATGCTGGCGCGGTTCATGGAGGATGCGCAGGCGATGGCGCGCGCGGTGCGCTGGGGAGACCCAAGCTTCATCGAGGGCAGCATCCAGCGCGGGCGGGTGATCCGCCGCAGCCTGATCGAGCTGAAGCAGGCCTGACGGGCGGCACAGCATGGGGAAGCCGGCCAGGATGGTGCCGAGCCGATCGCGCGTGTCGAATTCGGGCGTGCTGGCGATTGCGGTATTGGTGAGCAGGCAATCGATGGTCTTTCCTGGCTGGGCGATCGAAGGCCCCTAGTCCGTCTCAAAGGTGGGCGGTGGCCGCATGGGGGCCGTCAGCGGCTTTTGCCGGCAGCCGGATGCTGTGCGCGCCGAGGGGGGATGGGCCGGCTGGCAGTGGCCACGCTGATGTGGCGAATGGGCATGGAGGCGCTGTATCGCCGACCGAACACGTCCAAACCCGCGCCTGTGCACAAGAGCTATCCATATCTGCTGCGCAGGCTGGCGGTGGATCGGTCGAGCCAAATCTGGACGAAGGACATCTCCTACATCGTCATGGCGCGCGGCTTCGTCTATTTGCCGGCTGTCGATCACGCTGGAGCCGGATTCGTACCTCGAGGCAGTGGGAGAGGCGCTGGCCCGGCTCGGCAAGCCGGAGATTTTCAATGCCGAGACCAGTGTAGGCAGTTCACCAGCCAGGGCTTCAAGGGGCTGCTGCAGGACCATAAGGTCGCAATCAGCATGGATAGTTGCGGCGCCGGCGACGCCGCCCAACCTGACGCGGCCACCGGCGCGTCGGGCATTACCTGCACCGGCAGGAATGCTCTCGTCTCTGCCGACCGGAGTTCACCACTGCGGCCGCCCTCCGCCAGTTCCACAAAAGGCCACATCATTCCGCCGTGTCTCCGCTCATCTGTAGCCGTCCGGCGACGGCTGCCTTGCCTGGTTGAATCCCGGATCTGACCTTAGCGGCGCTTGTAAGAACGCCTTTAAGGACGGGAGCTGGGGTCAGCGGTGGAAATCATCACCGGGGTTGAGCGTCGCCGCCGTTGGCGGCTGGACGAGAAGTTGCGGATTGTCGCCGAGGCAGAGGCACCTGGTGCCTGCTTCGTGGAGGTGGCCCGG
>CAMDGX010000045.1 GCA_945897825.1 Asaia bogorensis | reverse complement strand
CCTGGCTGCTCGCCCTGCTGGAGATGCTGGTCCTGACGCTGCGCCCCCGCCTGCCCGCCGGCTATCGCCGGCTGCTCGCGCGCGGCGACGATCTCCCCCCGACCTTCCTGGCCGCCTTCGCCCCGGACGCCCCGGCGCACGCCCCCGCCATCGCCCTCGGCCTGGTCGGCGACTGGATTCTGTCCGGATTCCGGAACCGCGGCATGCGCCCCGCCTCCGAACGGCGCCCCCATCTCCCGCCCCGTACCGCCCGCGCGCCGCCGTCCTGAGCCCGCCTGCCGCCTGCGCCAAGGCCCCATCGCGCAAAGCACCTCCAGCGGAGGCCGGCAAGCCGCGCCCTAGTCAGTGCAATAACAAAATATTCCGCCGCGGCTCAGGCCAGATGCGCCACCGCCCCCGCCGCCGCCGTCGCCGCCACCACCGCCCAGACCGGCGCCTTCCACAGCACCAGCGCCGCGAACGCCGCCAGCACGATCGCGAGATCCGCCGGCGCCCGCACCGTCGACAGCCAGATCGGATCGAACAGCGCCGCCAGCAGGATGCCCACCACCGCCGCGTTCACCCCCCGCAGCGCCGCCTGCGCCTCTGGAAGCCGCCGCAGCCCGTCCCAGAAGGGCAGGGCGCCATACATCAGCAGCAGCCCCGGCAGGAAGATCGCCACCAGCACCACCGCCCCGCCCGCCACGCCGCTGTCCGCCGCCCCCAGGAACGCCCCGAAGGTGAACAGCGGCCCCGGCACCGCCTGCGCCACCGCATACCCGGCCAGGAACGTGCTGGCGTCGACCCAGCCATTCGGCACGAAGCTGCGCTCCAGCAGCGGCAGCACCACATGCCCGCCACCGAACACCAGCGCCCCGGCCCGGTACCCCGCCTCCGCCAACGCCACCAATCCGCCGGCCCCCGCCAGCAACGGCAGCCCGAGCAGCAGCACCGCAAACGCCACCAGCGCCGCCCCCGCCGACGCCCGTCCGATCACCACCCCCATCGGCGCCCCGCCACCAGGCGCCCCGTCGCGGCACAGCGCCAACCCAAGCCCCGCGCCCACCACGATCACCGCCACCTGCGTCACCACCGACGGCACCAGCAGCAGCACCACCGCCGCCCCCACCGCCATCGTCGCCCGCGTCCGGTCCGGCGTCAGGCTCCCCGCCATCCCCCACACCGCCTGCGCTACCACCGCGACCGCCACCAACTTGAGCCCATGGACGATCCCCGCCCCGGTGCCCCCCAGCGCCACATCCACCCCATACGCCGCCAGCACCATCACCACGGCGGACGGCATGGTGAACCCGATCCACGCCGCGATCCCGCCCGCCAGCCCGCCGCGCAGCATCCCCAGCGCGAACCCGGTCTGGCTGCTCGCCGGCCCCGGCAGGAACTGCGCCAGCGCCACCAGGTCGGCATACGCCGCCTCCGACAGCCACCGCCGCCGTGCCACGAACTCCTCGCGGAAATACCCCAGATGCGCGACCGGCCCGCCGAACGAAGTCAGCCCAAGGCGCAGGAAGATCAACAGGATGGCCAGGAAACCATCCCGCGACGGGGCAGGGGGCGTCATGCCGGCAGCAGCGGCAGCCGGAACGTAACGTCCGCCCGCGTCCGCCCCGCCTCGCGCCAGCCGAACCGCCGATAGAACAGCTCCGCCCGCGTCCCCGCCCCGGTCTCCAGCACCGCCTCGCCCACCCCCTGCGCCGCCAGCCAGTCCACGCATGCCCCCATCAACGCCTGCCCCAGCCCCCGCCCCTCGAAGCCCGGCCGCACGAACAGCGCCCACACCTCCCCGTCGCGCCCGGCGATGCAGAACCCGGCGATCGCGCCGTCCAGCTCCGCCACCCAGCCGCGCCCGCGCCGCAGGATGTAGTCCTTGTACATCGCCTGCGTCACCCGCGACGGGTCCGACAGCCGGTTCTCCGCCACCGACAGCCGCAGCGCCTGCACCTCCGGCCAGTCCCCTGGCACCGCCTCGCGCAGGATCACCCGGGGCGCGCCATGATGAACAGCCGCCGGAACGGCAACAGCGTCGTCCCGTCCGCCCGGCGCGGATAGTGCGGCGCCACCGCCGCCGAGTAGGCTGCCAGGAATTCGGCTCGCAGCCCCTCGGGCAACGGGTCGAGGAACGGTCGCAGGCTCGTCCCGCTCGCCCACGCGACGGCCGCGTTCTCGCCGTTCAGCGCATGCAGGTAGATGGTTTCCCAGATATCCAGCTCCGCGCAAAGCGGCCGCAGGATGTCCCAGTACTGCCCGGGCTCCAGGATCGGCGGCGCACCGCCGACATCGGCGAGCAGCTTCGCCCACGGCCCGTTGGCCGCCACTTCGTGCTGCAAGGCGCGGATCGGGGCGGCATGCATCGCCGGCATCTGCACCGCCATCACGCCGCCCTTGGCCACCTGCGCCAGCAGCCGCGGAAACAGCGCCTCATGCCCGCCCAGCCAGTGCAGCGCCGCATTGGAATACAGCACGTCGACCGGCGCCTCGGCCGTCCACGAAGCGAAATCCGCCTCCGCGAACCGGCAGTCGGGTGCCGCCGCCGGCGCCTTGGCCAGCATGGCCGCCGAGCCGTCGATGCCGAGCACATCGGCCCCCGGCCAGCGCCGCTTCAGGATCGCCGTCACGTTGCCCGGCCCACAGCCGAGATCGACCACCCGCGCCGGTGCGTCGGCATCGATCCGCCCCAGCAGGTCCAGCGCCGGGCGCAGCCGTTCGTCGCCGTAGCGCAGATAGACCGAGGGGTCCCAGCTTGTCGCCACGCCCACCGACTCAGACATGGGCCAGCACCGTGTCGCAGATCCGCGCCAGGTCTTCCTCGGTCAGGTCCGGGTGGATCGGCAGTGCCATGATCCGTCCCGCCAGGTCCTCCGAGACCGGCAGCGCCGCCCCGTCATGCGCCGACTGGTAGGCCGGCTGCAGGTGCAGCGGCTTCGGGTAGTAGATGGCGCTCGGGATGCCGGCCGCCTTCAGCCCATCCTGCATCCGCGTCCGTGCGGCGCCGTCCGGCAGCAGGATCGCGTAGATCGCCCACGCCGCCTTGGAATCGGCCACCCGCGCAGGGATCGCCACCGCGTTGCCCAGTCGCGAATCGTAGTACTGCGCCACGCGCTCGCGGGCCTCCAGCTCCTCGGGGAACACCGTCAGCTTGCTCAGCAGCACGGCGGCCTGGAGCGTGTCGAGCCGGCCGTTCATGCCGGTGCGCAGCACCTCGTAGCGCGTGGTGCCCTCGCCATGGGTGCGCAGGCTGCGGAACAGCGCGGCGCGCTCGTCGCTCTCGGTGAACAGCGCGCCGCCGTCGCCATAGGCGCCCAGCGGCTTGCTGGGGAAGAAACTCGTCGCCGTCGCATCGGCCAGCGTGCCGAGCATCCGCCCGGAGAGGCTGGCCCCGAAGCTCTGCGCGCAGTCGTCCAGCGTCACCAGCCCCTCGCGGGCCGCCACCGCATGCAGCGCCGGCCAGTCCGCTGGCTGGCCGAACAGGTCGACGCCGATCAGCATCCGCGGCGTGAGTGTGCCGCCCGCCCGCACCTCGGCCACGCGGGCGGCGAGGTGGGCGGGGTCGATCTGGAAGGTGCGCGGATCGACATCGACGAACACGGGCGTCGCGCCAAGCACCAGCGGCACCTCCGCGGTGGCGGTGTAGGTGAAGGCCGGCAGGAACACCGCATCGCCGCGGCCGATGCCCTCGGCCATCATGGCGATCTGCAATGCGTCGGTGCCGGAGCTGATCGAGACGCAGTGCTTCGCGCCGCAGAACGCCGCCAATGCCGCCTCCAGCTCGGCGACTTCCGGGCCGAGGATGAACTGGCAATGGCCCAGCACCGTCTCCAGCCGCCGGCGCAGGTCGGCCTCGATGCGCGCCTGCTGGGCCTTGAGATCGATGAACGGGATCGGTCGGGTCATGCTCGGTCCTTCAGGCACGCGCCGCACCCTGGCCGGGGTTGGCGTTGTGGGCGAATTCGGGAACCTGGCGGCCCAACAGGGCAAGAGCGAGGCGGATGTTGCCGCCGCGCGCGGCCGAGGCGATCTCGTCGATGGCGCGGCCGACCAGGGCGGCGTCGGCGGTGCGGGGGGCGGCCATCAGCAGCCCGTCATGCCCGGTCGGCACCGCCGGCTCGCGGCCGTGGAAAAGTTCCTCGAACAGTTTTTCCCCCGGCCGCAGCCCGGTGTAGCGGATCTCGACGTCGATGTCGGGCCGCAGCCCGGCGAGGCGCACCATGTTGCGGGCGAGGTCGGAGATCTTCACCGGCTCGCCCATGTCCAGCACGAAGATGCCGCCGTCGCGCAGGTAGGCCGGCGAGGTATCGCCCGTGCCGACCACGCTGGCCTCCAGCACGAGCCCGACCGCCTCGCGCACCGTCATGAAATAGCGCTGCATGTCCGGGTGCGTCACCGTCAGCGGGCCGCCGCGTGCCAGCTGGCGCTGGAATAGCGGCACCACGCTGCCGGTGGAGCCGAGCACGTTGCCGAAGCGCACGGTGATGCAGCGCATGCCGCCGCCGGCGCGGGCCTGAATGTCGAGCGCCTGGCAATACATCTCGGCCAGGCGCTTGGAGGCACCCATCACGCTGGTGGGGTTCACCGCCTTGTCGGTCGAGATCAGCACCATCGCAGCCGACCCGGCCGCGCGCGCCGCATCTGCCACGTTGCGGGTGCCGGCGGCATTGGTCAGCAGGCCCTCGGCCGGGTTCGCCTCGACCATCGGCACGTGCTTGAGGGCCGCGGCGTGGAACACCAGCTCCGGGCGGAACCGCTCGAACACGTCGCGCATCCGTGCGGCGTCGCGCACATCGGCGATCACCGCGTGGCGGGGCACCAGGGACGCCGCCTCGCCCAGCTCCAGGTCGATCTGCCACAGCGCGAACTCGCCGCTGTCGAGCAGCACCAGCTCCGAGGGGCCGAGGGCGGCGACCTGCCGGGCCAGCTCGGACCCGATCGTGCCGCCGGCGCCGGTCACCAGGACACGTCGCCCCTGGACGAGGCGGGCCATGCCCTCGCGGTCCAGGCGCACCTGCGGGCGGTTCAGCAGGTCCTCGATCGCCACCGGCGCCAGGGTCAGCCCGCCCGCCATGCCGCCGGGTCCGCCTGCCGGGTCCAGGCTGGTGAGCCGGGGGGCGCTGGCGACGCGCACGCCCTCCTGCTCCGCGACCGCCATCACCTGGGCGAGCGACGTGCCGGCCAGGCCCGCATCGGTGACCACCAGCGTGCTCGGCAGCCGCCCTTCCTCGCGCAGCCGCGCCAGGATGACGGGAAGCTCCGCCAGCCCGCCGAGGATCGGTTGCCCGTTGATCCGCCGCCCGGTCTGCGCCCGGCCGGTCGAGACCAGCCCGACGACGTGGAACGGTGGCTCGCGCTCGGCGGCCAGGGCGCGCAGGAACAGGTCGCTGCCCTCGCCGGCGCCCACCAGCATGATCGCCGCGCCGCTGCGCCCGGTGCCGCGCGCGCCGCCTTCCTGCGCGAGGCGATAGGCCAGGCGGGGGGCGGCCAGCAGTACCATCAGCGCCAGGGCATGGGCGACCGGAAAGCCGGGGCCGGGCAGGAGCGCGCCACCCTCGCGCAAGCCGACGGGGAAGATCGCCGCCGCGGCGACCGAGGCGGCCGCCAGGGCCAGGAGGTCCTGCGTGCCGGCGAAGCGCCAGTACTGGACCGAGAGCCGGAACGGCAGCCCGGCCAGCAGCAGCGCGGCCATCGCCCAGGGCACCGCCCAGGCGGGCCCGAGCACGTCGGCCTCGCCCACCATCCAGCGCGCGAGCAGGTAGGCCCCGGCGGCCAGCAGCCCGTCGAGCCCCACGTTCAAGCCGATCCGCACCCATGCGCGCCGCGTCGCCATGCCTCTCCATACAACCGGCGGCCGTGTCCGCCATAGTGCGCCGATGCACGGCGGGTGCGTTGGCCGCTCGCACCTGGGGGCATCGAAGCTTCAACGAAGTGTCACCGCGGCACCATTGTGGCCCCTGCGCAGCCGTCGTATTCGATCCGGGCAATGTCGCAGAAACCCCGCCGCATCCCGTTCGGCCGCGCGCCCGCCGACGGCCCCCAGGCCGAGGCCGACGCGATTGCCTGGACCGCGCGGCCGCGCCGGTCGCTGATGCGCCGGCTGCGCCCGGTCTCGCGGCTGCTCGTCGTGCTGCCCTGGACGCTCGTCTGCGCCGTGGCGCAAACCGCCGCGCTGCTGCTGGGCCGGCACGGCAGCACAGTGCCCCGGCTCTACTGGCGCGGCATGTGCGCCATCATCGGCCTGCGCCGGCGCGTCATCGGCACCGCCCTGCGCCGCACGCCCGACGGACGGCCGATCGTCTATGTGTCCAACCACTCCTCCTGGCTCGACATCCTCGTCCTCGGCGCCCATCTCGACGCCGCCTTCGTCGCCAAGGAGGAGGTTTCGACCTGGCCGGTGATCCGCACCATCGCCCGGCTCGGCCGCACCACCTATGTCCGCCGCCAGCGCAACTCGACGGCGCGGGAGCGCGACGAGATGCGCGCGCGGCTGGCGGCCGGGGACAGCCTGATCCTGTTTCCGGAGGGCACCACGTCGGACGGGGCGCGCGTGCTGCCGTTCCGCTCGGCCTTCCTGTCGATCGCCGAGTTGCCCGCGACTTCGGACGGCAAGCCGCCGATCGTCCAGCCGGTGTCGATCGTCTATGACCGGCTCGGCGGCCTGCCGGTCGGGCGCGCCACACGGCCGATTTTCGCCTGGCACGGCGACATGGAGATCGCCAGCCACTACTGGCAGCTCGCCCAGTATGGCGGCAAGCGGGCCACCATCCTGCTGCACCCGCCGATCGACCCGCGCGACTTCCCCGACCGCAAGTCGCTCACCCAGGCGGTGTGGCGCATCTGCGCCCAGGGGGCGTCGCTGCTGCGCCAGAACCGCCCGGCGCCTGCGCCGGCCCCGGCCGCTCCTGTCGCCAACCCCGCGATCGCCTGAGCGGGCCGGGATTTCCTTGACACGGCGCCATCCTTGCCTGCGAAACTTCGTCCCGACCGGAGGTTCGCCCACACCCTTGCGCTTGACCCGCCCATGCCGCTTGGACATGTCTGCGCCTTTCGACCCGGGGTTCGCCCGGCCGAGGTCCGAGAGGGTGTGCCGATGACGGCTGCAAATCGCCTCCACATGATCAAGCGACTTCATGTGATAACGTGGGGCTGCCAGATGAACGTCTATGACAGCGGCCGCATGGCCGATGTCCTGGCGCCGCTGGGCTATGGTCCCGCCGAGCGGCCCGACGATGCCGACATGATCATCCTGAACACCTGCCATATCCGCGACCGCGCCGCCGAGAAGGTGTTCTCCGAGCTCGGGCGGCTGCGGCTGGTGAAGCAGGCGCGCGCCGAGGCCGGGCAGCGCACCATCCTGGCCGTTGCCGGCTGCGTCGCGCAGGCGGAGGGGGCGGAGATCCTGGCGCGGGCGCCGTATGTGGATATCGTGCTGGGGCCGCAGACGTATCACCGGCTGCCGGAGATGGTCGCGCAGGCGGCGCGGGCGGCCGGCGCGGTGATCGACACCGACTTCCCCGCCGAGCAGAAATTCGACTTTTTGCCGGAGGCCGGCGCGCCGCAGGGGCTGACCGCCTTCCTGACCATCCAGGAGGGCTGCGACAAGTTCTGCTCGTTCTGCGTCGTGCCCTACACCCGTGGCAGCGAGACGAGCCGCCCGGCCGCCGCCGTGCTGGCCGAGGCGCGGCGACTGGTGGACCAGGGGGCGCGCGAGATCACGCTGCTTGGCCAGAACGTCAATGCCTGGCATGGCGACGGCCCGGACGGGCGGGCGCGGACGCTGGGCTGGCTGATGGAGGCGCTGGCCGGGATACCCGGGCTGTGGCGCATTCGCTATACGACCTCCCACCCGCGCGACATGGACGACGAGCTGATCGCCGCCCATCGCGACATCCCGCAGGTGATGCCCTTCCTGCATCTGCCGGTGCAGTCCGGCTCCGACCGCATCCTGGCCGCCATGAACCGGCGCCATACCGCGGCGGAATATCGCGACATCATCGCCCGGCTGCGCGCGGCGCGCCCGGACATCGCGCTGTCGTCGGACTTCATCACCGGGCATCCGGGCGAGACCGATGCCGACTTCGCCGCCACCATGGCGCTGGTGCGCGAGATCGGCTTCGCGAGCGCGTTCAGCTTCAAGTATTCCTCGCGCCCCGGCACGCCGGCGGCAGGCGCGCCGCACCAGGTGGCCGAGGCGGTGAAGGATGCGCGGCTGCAGGAACTCCAGGCGCTGCTGCGCGAACAGCAGGCCGCGTTCAATGCCGATTGCGTCGGGCGCACCGTGCCGGTGCTGTTCACCGGCCATGGCCGCCATGAGGGCCAGATCGCCGGACGGTCGCCGTGGCTGCAGCCGGTGCATGTGCAGGGAACTGCATCGCTGATCGGCCAGGAGGCCATGGTGAAAATCGCCACCGCCCACACCAATTCGCTGTCGGGCGCCCTTGCCGTTCCCGCAACCCCGCCCCACCCGGAGCACACCCAAGCTTGACCGCACTCGCAGCGCCGTCCGGCGCCCCGACCGCCGCCGCCATCACCCTCCAGTTCGCCGACAACACGCTGCTGTCGTTGCTGCTCGGGGATCATGACCGGCATCTCGTTCGCATCGAACAGGGTCTGGGGGTCCGGCTGTCCTGCCGCGGCAACCGCGTGGCCATTACCGGGGACGCCGCCCGGGTGGAGGCCGCCCAGGGCGCGCTCAATTCGCTCTACCGTCGCTTGCAACGCGGCGAGCCGGTCGGGCCCAGCGATGTCGATGCCGCGATTCGCCTCGCCGAGATCGAGGATCCGCGCCTGCCGCTGTCGGACCTGCCGGCCATCCGCACCAAGCGCGGCGCGATCGGGCCGCGCTCGCCGGGGCAGGCGACCTACATGGACATGCTGACGCGCCACGAGATGGTGTTCGCGCTCGGCCCGGCCGGCACCGGCAAGACCTACCTGGCCGTCGCCCAGGCCGTGGCGCAGCTGACCGCGGGCAAGGTCGATCGCATCGTGCTGTCGCGCCCGGCGGTCGAGGCGGGCGAGCGGCTGGGGTTCCTGCCGGGCGACCTGAAGGAGAAGGTCGATCCCTACCTGCGCCCGCTGTACGACGCGCTGCACGACATGATGCCGGGCGAACAGGTCACCCGCCGCATGGCGACCGGCGAGATCGAGGTGGCGCCGCTGGCCTTCATGCGCGGCCGCACCCTGGCGCACGCCTTCGTGATTCTCGACGAGGCGCAGAACACCACGCCGGTGCAGATGAAGATGTTCCTCACCCGCATGGGCGAGGGCACGCGGATGGTGGTGGCTGGCGATCTCACGCAGGTGGACCTGCCCGCCGGGACGCGCTCTGGCCTGCGCGATGCGCTGGAGACGGTCGAGGGCGTTCCCGGCATCGGCGTCTGCCGGTTCGACAAGCGCGACGTCGTGCGCCATCCGCTTGTCGCGCGCATCGTCGACGCGTATGACCAGCGCGCCGCCGCAGAAGGCGAAACCGCCCGCCGCCGCCGTTCCCCGCCGCCGCCCGATGCGGCCGGGCCCACAGGAAAGTAGATGGACCCCTCCAGTAGACCCAGCCCCGCAGCCGCGGGGCTCCCGTCGGCCTCCCCCTCCTCGGGGAGCGAGGTCGATATCATCGTCGCCGAGCCTGCCTGGCGCCGCCTGCTGCGCCGCCCGGAGGACGTTGCCCATCGCGCCGCGCTGGCCGTGGGGGGCCGGGCCACCATCGTGCTGGCCGACGACGCGGCCGTGAAGCGGCTCAACGCCCGCCACCGCGCGCGCAACAAGGCCACCAATGTCCTGACCTTCGAGCCGGCCGCCCCGTTCCTGCCGGGGGAGATCGTGCTCGCGCTGGGCACGGTGCGCCGCGAGGCGCGCGCCGCCGGACGGCGCATGGCCGACCACCTCGCCCATCTCGTCGTGCACGGCATGCTGCACCTGCACGGCCACGACCACGCGCTGGCCGGCGAGGCGCGGCGCATGGAAATGGCGGAATCCCGGGCGCTGGCGCGGCTGCGCCGGCCGAATCCGTGGCGGCACGGGGGGGCGCGGCCATGAGCGTGTCGCAACGCACCTCCCTGCTCGACCGCATCCGCACCCGGTTCCGCGGCCGCGCCGAGCCGACCCTGCGCGAGTCGATCGCCGAACTGGTCCAGGAAGCCGCCGACACCCACGCCAACGGCGACACGAACCCCGAGCTGGACCGCCAGGAACGCGCGCTGATCGCCAACGTGCTGCGGCTGCGCGGCAAGCAGGCCGACGATGTCATGGTGCCGCGCGCCGATATCGTCGCCATGCGCGTCGATGTGTCGCTCGACGAGGCGATCGCCCAGATCCGCACCGAGGGCCATTCGCGCCTGCCGGTGTTCCGCGAATCGCTCGACGACGTCGTCGGCATGGTCCACATCAAGGATGTGTTCGCCTATGTCGGCCGGCCGGACGCGTTCAACCTGGAGAAGATCCTGCGCCGCCCGCTGTTGGTGGCGCCCCAGATCCCGGTGCTCGACCTGCTGCTGCAGATGCGCCAGGCACACATGCACCTCGCCCTGGTGGTCGACGAGTACGGTGGCATAGACGGGCTGGTCACCATCGAGGACCTGGTGGAGGAGATCGTCGGCGACATCAGCGACGAGCATGACGAGGTCCAGGGCCCGATGTGGATCGAGCGCCCCGACGGCGCAATCGACATCGACGCCCGGCTGCCGGTGGCGGAGTTCGAGCAGCGCCTGGGCATGATCCTGACGGAGGAGGAGCGCAATGCCGACATCGACACGGTCGGCGGCCTGGTCATGACGCTAGCCGGCCGCGTGCCCGCGCGCAGCGAAGTGGTCGGCCACCCCTCCGGGGTGGAGTTCCGCGTTCTGGACGCCGACGCGCGCCGCGTTCGCCGCCTGCGCATGCGCCTCCCGCCGCCCGCCGACACCAACTAGGAACCTTCCGCCCTGTCGCCGCCCCTCGTGCCGTCCGTCCCAGCCGCGGGGCGGGGTTTCCTCCTTCCCGCCCTGGCCGTGCTGCTGGTCGGCCTTGCCTTGCATCTCGCCCTGGCGCTGCGCCCGGGCGGCGTGATCCAGTCCGGCCGCCTGCCGGACACCGACGCCTATACCCGCACCTTGCGCATCGAACGCCTCGCCACCACCGGCGACTGGCACGACAGCACGCTGCCGCAGCTCAACGCGCCCGGCGGCCTGTCCCTGCACTGGACCCGGCCGCTCGACGTGCTGGTCCTCGCGCCCGCGCTCGCCGTTGCCGCGGCGGGGGTGGAGTTGCGCAGCGCGATCTTCTGGACCGGGGCCGCGCTGCCGCCGCTGGTCCACCTGCTCTGCGCCTTCGCCGCAGCCTGGGCGGCGCGCGCGGTCTGGCCCGGCCCGGCCGCCTGGTTTGCCGCCGGCGCCATCCTGCTCAACCCGGTGATCGGCTTCGCCTATGGGGCCTTCGGCCAGACCGACCACCACATCCTGGTCTTGCTCGCCGCCCTCCTGGCGCTGGGGGCCGCGCTGCGCGCCCTCCTCGACCCGGCGGGGCACCGCTTCGCCGTCGCGGCAGGGGGGGCACTCGGCATCGGCCTGTGGATCAGCCCGGAGATGCTGGTCCTGGCCGTTCCGGTCCTGACCGCGTTCGGCGCCGCCTGGGTGCTGCGCCCCGGCCTGCCAGGCGCCGAGGCCGGCCGGCAGGGGTGCCGTGCCGCCGTTGCGATGCTTGCGACCGCCGCCTTCGCCCTGGCGATCGAGCGGCCGCCGGCGGATTGGCTGTCCGGCGACTACGACAAGCTCTCCGCCCAGCACGTGCTGATCGCCGGGCTCGCCGCCGCCGCGTTCGCGGTTCTTGCCGCCGTGCCCGACCGCCTCGCGCGCCCGCTGCGCCTGGCACTCGGCCTGGCCACCGCCGCGGCCGCCGCCGCGCTGCTGCTGGCCGCCTATCCCGGCGCGCTGCGCGCCTCCGAAGCCGCCGCGGATCCCGACGTCGCGGTGCTCTTTCTCCCGCATGTCGCGGAGATGCAGCCGCTGCGCCTGTCGCTGCATGGCGCCCACGACCTGCTGCTCTATGCGGGCGGCCTCGTCGGCGTGCTGGTGCTGCCGGCGCTGCTGCGCCAGGGGCGCTGGCCCGCCGCCGTGGTGCTGGCGCTCGCCATGGCCACCACCGGCGCCGCGACGCTGCTGCACCGTCGCTTCGCCATCGACCTCGCCGCCGTGACGGCGCTGGCCGCGCCCGGCTTTGTCCTGCTCGCCAGCCGCATCGGACCGAAGCTGGTGCGCGCGCCCGCGCTGGCCGCCGCGATGCTGCTGGCCGTTGCGCCGCCCTTCGCCGGCCTCGCCTTTCCCGCCGATGACGCCCGCCAGCGCGAGGCGCGCGCCTGCGACTGGCCCGGGTTGGCGGATTGGCTCGCCGCCGCGCCACTGCCGGCCGGCCCGCGGCCGCTGATCGTCACCGATTCCTGGCGGGCCACGCCCGAACTCGCGTGGCGCACCCCCTACCTCTTCGTCGTCTCCCCCTATCACCGCGCTGGCGACGGCTTCCGCGACACCGCGGACACGTTCAACGCCACCGAGGACGCCATCGCCCGCGCCATCCTTGCCCGCCGCGGCGCCACGCACCTGCTGCTGTGCACCGCCGCCCGCCCCGCCTGGCATGGTCCCGCCGAGCCCGGCCAGCTCTCTGCCCGGCTTTCCGCCGGGGCGACACCGGCCTGGCTCACCCCGGTGGCACTGCCGCCCACGCTGCCCACCTTCCGCCTGCTGCGCATCGAACCTTGAACGGACCGTGGCCTGCCGGGCGCATTGGACCATTGCACGCGCCGCGCAATGCGGCACGATGGCGACCATGAACACGCCCCCCATCGGCCCCGAAGTCGACACCACCCCCCGTCCGCTCCCGGTGCGCAGCCGCATCCAGGGCCGATATGTGGAGCTCGAGCCGCTGCATCCTCGCCACGCGCCGGAACTCTGGGCCGCGGTGCAGGCCGGAAGTGCCGACGGCGACAATTCCTGGGCCTACATGGGCTATGGCCCGTTTGCCAGCCAGGACGCGCTGGCCCGGTTCATCGCGGATTTCTCCACCACGCACGACCCCATTGCCTGGGCCGTTCGCCCGGTTGCGACTGGCGTCGTCACCGGCTGGCTCACGCTGATGGAGATCCAGCCGAAGAATGCGGCGATCGAGCTTGGCAACATCTGGTTCGGCCCGGCCATGCAGCGCACGCGGGCCGCTACCGAGGCCATGTATCTCCTGCTGAAATACTCGGCCGACGACCTTGGCTACCGGCGCCTGGTCTGGAAGTGCAACAGCCTCAACGCGCCCTCCAAGCGGGCCGCGGACCGGCTGGGCTTCACCTACGAGGGCTGCCATCGGATGCACCTGACCGTGAAGGGGCGCCGGCGCGACACCGACTGGTACAGCATCACCGCCGACGAATGGCCCAGGTGCCGCGACGCGTTGGCCGCGTGGCTGGACCCGGCGAATTTCGCCCCTGACGGCACCGCGCGGCGTGGGCTTGCCGAGATCCGTGCGGCTCTGTAGCAAGGAAGACTCTTCTTTTTCTGAAGAAAAAGAAGCAAAAAGACTTTTTTCCATTTGCTGCCGGCCATCCATCGGCACAAAGGGGAGAAAGGTTTTTTGGTTCTTTTTTTCAAAAAAGAACATTTTTTCTTCCGAATTTCCGTGACACAGGCCCGCCCGCGCTGGCTCGTCGTCGGTGCCCTCGGCACGGCCCAGATCCTTGCCTGGGGCATGAGCTACTACCTCATCGCCGTGCTGGCGAAGCCGATCGACGATGCGACCGGCTGGGGGCTGACCTGGGTTGTGGGCGGCCTGTCGATCGGGTTCCTCGTCTCGGGCGTGGTTTCGCCGCGGGTTGGGCGCCTGATCGACCGGTTCGGCGGGCGCCCTGTCCTGATCGCCAGCGCCCTGCTGCTGGCCGCGGGGTTGCTGGTCCTGGCCGCAGCGCCCAGCATCCCTGTCTATGTCGCCGGCTGGTGCATCCTGGGGGTCGCCATGGGGGCGGGCCTCTACGACCCGGCGTTTGCCACGCTGGGGCGCATCTATGGCGAGAACGCCCGCTCCGCCATCACCCTGCTGACGCTCTACGGCGGCTTCGCCAGCACGGTCTGCTGGCCGCTGTCCGCGCTGCTGGTCGACCAGGTTGGCTGGCGGGGCGCCTGCCTGGCCTATGCCGGCATCGCGCTCGGCGTCATGCTGCCGTTGTATGCCTTTTTCCTGCCGCGCGAGACCGAATCGCCGCCGCCGGCCAAGGGCAGCGCCCCGGCCGGCGCCGTTGCCGTCACGCCGCGCCAGAGGGTTGGCTTCTGGCTGGTGGCGATCAACTTCACCGGCGCGTCGATCCTGATGACCATCGTCTCGGTCCATGTCCTGACCCTGCTCCAGGCGCGCGGGCTGGAGGTGGCCGTTGCCGTGCTGCTCGGCACGCTGATCGGCCCCGCGCAGGTCGGCGCGCGCGTCATCGAGGCGTTGATCGGGCGGCGCTTCCACCCGGTCTGGACGCTGGTGGCCTCGAATGTGTTCGCGGCGGGGGGGCTCGGCCTGATGTTCGGCGACCCGTCGCTCGCCGCCATCGGCCTGATTTTCTACGGCTGCGGGTCCGGAATCCGCTCCATCGCGCGCGGCACGCTGCCGCTGGCGATGTTCGGCCGCGAGGGCTATCCGACCCTGATGGGCCGGCTCGCCATGCCGGCGCTGCTGGCCCAGGCGGCCTCCCCGTCGCTCGGCGCGCTGCTGATCGAGCACCTGGGCGCCGATGCGACCCTGCGCGTCCTGGCCATCGCGGCCGTCGTCACCATCGCCGCTTCGCTGCCATTGCTGGCATTCCGCCGCCCGGCGTGATAGCGCCTTGATCCCGCGCCGGAATGCGCCTATCGCGGGTTCCATCCGCCCCAGGTGCAGGATTCCATCCCGCCTCCCCGGGCATCCCTGATTTTCGTCTCCTTACCTGCTGGAGCATGACCATTCTCCCTGAATTGCGCGCACGCGTCGCCGAAGGCGCCGAGCCGCCGACCGACGCCGACATCCTCTGGTTCCACCCGGGCTTCTGCCGTTTTTCCCTGCCCCCCGAACCCGGCGGCACCGGCCCCTGGCAATGCGAGCTGGCCGGCACCTCGGTGTCGATCGAGCCCGGCAGCGAACGCGACCGGCTGCCCGGCGGCCCGCTGCTGCGCCGCCTGCTGATGCATCTGTGCGACTCGGCGCTGCGGGCCGGCCAGACCCAGGTCGCCCTGGGCGACAGCCCCGCCGCGCTCGCCGCCGCGATGAACCCGCCGCTTCCGGCGGCCGCCGTCCCGGCGCTGGAGATCCAGGTGGCGGCCCTGCTGGCCAGCCGCATCATGGTCGCCACCGAGGGCGGGCCCGGCCTGTCCGTGCTCGACGCCCGCGGCCGCCCGCGCGCCGTTGCCGCCGACTGGCGCCCGGCCATCCGAATCAACGCCCGCTTCCTGGACAACCTCGCCCGCGACAAGGTGGCGCTGGACCGCGAGGCCGTCGCGCGCCTGCAGGAGTCCGCCCTGGCGCTGGACATCTACGCCTGGCTCGCCGCCACCCGGCCCGAGCAGTCCGACGCCGTGCTCGCTGAATCCTGGCCCGAGTTGCAGTCGCGGTTTGGCACCGAGGGCCAGGACGCCGAGGCGTTCCAGGCCGCGTTCTCCGCCGCCCTGGTCCAGCTGCGTGCCGCCCTGCCGGGGCTCGACGCCGATGACGACGCGATCGGTGTCGGCTTTTCCGCGCGCACCGAGCCGGCCACGGCCGAGCCTGTCGCGCCTGCTCCCACGCCTGTTGCCGTGGCACCGGTCGAGCCGCCCGCGCCCCGCGTCGCGGAGCCGCCGCCGCCCGTGCCACCGCCGAATCCTCCGGTCCGCGAGTTCGTGCCCCGCGACCGCGGCCCGCGCGACCAGCCGCGCCAGGATCGCCCGCCGCAGGATCGTCCGCCGCAGGATCGTCCGGCGCAGGAACGGCCGGCCCAAGAGCGGCCGGCCCAGGAGCGCGCGCCCCAGGAACGTCCGCGCGCCGATGAGCCTCGCGCCGAACCTGCCCGCGCCGAATTTGCCCGGACCGAGCCGCCGCGCCAGGAATTCCCGCGCGACGACCAGCGCGACACCCAGCCCGGCCAGCCGATGCGCCAGACCATCAGCCTGCGCTCGCACATCACCGGGCTGCAGCAGGTGGTCTGGCTGCAGCGCTCCAACGGCCGCGACAACGTGCTGATCGAGGTCACGCCCGGCAGCCGCTACGATCCCAACCTGGTCACCGTCCTGACCCTGGAGCCGATCGTGCTGCAGGTCGCCGGCGGCCTGCATGCCCGTGACTTCGAGCGCGTCTCGAGCTGGGCGGCGGCCAACCGCGACCTGATCGATGCCTTCTGGGACAGCGAGATCGACGGGTTCGACGAGATCATCTCCCGCGTTCGCAAGGTTCCCGCCCCGGGCCTGGACCGCCACCGCGCCTGACCGGCCCGCCCTCCCCCAGGGGATGCCCAGGGGGGGGGCGGCCACGCCACATGCCACCGATACCGGGAACGGCGTTGATCTTCCGCCCCCAGCGGTGGGACAACGCAGGTCCCAACGGTGAAAAACGGTCCCATGCCCGAACTGCGCCTGCACAACAGCCTGACCCGCGTGCGCGAGACCTTCGCGCCGATCGATCCCGGCCATGTGCGGCTCTATGTCTGTGGACCCACCGTGTATGACCGGCCCCATGTCGGCAATGCCCGCCCGGTCGTGGTGTATGACGTGCTGGTCCGCCTGCTGCGCCGGCTGTATCCGCGCGTGACCTACGTGCGGAACATCACGGACGTGGACGACAAGATCAACGCGCGCGCCGCCGAATCCGGCGTGCCGATCGCCGAGATCACTGCCCGCACCACCGCGGAATACCACGCCGACATGGCCGCCCTCGGCGCGCTGCCGCCGGACATCGAGCCGCGCGCGACCGAGCACATCGCCGAGATGATCCGCATCATCGAGGCGCTGATCGCCAGCGGCCACGCCTATGCCGCCGACGGCCATGTGCTGTTCGCCGTGCCCAGCTTCGCCGATTACGGCAAGCTGTCCGGCCGCTCGCGCGACGAGCTGATCGCCGGCGCGCGCATCGACGTCGCCCCCTACAAGCGCGACCCCGGCGATTTCGTGCTGTGGAAGCCCTCTCCCCCGGGCGTGCCGGCCTGGGATTCGCCCTGGGGGCGCGGCCGGCCGGGCTGGCACATCGAGTGCTCCGCGATGTCCTGGAAGCACCTGGGCGAAAGCTTCGACATCCATGGCGGCGGCAACGACCTGATCTTCCCGCACCACGAGAACGAATACGCGCAGTCGCTGTGCGCCTTCCCCGGCAGCCGCTTCGCCCGGCTGTGGATGCACAACGGCATGTTGCGCATCGGCGGCGTGAAGATGAGCAAGTCGCTGCGCAACTTCTTCACCGTGCACCAGGTGCTCCAGCGCTGGCCGGGCGAGGTGATCCGCCTGCTGCTGATCGGCGGCCACTACCGCGCGCCGATCGAGTATTCGGAGGAGCTGCTGGCCGAATGCAAAACGCAGCTCGACCGCTGGTATCGCGCCCTGGAACGCGTGCCCGGCGAGGCCGCGGCCGATATTCCCGAGCCGGTCATGGCCGCGCTCTGCGACGACCTGAACACGCCGCAGGCGATCGCCGAGATGCACGCCCTGGCCGACCGCGCCATGGCCGGTGACACCGAGGCCGGCGCCGGCCTGCGGGCGGCCGCCCATCTGCTCGGCCTGCTCCAGGTGGAGAACTGGTTCCACGGCGACGGCGACACCTCGGCGATCGACGCCGCCATCGCCGAACGCATCGCCGCGCGCAAGGCAAAGGACTTCGCGAGGGCCGACGCCATCAGGAAAGACCTTGAAGCCCAGGGCATCAGCCTGGAGGACGGGCCGCAGGGGACGATATGGCGAAGGAAGTAAGCGCTTCTTTTTGTTCACAAAAAGAAGAATCCTTCCTATGACCGGCCGCGACGGCGGCGCCGACCTTGAGCCGATCGACAACGCTCCGGTCGTCATTCTGGTCCGCCCGCAACTGGCCGACAACATCGGCGCCGTGGCCCGCGCGATGGGCAATGGCGGCCTGTTCCACCTGCGCCTCGTCGCCCCGCGCGACGGCTGGCCGCAGCCGGCGGCGTGGCGCAACGCCTCGGGGGCCGACCGCATCCTCGACGAGTTGACCCTGCACGACACCGTGGCCGAGGCCGTCGCCGACCTGCACCACGTGTTCGCCACCTGCCCGCGCCCGCGCCACATCATCAAGCCGGTGCTCACCGCACGGGGTGCGGCCACCGAATTGCGCAGCATCGCCGCGCGCGGCCTGCTCACCGGCCTGCTGTTCGGTCCCGAGCGCGCGGGCCTGGACAACGACGACATGGCCTGCTGCGACGCGCTGATCCGCTACCCGCTCAACCCCGGCTTCATGAGCCTCAACCTCGCCCAGGCCGTCATGGTGATGGCCTACGAGTGGTGGACGGCGGCGGACGAGACCATGCCGCGCACGCTCATGACCAACGAGACCGGGATCGCCAACAAGGCGGAGCTGGAGAACTTCCTCGTCCACCTTGTCGACCAGCTCGACGCCAGCGGCTTCCTCAAGAACGAACAGAAGCGCCCCGGCATGGTCCGCAACATCCGGCACTTCTTCCAGCGCGGCGAAGTGACCCAGCAGGAACTGCGGACGCTGCACGGCATCGTCACCGAGCTCGCCCTCGGCCGCCGCCTGCGCGGCAGACTGGAAAAAGACTGAACGGGAGAACCGCCATGCTGCGCCTCGACGGCAAGATCGCCTTCATCTCCGGCATCGGCTCGGTCGGCGAGGGCTGGGGCAATGGCCGCGCCACCGCCGTGGTCATGGCGCGCCAGGGTGCCACGGTGTTCGGCACCGACATCAACCTCGCCGCCGCCGAAGCCACTGTCGCCACCATCCGCGGCGAAGGCCACCAGGCACACGCGGTGCGCTGCGACATGACCGACAGCGAGGACATCAAGGCCGCCGTCGACATCTGCATGGCCCGCCACGGCCGCATCGACATCCTGGTGAACAATGTCGGCGGCAGCGCACCCGGCGACCCGGTGTCGATGATGGAGGAGGTTTGGCACGCGCAGATGGACCTCAACCTGAAATCGGTGTTCCTCACCGCCAAGCATGTCCTGCCGATCATGCAGGCGCAGGCGAAAGGCGTGATCGTCAACATCGCCTCGGTCGCCGGCGTGCGCGACCAGCCGGGCCGGCAATACATCGCCTACGCGGCCAGCAAGGCCGGCGTGATCCGCATGAGCAAGGCCATCGCCATCGACAATGCCCGCAAGGGCATCCGCTGCAATACGGTGGTCCCCGGCCTGATGAACACGCCGCTGGTCAGCGAGCGCCTCGCCCGGCAGATCGGCGGCAACGATGCCGAAAAGCTGATCGCCGAGCGCAACGCCCGCGTGCCGATTGGCCAGATGGGCGACGGATGGGACGTGGCGCACGCGGTGCTGTTCCTGGCGAGCGACGAGGCCAAGCACATCACTGCGACCGAGATTGTCGTCGATGGGGGGCTGACGGCGACGCGGCCCTAAGCAAGACTCTTCTTTTTTCTGAAGAAAAAAGAAGCAAAAAAGACTTTTTATCCATTTGCGCCCGGAGGCCCGTTCAAACGCGGTGCAAATGGATAGAAAGTTTTTTGGTTCTTTTTTTCAAAAAAGCACATCTTTCTTGCCTACCTTCCCATCTCCTGCTCCAGCGCCTCGATCTCCGGATCGCTGAACCCGAAGTGGTGGGCGATTTCGTGCACCACCACGTTGGCCACCAACCGGCCGAGGTCCTCGCCCAGCTCGATCCATTCGAACAGGATCGCCTGGCGGTAGAGCACGATGCGGTCCGGCAGGCGCGCCACGTCGGAGAGGCTGCGTTCGCCGATCGGGGTGCCCTGGTAGAGGCCGGTCAGTTCCCAGGGGCTTTCGATGCCCATTTCCTCGAGGATGTCGTCCTCGGCCAGGTCCTCGACGGTGATGGCGAGGTTCTGGATGTGCCGGCGCAGGCGCTCGGGAATGGCGGCGACCGCCTGTTCGGCGAAGGCGGCGATCGCCTCCGCGTCGGGAGCCGTTGTGAAGGGCGGGGCAGGGGGGGCATGCTGGCTCATCGGCGCAGCACGGCACGGCCGCGCCGCCGTGGTCAAGGAGGATGGCATGGTCGCGAAGCTCACCGACGCCGAACGGGCCACACTGGGGGCCGACCTGCCGCACTGGCGGATGGTGCCGGGGCGGGATGCGATCGCGCGGGATTTCGCCTTCGCGGATTTCTCGGCCGCCTGGGGCTTCATGGCGCGCGTCGCATTGCTGGCGGAGAAGCATGACCACCATCCGGAATGGTCGAACGTGTGGAACAAGGTGAGCATCACGCTCTCGACCCACGATGCCGGCGGGCTGTCGGCGCGCGATGTGCAGTTGGCGCGGGCGATCGACGCGTTGTGAGCGAACTTGGCTTTCCCGACCGCACCGCGGCCGTGCGGCGGGCCTCGGCGCGGCTGTGCCTGGCGCTGGGCTGGGCGCCGGTGCACGAGATGACGCTGCCGAACGGAAGGCGGGCGGACATCATGGCACTGCGGCCGGATGGCGGCTTCGTGGTGATCGAGATCAAGTCCGGCCTGCGCGACTTCCAGACCGACCTGAAATGGCCGGAATACCGGGCGTTCTGCGATGCGCTGTTCTTCGCGGTGGATTGCGACTTCCCCGATGGGCTGATCCCGACGGAGACGGGGCTGATCGTGGCCGATGCGCACGAGGCCGCCCTGGTGCGCGAGGCGCCATCGCATCCGCTGGCGCCGGCGCGGCGGCGTGCGCTGCTGCAGCGCTTCGCGGTGCTGGCGGCGATGCGCCTGGCGGTGGCGCAAGACCCGGCGGCGCTGGTGGAGCTGCGCGGGGCCCTGCGGGTGGAGTAGCTTGAAGCGGGCGGCATTCCGGCGGATCATTCCCGCAAAGATCGGGAGCGAGACATGAGCGGATACCCCCTGCCCACCACCACGCTGGACGAAGCCGGGCTGCGCCCTGGCCAGATCGAGCGGCTGCACGGGCTGATCGAGGGCCACATCAAGGCCGGCCGCTACCCGGGCGCGCAGATCGCCATCGCCCGGCACGGCAAGCTGGCGCATTTCCGCACCTTCGGCGAGGCGGCCGCGGGCAAGGCGGCCAACGACGACTCGCTGTGGCTGCTGTTCTCCAACACCAAGGTGATCACCGCTGCCGCGCTGTGGATCCTGGCCGAGCAGGGCGCCTTCCGCTTCACCGACCGCATGGCCGACCACGTTCCGGAATTCGCCCGCAACGGCAAGGGCGACGTGACGATCATGCAGGTCATCACCCATACCGGCGGCTTCCCGAACGCCGAGATGCCGCAGGCCGGCTGGGAAGACCACGCGGCGATGCGCGAGGCGGTGTGCAACTTCAGCCTGGAATTCACCCCGGGCTCGCGGCTGCACTACCACGGCGCGTCGGCGCACTGGGCGCTGGCGGTGCTGATCGAGCAGCTGACCGGGCAGGATTTCCGCCGCGTGATCCGGGATACGGTGATCGAGCCGATGGGCCTGGCGCGCGAGATGCAGGTCGGGCTCGACACCCACGGCATGGCCCATGCGGTGGACATGCATGAGCCGAAGGAGGGCGGGGTGGCACCTTCGGCCGACCGCAATTCCGATGCGTTCAAGCGCGCCGGCATCCCGGGCGGCGGCGGCTATGCGACGGCGCGGGCGATGGTGGCGTTCTACCAGATGATGCTGGCCGGTGGCACGATCGGCGGGGCGCGGCTACTGGGCCCGCGCACGCTGGCCTACGCGATCCGCAACTGGACCGGCGACATGGTCGACCACGCCATGGGCATGCCGATGCATCGCGGCCTCGGCCCGCATCTGCGCGGCACCACGCCGGGCATCCGCGGGCTGGGGTCGTTCGCCTCGGCCGGGACCTTCGGGCATGGCGGCGCGGGGAATTCCTACTGCTGGGCCGATCCGGAGTCCGGCGTGTCGTTCGCCTACCTCACGAACTGCCGGATTCCCGACCCGTGGCACAGCCAGCGGCTCGATCTCGTGAGCAATTTCGTCCACTCCGCGATCGTTTAGAGACAGCAGGGAGGGGATTGGGTTGCAGACCCCGGCCGGCGGCCCTATGTGCCGCCGGGTCAGAGCAGACACAATTCGTAATTTTGTTCCGGGGAGGAATATTGCTGTGAAGAGACGTTCCGTATTGCTGGGCGCGGCCCTTGGCCTCGCCGCGCCCGCGCTGATTCGCCCCGCCGGCGCGCAACCGAAGAATGCCGCGTGGCCCAAGGCGCTGAACATGGGCACCGCCGCTCCCGGCGGCACCTATGCGCTGTATGGCCCGGCCTGGGGCCAGATGGTACAGGAAGCGACCGGGGTGAACATCTCCTACCGCACCACCCAGGGCCCGAACCAGAACATCGTCCTTGTGAACAGCAAGGAAGTGGAAATGGGCATGGCAACCATGGGCGTGGCGCTGCAGGCCTGGAACGGCCAGGGTGCCTGGACCCAGGGCAAGAAGTTCCAGGACATCCGCGCCCTGTTCCCGATGTACGACACGCCCTTCCACGGCATCGCGCTGAAGAAGAGCGGCATCACCCGCATGTCGCAACTGGCCGGCAAGAACATCGGCGTCGGCCCGCGCGGCGGAACGCCCGGAACCTACTTCCCCCTGATGCTGGAGACGCTGGGCTACAAGCCCGGCGCGGTGCGGTTCGGCTCCGGCTCCGACATGTCGGGCCAGTTGCAGGACGGGTTGCTGGATGCGTTCCTGTTCGCCTCCGGCGTGCCGATCCCCGCCTTCAGCGAGGCCGAGACGCAGGGCGAGGTGGTGTTCCTGGACTTCACCGCCGATGAGATCGCCAAGCTGACCAAGGCGTATCCGGAACTCTCCGCCGGCAGCCTGCCCGCCAGCACCTACCGCACGTCCGGGCGCGTGCTCAACGTAGTCGGCATGTTCAACTTCGCCATCGGCCACAAGTCGCTGCCCGAGGACTTCGTCTACGAGGCGGTCAAGGCGGTGCTCGGGCAGAACGCCCGGCTGAAGCAGGCGATTTCGGCGGCGTCGGAGACGCTGGCGGAGAACGCCACCAAGAACACCTTCCTGCCCTATCACCCCGGTGCCGCGAAATACCTGCGCGAGGTCGGCCAGAAGGTTCCCGACTCGCTGGTGATGGCCTGATCCGGCGCGGGAGGGCGCCCCCGGCCTGGGGCACCCTCCCGCGTGACGATCCGTCGCCGGTCAGGTGGCCGGCGACACCGCGTCGGTCGGGTGACGGCGCTGCTGCCAGACCAGCAGCGCCACCCCGATCGCCGCCCCCGCGAGGTCGGTGGTGATCTCGGGGATCATCAGCATCAACCCGCCCGCGCCGCTCACCAGGCGCAGCGGCAGCGGCAACGGGCCGTTGCGCATCCACCCTTCGGTGGCGCAGGCGAGAAGAAACACACCGAACGCCGCGGTGAAGAAGGCCGGCAGGATCTCACTCAGCGAGCCCTGCGCCAGCAGCGCCGGCGACAGCCAGAACATGAACGGGATGATGAAGGTCGCCAGCCCCAGCTTGAGCGCGATCATGCTGGTGCGCCACATGTCCGCCTGCGCCATCGAGGCGGCGGCGAAGGAGGCCAGCGCCACCGGCGGGGTGATCGCCGAGAGGATGGCGAAGTAGAAGATGAACATGTGCGCCGCCAGCGGCAGCACCCCCATCCGGATCAGGCCAGGCGCCACCACGGCGGCGGCGATCGCATAGGCCGCGGTGGTCGGCACGCCCATGCCGAGGATGATCGCCACCACCATGGCGAACAGCATCGCCAGCAGCGCCGAGGTGCCGGCGATATCCAGCAGCATGGTCGCGAAGCGCCCGCCGATGCCCGTCACGCCGATCACGCCCGCGACGATGCCGGCCGCCGCGCACACCGCGATCAGCTGCATCACCTCCTTCATGCTGCCATGCAGCGCCTCGTAGATGTCCGCCGCCGTCTCGGCCACCGCCGAAGCGGTGCCGCGCACGAGGCCCTGGCGGGCGAGCAGCACGCGATGCGCCAGCGAAGTGCCGATCATGATCGCCAGCGTCGCCCCGATGCCCCAGGCGGCGGCGCGGAACGGCGAGAAACCCTGCACCAGCATGGCGATCAGCAGCACCAGCGGGGCCGCCATGTAGGCATTGCGCGCGATCACCGACCAGCGCGGCAGCTCGTCGCGCGCCAGGCCGCGGATGCCGAGCTTGCGCGCGTTCAGGTCGCAATGGGTGTAGTTCGCCCAGTAGAACAGCAGCGCAGGAATGACGCCGGCCAGCGCGATCTCGGTGTAGGGAATGCCCAGCACCTCGGCCATGATGAAGGCGCCCGCGCCCATCACCGGCGGCGTGATCTGCCCGCCGGTGGAGCTGGTCGCCTCGATCGCGCCCGCCGTCGCGCGGTCATAGCCGACGCGGCGCATCATCGGGATGGTGAAGGTGCCGGAGGCCACGACATTGGCCACCGCCGAGCCGGAAACGGCGCCGAACAGGATGCCGGACAGCACCGTCACCTTCGCCGGCCCGCCGCGCAGCCGCCCGACCAGCACCAGGGCGAGGTCGTTGAAATAGTCCCCCGCCTTCGATTTCTGCAGGAAGGTCGCGAACACCACGAACATGATGATGAAGCTGGCGCTCACCTGCACGATGGTGCCGAGCACGCCGTTGTTGTTGAACAGCTCCACCAGCAGCAGCTCGAAGGTGATGCCGCGGTGGAACAGGATGCCCGGCAGGAACGGGCCCGCGAAGCAGTAGGCGATGAACACCAGCACGATCACCGGCATCACCAGCCCCGCGGTGCGCCGCGCGAATTCCAGCACCAGCAGGATGCCGATGCCGGCGACCACCAGGTCGGTGGTGTTCGGCCCCATGAAGCTGCGCATCTCGATGCCGTCGGCATCCAGGATGTAGTGAAACGGCAGCGCCACGCTCGCGGCGATCAGCACCCAGTCGAACGCCGGCACGCGCCGGCCGGTGGCGGCGCTGGCGCGCGGGGCGAACAGCGCGAAGCCAAGGGCAGCGCCGAAAAAGACGTGGATGGCCCGCGCGACCGTGGGATCGATCGGCTGGACCAGCAGGATCCACAGGTGGAACACGACGAACACGGCCGCCAGCAGGCGCCAGCCATGCCCGACCACGCCGGCCAGGTCCCGCCGGGCGCTGGCGAACTCCATGTCGTCGACATCGGCATTCACCTCGGCCGCCGAGGGGGGCGGGGCATTCGGGTTACGCTCGGTCATGGCTCGTCCGCCTCCCTGGCTTGGGGATGCGGGGGCGGTTCAGCCGCCATCCCGGGCCCGGCGCCCTGATAGCGCAAATGTGCGCCGCGGGAACAGTCGGTTACGTGGCCGACGCTACTGCGCCAGGAAGCCGCCATCCACCGCCAGGGTGTGCCCCGTCACCATCCCGGCCGCCGGGCTGGCGAGGAACAGGATGGCGGTCGCCACATCCTCGGGGTCGGCCAGGCGGCCCATCGGGGTCACGCGCTCCATCTCGGCGACCACCTCGGGCTTGTCGAGCAGCGGGGCGATGAAGCCCGTCCGCACCCAGGTGGGGGCGACGGCGTTCACGCGGATGCCCTGCTTCGCCCATTCCACCGCCAGCGCCCGCGTCATGTTCACGATGGCGCCCTTGGTCGTCTGGTAGGAGATGTTGGGATAGAGCCCGCCGCCCGAAAGCCCCATGATCGAGGCGGTGTTGACGATCGCGCCGCCATTCCCGAAGCCGAGCATGTGCCGCGCGGCCGCGCGGGCGCACAGGAAGGCGCCGGTCATGTTCACATCCACCACCGTCTGCCAGTCGGCGCGGGAGAGCTCCACCGAGGCGCGGCGGATCGCGGTGCCGGCGTTGTTCACCAACACGTCTAGCCGTCCCTCGCGCGCCGCGATGGTGGCGAAGCCGGCATCGACCGCCGCCTCGTCGGCCACGTCCATCGCCAACGCCTCGGCGCCGATCCCGGCTGCGGCGCGGCGTGCCGCGTCCCCGTCGCGGTCGAGCAGCCATACGCGGGCGCCTGCCTCGCGCAGCAGCGCGGCGGCAGCCAGGCCGATGCCGCTGGCCCCACCCGTGACGGCGGCGACCCGCCCGTCGAGGCGGAAGCGATCGAGCAGCGCGGTTGTCGCGGCCATGGCGGTTTCCTCCCGGGTGGCAGGCCGCATGATGCGGCAACGGGCCGGTCGGCGGAACCCGGCGGTTGACGAATTGGTGACCCCCGGTGTGCCAGGATGCCCGACGCACGGGCTGTCGTCTGGCAGTAACGTTATGGCGCGTAGCACATCCGGCTGTGATAGACGGGCGTGGCTCGGCTTTATGGCGGATTTGGAGGTCGAATGACGGGTGTATCGGCCTGATGTGCGGCATCACGGGAATCTTCCGCCCCGACGGCGGCACGGTCGACATGGCGGTGCTGCGCGCGATGACCGCCGCCCTCGCCCATCGCGGGCCGGACGGGGACGGGTTCCATGCCGAACCCGGCATCGGCCTCGGCCATCGCCGCCTGGCGATCATCGACCCCACCGGCGGCGAGCAGCCCATGTTCAACGAGGACGGATCGGTGGCGATCGTCTTCAATGGCATGATCTACAACTACCAGGACCTGATGCCGCTGCTGGCCCGGCGCGGCCATGTGTTCCGCACCAAATGCGACACCGAGACCATCGTGCACGCCTGGGAGGAATGGGGGCCGGATTGCCTCCAGCACCTGAACGGCATGTTCGCCTTCGCCATCTGGGACCGAAAGCGCGGCACGCTGTTCCTGGCGCGCGACCGGCTGGGCAAGAAGCCGCTGCACTACGCGAAGCTGGCCGATGGCAGCCTGTATTTCTCCTCCGAACTCGCCTCCTTCGCCGCCGTGCCGGGCCTGGCGCGGAAGGTGTCGGCCACCGCCGTCGATGACTTCTTCACCTACGGCTACATCCCCGACCCCGGCACGATCTACGATTCCATCCGCAAGCTGCCCGCGGCGCATTTCCTGAAGCTGGAAGCCGGCACGCGCCGCGTGCTGCCGGAGCGCTACTGGAGCGTGCCGACGCAGATCGCCACCGTCGATGCGCGCGAAGCCGGGCGGGCGCTGGTGGACCAGCTGCGCCACAGCGTCGGCCAGCGCATGATCGCCGACGTACCCCTGGGCGCCTTCCTCTCCGGCGGCGTGGATTCCTCCGCCGTCGTGGCGCTGGCAGCGGGGCAGCGCACCTCGCCGCTCGACACCTTCACCATCGGCTTCGACGGCGCCGAGGACGAGACGCCCTTCGCCCAGATGGTGGCGCAACGCTACGCCACCGTGCAGCACAACGAGCGCGCCGCGGCCGTGGACATGATCGACGCCGCCCGCCTCCAGGGCCGCATCTTCGGCGAGCCGTTCGGCGACCAGTCCTCCGTGCCGACGCACAGCGTCTGCGCCCTGGCCCGCAAGCACGCCAAGGTGGCGATCTCCGGCGATGGCGGCGACGAGGTGTTCGCCGGCTACCGCCGCTACCGCTGGCACGTGCTGACCGAGGCGGTGCGCCGCTTCGTGCCGGCCGGCATGCGCAAATCGGTGTTCGGCACCCTGGCCCGCGCCTACCCGAAGCTCGACGGCGCGCCGCGCTGGCTGCGCGCCAAATACACACTGACCGAACTCAGCCTGGATGCCGCCGCC
Organism: Asaia bogorensis; assembly: GCA_945897825.1. Taxonomy (GTDB): domain Bacteria; phylum Pseudomonadota; class Alphaproteobacteria; order Acetobacterales; family Acetobacteraceae; genus CAMDGX01. Next base: position 8,743 of record CAMDGX010000045.1, on the reverse strand, counting down.
GGCTACCTGCGCACCATGACGCGGGTGCACGACGCGCAGCGCCGCGCGCTGTTCTCCCCGGCGCTGACCGCCAAGCTCGACGGATACGATTCCGGCGCCCGCATCCCGGCGCTGATGGCCGAAAGCGGCACCGACGATCCCTTGCTCCAGGCGCAATACACCGACCTGCAAACCTGGCTGGTCGGCGGCATCCTCACCAAGGTCGACCGCGCCAGCATGGCCAATTCGCTGGAGGTGCGCGCGCCGATCCTCGACTACCGCTTCGTCGAATGGGGCCTGTCGCTCCCCCGCCGCCTGAAGCTGCGCGGCGGCGAGGGCAAGTACATCTTCAAGAAGGCGATGGAGCCGCACCTGCCGCGCCAGGTGCTCTACCGGCCGAAGCAGGGTTTTTCGACCTCGCTGGCCGGCCCCTTCCGGACGGGGATCGGGCGGCTGCGCGAAAGGCTGCTGGGTCCAGCGATGCTGGATTCCGGCCTGTTCCGCGCCGAGGCGATCGGCCGCCTGCTCGACGAGCACGAGGCGGCGGCCTTCGACCACTCGATGGTGCTGTGGCAGTTGCTGGTGTTCGAGGGCTTCCTGTTCCACGAACTCCCCTCCGCCGCCAGCCAGGCGGCGCCGCTCTCCGCATCCGTCGCGCTGGCCTGACGCGATGAGCCGCATCTGCCTGGTCGGCGCCGGCTTCATCGCGCGCGTGCATGAGGAAGCCCTGCGCGGCATCCAAGGTGCCAGCGTCACCGCCGTGGTCGACCCCAACCCGGAGGCGGCGGCGGCGCTCGCCAAGGCCGCCGGAGGGGCCGCAGTGTTCGCCTCCGTCGAGGAGGCCCTGGCCGCGGGCGGCTTCGACCGCGCGCATGTGCTGGTGCCGCCTGACCTGCACGCGACCGCCGCCGAGCCGCTGCTGCGGGCGGGCATCCCGGTGCTGCTGGAGAAGCCGCTCGCCGTCGATGCCGCGCAATGCGACGCGCTGATCGCCGCGGCCGCCGAGGGCAAGGCTGCCCTGGGCGTGAACCAGAACTTCGTCCACCACCCCGCCTTCGCGAAACTGCGCGCGGCGGTGGAAAGCGGCGCGATCGGCCGGCCGAACTTCGTGTCCGTGATCTACAACGTCGCGCTGCGCCAGATGGCCGCGCGGCAATTCGGGCACTGGATGTTCCGCGCCCCGGGCAACATCCTGCTCGAACAGGCGGTGCACCCGCTGTCCCAGCTGGTCGCGCTGGCCGGCCCGATCGGGCGGATGCAGGCACTCCCCGGTCCCTCGGTCGAGATCGCCCCGGGCCGTGATTTCGTCGGCACGCTGAACCTCTCGCTGGAGGGCGCGCGCCTGCCCGCCCAGCTGCGCTTCGCCGTCGGGCAGGGCTACCCGTTCTGGCAGGTGACCGTGGTCGGCGATGACGGGGTGGCGGTCGCCGACATCCTGGCCAATCGCTTCCACATCCAGGGCCGCACCCGCTGGCTCGAGGCGATGGACACCGCGCTCTCGGGCCTGCGCGTGGCCGGCTCGATGGCGGCGGGCTCGGTCGGCGGGCTCGCCGGCTACGCGCTGGCGATGGCCAAGCTGCGCCCGCGCAGCGATGCCTTCTTCGTCTCGATGCGCGCCAGCATCGCCGATTTCCACGCCGCCCTCGATGCCGGCCGCCCCCCGGCGCTGGACGGCGCATTCGGCGCCGCCCTGGTCCGCGCCTGCGAGGAGATCCGCGACCTGGCACTCCCCGCGGCGAAACCGGCGTCCGCCAAGGTGAACCCCCTGTCGTGGGACGTCGCCGTGCTCGGCGGCACCGGCTTCATCGGCACCCACGTGGTCCGCCAGTTGCTGGCCGCCGGCCACGGCGTCTCGGTGATGGCGCGCAGCCTGGTCAATCTCCCCGCCGAGTTCGCCGATCCGCGCGTCGCCCTGCACCGCGGCGACATCCGCGACGCCGACGCCGTGGCGCGGGCCATCGGGCCGGCGAAGCGGGTCATCAACCTCGCCCATGGCGGCGGCGGCGCCGATTTCGAGGCGGTGCGCCGCGCCATGGTCGGCGGCGCGGAAACCGTCGCGCGCGCCTGCCTCGCGGCCGGCGTGACACGCTTGGTCCATGTCGGCTCGATCGCCTCGCTCTATCTCGGCCCCGATGCCGGCACCATCACCGGCGCCACCCCGCCCGACCCGCGCGAGGCCGAACGCGGCGACTACGCGCGGGCCAAGGTGCTGGCCGACCGGATGCTGCTGGCGATGCACGCCAAGGATGGGTTGCCGGTGGTGATCCTGCGCCCCGGCGTCGTGGTGGGCGAGGGCGGCCCGCCGCTTCATTCCGGCCTCGGCCTGTTCAACAATGACCAGCACTGCATCGGCTGGAACGACGGGCGCAACCCCTTGCCCTTCGTGTTGGCGGAGGACGTGGCCAGCGCCTGCGTCCTGGCCTGCACCGCGCCAGGGATCGAAGGGCGCAGCTACAACATCGTCGGCGAGGTGCGCCCGAGTGCCCGCGCCTACCTGGCCGACATGGGCCGCGCGCTCGGCCGGCCGCTGCGCTTCCACCCGCAATCGCCGACCCGCCTGTGGCTGGTCGATGTCGCGAAATGGCTGGTCAAGCGCGCCACCGGCCGCGCCGTGCCGATGCCCGCCAAGCGCGACTTCCTGTCGCGCGGCATGGCGGCACCGTTCGACGTGTCCGATGCCAAGCGCGACCTCGGCTGGGCGCCGGTCGCCGACCCGGCGGTGTTCCACGCCCGCGCGATCGCGGTGCAGGCCCCGCGATGACGGCACCGCTGCTGCTGCACGTCTATTCCACCTTCGCGGTCGGCGGCCCGCAGGTGCGCTTCGCAGCACTGGCCAACCGGTTCAGCCATGAGTTCCGCCATGCCGTCGTGGCGATGGACGGCAACCTCGCCTGCCGGGAGCGGCTGGACCCGGGGCTCGATGTCGACTTCCCGCAGGTGGACATCCGCAAGGGCGACACGCTCGGCAACCGCGCCCGCTTCCGCGCCGTGCTGCGCGCCATGCGCCCGGATGCGCTGGTCACCAGCAACTGGGGCAGCATCGAATGGGCGATGGCCAACACGCCGACCCTGGTGCGCCACCTGCATGTCGAGGACGGCTTCGGCCCCGAGGAACGCGACCGCCAGTTGCCCCGCCGCGTCTGGATGCGCCGGCTGCTGCTGCGCCGCGCCACCGTCGCGGTGCCGTCGCGCCTGCTCTACCGGATCGCCGCCGAGCAGTGGAAACTGCCGCGCGCGCGGCTGCACTACGTGCCGAACGGCATCGATCTCGCCCGCTTCGCCGTCGCACGGCAGCCCCGCGACGTCCCGGTCATCGGCACCGTGGCGGCGCTGCGCCCGGAGAAGAACCTCGCCCGGCTGCTGCGCGCCTTCGCCGAGGTGCGCGCGCGCATCGCGTGCCGTCTGGTGATCGCCGGCGACGGGCCGGAACGGCCGGGTCTGGCGGCGCTGGCGGCGGAGCTTGGCGTGGCCGGCGACGTCGCCTTCCCCGGCCATGTCACCGACACCCCGGCGCTGTTCGCCGGGTTCGACCTGTTCGCCCTGTCGTCGGACACCGAGCAGATGCCGATCTCGGTGCTGGAGGCGATGGCCGCCGGATTGCCCGTGGCGGCCACCGACGTGGGCGATGTGCGCGCCATGCTGGCGCCGGAGAACGCCCCCTCTGTCGTCGCGCGCGACGTGCCGGCCCTGGCCGACGCCATCGCCACGCTGCTAGCCGATCCCGCGCGATGCGCAGCCCTCGGGGCGGCCAACCGCCGACGGGCCGAGGCGGCGTTCGACCAGGAGACGATGTTCGCCGCCTGGCGCGCGCTGTTCCTGGGCCACGCGCCGGCCGAGGCACGCCCATGAGCCGGGCCGCGGGAAGCTTTGCCAAGCCGGCGGGCGCGCCGCTATACAGGCCGGCATGCCGCCTGCCGCGCACGGGAGGACACGATGGTCGACATCTTCTCATTGCTGGTCTCGTTGGGAATGCTGGCAATGGTGACCTTCTTCGCCATCCGCATGGACCGCACGCGCGAATGGTTCGAGCGGCCGCGCAACCCGAACCCGCCGCCGAAGCTGGGTGCCGGCGCCCGGATGCTGGGCCGCGGCCCGGCCCCGCGCGCCAAGCCCCCCGCCGCGCCGGCACAGCGACCCTCGCGCTTCCCGGGCGGACGATGACCGCGCCGCGCCGCGCCGCGCGCCCGGAGGCGGCGCGTTGAGCGACATCATCATCTTCCTGGCCTATGTCGGCCTGCTGCTGGGCGGCTTCGTCTCGCCGTTCGTGACCAGCATGGGCTACCTGTGGGTGGATTCGTTCTATCCGCAGTATCTCGGCAGCGCGATCCTGGGCGGCATCCCGGTGGCGGCCGTGATGGGCGCCTCGGCGGTGCTGGCCTACGTGCTGATGGACCGCAAGGCGCCGCCGCGGGTCGGCATGTTCCTGATCCTGACCGGGGCGATGCTCGTGTGGATGACGGCCACCAACTTCTGGGCGGTGCGGCCGGAAGCGGCATGGCTCAAGTGGGACTTCGCCTTCAAGACCGTGGTGTTCTCGGCCTTCCTGCCGTTCGTGTTCCGCAGCCGCATCCAGATCGAGGCCATGCTGCTCGCGCACATGCTCGGCTCAGCCATGCATCTGATCGGCGTGGGCATCAAGGGCGCGCTGACCGGCGGCGGCTACCAGTGGCGGCTGACGCAGCTTCCCGGCGACACCGGCCTGGCCGAGACCAGCGCCATGGCCACGGTGGCGATCATGTTCATCCCGCTGCTGCTCTACATGCGCACCCATTCGCAGCTGGTGCCGTTCCCGCTGATCCGCAAAACCTTCTTCACCTGCTACGCTCTGCTGATGATCCCCTGCATGATCGCCACCGGCGCGCGCACCGGCATCGTCTGCATGGTGTTGCTGGGCGGTCTCTATTGGCTGCAGAGCAAGCAGAAGGTGGTCAGTGGCGTGGCCATCGCCATGCTCGCCATCCTGGTGGTGATCTTCGCGCCGGAGCGGTGGAAGGACCGCATGGAGACCATCGGCGAATACAAGGCCGATACCTCCGCGCTGACGCGCGTCCTGGTGTGGCAGTGGGCGATCGGCTTCGCCAAGGACAACCCGATGGGCGGCGGGTTCCGCGCCTACGAAGTGAACGTCATCCATATGCCGCCGGACGAATGGAACCCGGAAGGCTGGATTCAGCGCAACCGTGCGCCGCACAGCACCTGGTTCGAGCTGCTGACCGAAGTGGGTTGGCCCGGCACCTTCATCTTCCTGTCGCTGATCACGGTGACGTTCTGGTCGTTGTTCCGTGTCTGGAAGCGAACGCGCGGGGTGGAGGAACTGCTCTGGGTCAATGACCTGGCGCGGGCGCTCGGCATGGCGTTGCTCGTGCTGATGGCCGGCTCCACCTTCATCGGCATCGGCTTCAAGACCTGGTACTGGTTCATGTTCGCGTCGGCCTTCACGCTCAGCGAATACCTGCGCCGGGTGACGTCGCCGGTGAAGCCGCTGCCCGGGCAGATCGTGCAGGCATCGGTGACGCCGCAGCGCCCCACGCTGCCCTCGGGCGGCGGGCCGGTCGGCGGTCTGGCGGTTCGGCGCCGGGCCTGAAGCGCTCCGTCAGGCGGAGGCGCGCAGGCCACGGGCGGCCTGGCGCAGGCGGCCGAGGCCGTGGCGCAGCAGCATCGCCGCGCCGCCGGGGTGCCACGGATTGGCCAGCACCACGCCCACGCGCTGCCGCCGGGCCGCGGTCCAGAGCTGCTTGTAGGGGTCGTCGCCGCGGCCGAAATCGATCCCGACGGCCGCTTCCTCGCTGACCAGCCGGCGCAGCATCCAGGCGGTGAGCACGGTGCCCGGCGAGAGCGGCTTGAACGCCTCGTCATGCGCCAGCTTCAGCACCGCCGCGATGCCATCATGCAGAATCCAAAGCTGGACGGCGATCGCCTGCCCGTCGCGGCGCAGCAGGCCCAGGCGCAGCCAGCCCGCCGCTGCGGCGTGGCGCATCAGCACGGCGTTGAAGCGGGGGAACGGCTCCGGCTCCTTCCAGCTGCGCGCATAGACGGCTTCGTACTCGACGATCCCGGCCTCGACCTCCGCCGGGGTGATGGCGACGGCGAAACCGAGCGTCGGGTCGCGCTCGGCATCGCGCAGCCGGCGGCGGACGGTCTCGCGCAGCGCGCCGGGGCGGGCGGCGAGGTAGCCGCGCCAGTCGCGGCCGGAAAGCGCCTCGTGCCAATTGCCGAAATGGTCGAAGCGCAGCGGCACCAGGCCACCCGTGCGCGCGCCGGCCAGCAACGGGGCGAGGCCCGGCCAATCCGGATCGAGCGCGTCCAAGCGCAGGAACGCGGACCCGCGCGCCAGCCGTGCCAGCGCCCGGCCGGCGGCGTGAAGGTCGGCCGCGGGGCCGGCGGCGGGCTGGTAGAGGCAGGTATACGGGTTGGTCAGCGCCTCCAACTGCCCGTTGCCATGGCGCAGCAGGGGGAACAGCACGGTCGCCGGGCCCTCGCCGAACATCGCCAGCAGCGGCCGGGCGCCGGGCGGGATCCCAGCCTCCCACACCGTGCGCCACCACGCCTCGGTGGAGAAGAAGCCGCCGGTGCCCAGCAGCGAAGCGGCGGCCGGCGGCAGGGCGGCGGGGTCGTCGATCAGGGTCATGCGGTCAGTCGTCATGGCGCAGCGCATACCATGCCAGGCCGAGCCATTCGTGCATGGCCAGGCGGCTGTCGGCCCAGGCATGCGCGCTGGGCACGAAGGAGGCGGTGTCGAGTGCCGCCGGTCCGGTCAGGTGCGCGGGGGCGGCCACGCCCGCGAGCCCGGCGCGGCGGAAGGCCAGCAGGCCGCGGCGCATGTGCCAGCCATGGGTGACGACATAGGCGCGCTCGATCCCGTCCTGGCGCAGCAATGCGGCGGAGAAGGCGGCGTTCTCCCAGGTGGTGCGGGAGCGGTCTTCCACCCAGCGCGCCGTGATCCCGAATTCCTCGGCGAGCACGCGGGCCATGGCTTGGGCGATCGGCGGGTTGCCCGTCCGGACCACGCCGCCGCTGACCAGCAACGGCAGCCCGGTGCGCCGGTGCAGCACGGCGCCGGCGCGCAGGCGCTGGAGCGTCATCGCGCCGATGTCGGGCGGGGCGATGATGCCGCCGGGCACGGCGCGCAGGTCCTCGGCGCTGAGCACCACGATGGCGCCGGGGGCGGGGTCCGACGGGGTTGCGAGCGCCATGTCGCGTTCCAGCGCGGTCAGCAGCAGCCATGGCGTTACAGGCAGGGAGAAGGCGAGCAACGCCAGGAACCCGAAGCCGGCCAACCAGCCGCCGAGGCGTGGGCGATGGCGCATGAGGAGGAACCCCGCGGCGATCACCGGCAACAGGTTGGCCGGCGGTTCCAGCAGCGCGGTCTGCAGCGCGGCGAGCGACACGTTTACCCTTTCCGAACCCGTGCCGATGCATCATGCCGACGCCGGCGGGATGGCGCGAGAGGGGGCACTCCCCGGTTGCTCCCTGACGTGTTGTCTCCGACGGATTGACAGGTGCGCCTCGCGGCGGTTGTGTGGCCCGGAATGCTCGACATCTGCCTGTCCCGGCCGCCCGCCTGGAATGCGCTCGGCGAACGCTGGCGGGCGCTGGAGACGCAAGCGGACGGCTCCTTTTTCCAGAGCTGGAGCTGGGTGGGCTGCCTCGTGGCCGCCCGTTTCCCAGACCCCTTGCTGATGTCCGCGGAGCTGGACGGGCGGGACGTGGCGCTCGCGCTGCTGAACCGGCACCGGCGACTGCCGGTGGGCAGCCGGCTGTGGCTGAACGAAAGCGGCATCCCCGCGCTGGACAGCATCCATGTCGAGCACAACGGCATCCTGATCGCGCGCGGGCTCGATGGGCGGGTGCTGGCGCCGATGCTGGCGCGGCTGGTGCGCGAGGCGGGCGATGTGATGCTGAGTGGGATCGACGGCGCGCATCTCGACGCCGCGCGGTCGACCGGGGCGCTGATCCGCGAACGCACCCACCCCGCCGCCTCGCCCTGGATCGATCTCGACGCGGTGCGTGCCCATCCCGGCGGGCACCTGGGGCTGCTGAGCGCCAATGCGCGCCAGCAGATCCGGCGGTCGATGCGCCGCTATGAGCAGGTCGGGGCGCTGCGGGTGGTCCGGGCTGCCTCGCTGGCGGAGGCGGGGGCGTTCCTCGACGGGCTCGGGGCGCTGCACCAGCACGCCTGGGTGCGGCGGGGCCAGCCGGGGGCGTTCGCCAATCCGGCCTTCGTGGCGTTCCACCGCGCGCTGCTGGCGACGGCCTGGCCGCGGGGGGAGATCGACCTGCTGCGGGTGGATGCGGGCGGGCAGGTGCTCGGCTATCTCTACAATTTCCGCTGGCGCGACCGGGTGGCGAACTACCAGAGCGGGTTCGACTACGCGGCGGCGGAGAGCGCGCAGCAGAAGCCCGGGCTGACCTGCCACCATCTGGCCACGGCGCTGTATGCCGGGGAGGGGTTCGCGGCCTACGACCTGTTGGCCGGGGAGTCGCGCTACAAGACGAGCCTGGCGACCGGGTCTGCGCCGTTGCACTGGATCGAGCTGCTGCCGCCGACATCGCTGCCCGGGCTGCTGCACCGGGCGCGGGTGGCGCTGGGGCGGTTCTAGGCGGCGGAGACGGCCTCCAGGCTGGCCAGGGTGCGGGCCAGGCCGTCCTCCAGCGTGATGTCGGCGCGCACGCCCAGGGTGGCGATGGCTTGCGACGGGTCGCCGAGGGAGCGGCGGATGTCGCCTGGGCGGGCGGGGCCGTGGGCGATGCGCGGCGCGCGGCC
>CAMDGX010000044.1 GCA_945897825.1 Asaia bogorensis | reverse complement strand
CAGACACAGGCGAAGGATGCGTTGGCATGAGCTGGACCTCAATCCTGGGTGATTCCGAGATCAGAAGTCGCGTCGATTTGGCTATCGCGGACAATACGGTCAGTTACCAGGAGATGTTGGCCCTGCTGCAGGGTGCGGCGGCGAACGGGATCACAGCAACCGAGTTCGCAGACCTGCAAGCCGTCTATACCAACACGACGTCGATGTTCGACAGCGACTACCTGCGGGCGATCAGCTTTGGCGTGATCTATGCCAACCCGGCCAACGCCAAGTGGTGGGGCGGGGCCAAGGCGTCGGCAAACGTGGTCGAGCTTGGCAACATGACCGCGGGGATGACGGAGCAGAAGGCCGGGCTGCTGGTCGACAAGTGGTTCCTCGGCAAGGATCTGCCGATGCCCGTGGTCGGCGGCGACACCGCTAACAACAAGGCGTCATCAGGTGTCTATAACTACGTGATCGGATCCGGCCCGCTGTTCGTGGACGGGGCGACGGCGGTGGATGTGAACCAGGGCAATGCGGGCACCTGCTATCTGGTTGCGGCGCTGGGCTCGATCGCCCATGTCAATCCCGCCTACCTCACCGATGGCGTGATCGACAACGGCAACGGCACCTTCGGCATCCGGTTCTACCTGAACGACGCGCCGGTCTATGTCACGATCGACAAGAGCGTGCCGGTTTCGGCCGGAAACACGATCTCGCTGAGCGGCAATGCCACGCGCAGCCCGGACGGGGAACTGTGGGTGACGCTGTACGAGAAGGCGTATGCCCAGTTCAACACGCAGGCGGACATCAACAACGCGCCGAACTGGGCCGGCGAGAACAGCTACCAGGCGGTGGAGGGCGGCTGGGCCAACCCGATCCGGCAGCTTACCAACCTGTCCTACAAATACTACTCCAGCTACTACAGCGGCGTTCCGGACAACTACAAGTCGGGCGAGTTCGTTTCCACCAACCCGGCCACCTACAAGCAGACGATCGTCGATGCGCTGAACAATGGCGCCATCGGCTGGCTCGGCTCCTTCGGCCAGACCACCGATGCAGGCAACGGCCAGCGCAACCTGGTCTCCGGCCACGCCTTCATGATCCTCGGCTACGAGGCGGCGACCGACACGTTTGTCATCCGCAACCCGTGGGGCGGGGCGGGCAGCGGCTACAACGCCGAGTTCAAGATGACGATTGGCGAGTTCTGGAACGCCAACGTCAAGGGCATCGTCGCGATCTCGGACCCGGCCGCCGCCGCGCCGACATTCGGCTATACGGTCGCGACCGCGGCGACGGCCGGGGCGCCGGTGACCGAGGGCGGGGAGGTGCTGTTCACGCTCACCCGCAGCGGCACCGGGGTGGCCTCCACCGTCTATGTCGCGACCGCCGGGATCACCGCGGGGGCGGGCGACTTCAAGGCGCTGGACAAGGTCGCGGTCAACTTCGCGGCCTATGAGACGACGGTGACCCTGCCGGTCGCCACCTTCACCGACAACCTGGCCGAGGCGACCGAGACCTTCCGGCTGGATGTGTACGAGTCGGTCGCGGCGACCGCGAGTGTCGCCAATGCGGTGGCGCATGTGGCGGACAAGGCGAGCCAGGCCTTCACCTATTCCGTCGCCTCCAGCGCTGGGAGCGCCGCGGCGGCGGTGGTGGAGGGTGGGCAGGTTACGTTCACCGTAACCCGCAGCGGCAGCGGAAGCGCGTCCACGGTGTATCTTTCGACCGCCCCGGGCACGGCGGGCAATGCGGACATCACGTCGCTCGACAAGGTGGCGCTGGCCTTCGCGTCCTACGAGACCGTCAAGACGGTGACGGTCACGACGCTGCAGGATTCGCTGACCGAGGAGGTGGAGAGCTTCACGCTGGAAGTGCACGAAGCGCCGGATTCCATCACGGCCGCGGCCAGCGCGGCCGGGTATGTGAAGGACGCGGCGCTGCCGAGCTACGGCTACACCATCCAGTCCTCGGCCGGCAGTGCTGCGGATGCGGTGACCGAGGGCGGGGCGGTCACCTTCTCGATCTGGCGCAGCGGCAGCGGCACGGAATCCACCGTGCATCTCTCCACGCGCACCGCCTCGGCGGGCGCCGCGGATTTCGTGGGGTTCGAGGCGCGGGCGATCACCTTCGCGCCGTACCAGACAGTGGCGACCGTCACGGTGCCGACCAACCAGGATTGGTGGCTGGAGACGCCCGAGTATTTCCTGCTCGATCTGTATCTGCGGCCGAATGACGGCTTCTATGCCACCAGCGGCATCGGGTTCATGAAGGACAACCCGACACTCGAATACAACTACACCATCGCCAACAACAGCCCGGAGAGCCTGCCGGCCGGTGAGGGGGGCGAGGTGGTGTTCACCGTGACGCGCAACGGCAGCGGCAGCGCGTCCACGGTGTATCTCAGCACGGTTCCCGGCACCGCCGGCGCGGCAGACTATGCCCCGCTCGACAAACTGCCGGTGGCGTTTGCCGAGTACGAGACGGTGAAGTCGGTCACGGTGAACCTGCTGACGGACTCCGTGGCCGAGGGGGGCGAGCATTTCTGGGTCAATCTTTACCGCAACATCGCCGACAGCGGCGAGTCCGGCCACAGCCAGGCATTTATCAAGGATGTCGCGGCGGCGAACTTCACATACAGCGTGGCGAGCAGCGCCGGTGACATCGGGAGTGCGGTGGGCGAGGGCGGCACCATCAACTTCACGCTCACTCGCAGCGGCACCGGCGCGGCGTCGACCGTCTATGTCAGCACCACCGATTCCACCGCCCTCGCTGGCAGCGACTTCGAGGACCTGAACGCGCTGGCGGTGACGTTCAAGGAGGACGAGACGGTCCGCACCGTGACGGTCGCGACCTACGAGGACACGGCGACCGAGGGCGACGAGTATTTCTGGCTCGACCTCTACACCAGCTACGCCGACAGCCAGGCGGGCAACTACGCCGCCTTCGCCAGCGGCCATATCCAGGACGTGGCGACCACCGCGTTCAGCTACTCGGTGGCGAGCAACGCGACCACGTCCTCCCCGGTGGGCGAGGGCGGCAGCATCGTGTTCACCATCACCCGTAGCGGCACCGGGGCGGCCTCCACCGTCTATGTCGCGACCAGCGATTCCACCGCCTGGGCCGGCGCGGACTACGAGGGCATCACGGACCTCGCGGTCACGTTCCGCGCGGACGAGATGGTCAAGACCGTGGTCGTTCCGACCTTCCAGGACACGCAGGCGGAAGCCACGGAGTATTTCTGGCTCGACCTCTACACCAGCTATGCAGACAGCCAGTCGGGCGACTGGGCGACATTTGCCAGCGGCTACATCGCCGATGTCGCGGCGGCGAGCTTCGGCTACACCGTCGCGAGCAGCGCGCCGGACGATGCCCCGGTGGACGAGGGCGGCAGCGTCACCTTCACCATCACGCGCAGCGGCAGCGGGTCGGCCTCCACCGTCTACGTCAGCACGTCGGAATCCTCCGCCTGGGAAGATGTGGACTACAAAGGGCTGACCGCGCTGCCGGTGGAGTTCGCGGCGGATGAGACGGTCAAGACCGTGACGGTCGCGACCTTCCAGGACAGCGAGATCGAAAGCGACGAGCGGTTCTGGCTCGACCTCTACACCAGCTATGCCGATGTGCTGTCCGGCGACTGGGCCGACTATGCCGGCGGGCACATCCGCGATGTGAAGTCCACATCGTTCGAGTATACGGTTGCGAGCAGCACCAGTCCTGACGCGCCGGTGGCCGAGTCCGGCAACGTCACCTTCACCATCACGCGCAGCGGCGCCGGTGCAGAATCGACCGTTTATGTCGCCACGTCGGATTCGTCGGCCTGGGGCGGCTATGACTTCTCGAACCTGGCAGGCTTGCCGGTAACCTTCGCGGTGGGCGAGACGGAGAAGACGGTCACCGTCGCCACCTATCTGGATGGGTTCCCGGAGACCGACGAGTCCTTCTGGCTCGACCTCTACACCAGTTACGCCGACCTGCTGACCGGCAACTGGGCAACCTTTGCGGCCGGGCATATCACCGATGCGGGAACCGGTCCGGACTTCAGCTACACCATCGCCAGCAACACCAGCCAGGCCGCGCCGGGGATCGAAGGCGGCGACATCACCTTCACCATCACGCGCAGCGGGACCGGGGCGCAATCGCTGGTGTATGTCGCCACGCGGGATGCGACCGCCTGGGCGGAATACGACTTCGCGGGCGTGTACTGGGACGGGATCCGGTTCGAGGCCGACCAGACCACGCGCACCGTCACGGTCGCGACCTTCGACGACGGCTTCGCCGAGGGTGCGGAGTTCTTCGGGCTCGGCCTGTTCACCAGCATCGACAACGCGCTGCTCGATAACGCGGCGACCACCGGGACCGCGTACCTTATCGACCGCCCCGGCGGCGCCCCCCCGCCGATCGCACTGTCTGCGATGCCGCCGCCCGCGCCGCCGGGCGAGGTGGGCGGCGTGCTGACGGCCGCCGACATCACGACCGCCTCCTTCCGCGGCCATTCGGCGGGTGCCTTCGCCAACGACTTCGCCTTTGCCGCCATCAAGACGGATGGCACGGTGGTGACGTGGGGCCAGAAGGACAACGGCGGCGACAGCACGGCGGTGGCGACGCAGCTGACCAACGTGGTCGAGGTGTTCTCCAACACCTTCGCATTCGCCGCCCTGCGCGAGGATGGCGCGGTGGTGAGCTGGGGCAACGCCAGCCTGGGCGGGAACAGCGCCGCGGTGGCCGCGTCGCTCGACGGCACGGTGGACGTGACCGGCGTGTTCTCCACCAGCACCGCCTTCGCCGCGCTGCGCGCCGATGGCAGCGTCGTCACCTGGGGCGACAAGAGCAATGGCGGCAGCAGCACTGGGGTCGCCGGCGCACTCGACGGCAAGGTCGATGTCGCCACCATCGCCTCCACCATGTCGGCCTTCGCCGCCTTGCGGCAGGACGGTTCGGTGGTGACCTGGGGCTTCGAGGCGTTCGGCGGCGACAGTGCCGCGGTGGCGGCGCAGCTATCGGGCGCGGTGCCGGTGGTGGGGCTGGCGGGCTCCGGCTCCGCCTTCGCGGCGCTGCGGCAGGATGGCTCGGTGGTCACCTGGGGCAATGCCGGCGATGGCGGGGACAGCAAGGCGGTCGCCGCGTCGCTCGACGGCACAGTCGATGTGATCGGCCTGGCGGCGACCACCTCCGCCTTCGCCGCGATCCGCGCCAACGGGTCGGTGGTGACATGGGGGGCGAACGAGGGTGGCGGCAACAGCGCGGCGGCCGCGGCGCAGCTTGACGGCACTACCGACGTCGTAGGGCTCGCCGCGACCGACCAGGCCTTCGCGGCCCGACGGGCCGACGGATCGGTGGTGGCGTGGGGCAACGCGGCGTCGGGCGGTTCCACCGCTGCCGTTGCGGCGGCGCTGGACGGCACGGTGGATGTGATCAGCCTGGCCGCCACCAGCTCGGCGTTCGCGGCGTTGCGCGCCGACGGCACGGTGGTGTCCTGGGGGCATGGCCCATTCGGCGGCGAGCAGGGCGATGCGGCGGCGAGCCTGACCGATGTCGTCCGCCTGACGGCCACCGACCAGGCCTTCGCGGCGCTGCGGGCCGATGGCTCCGTCGTCACCTGGGGCGGCTTCCTCGGCGGCGGCAACAGCGCGGATGTGAAGAGTCAGCTCGACGGCACGGTCGACGCGGTGCAGATCATCGGCACCAGCCAGGCCTTCTCGGCGCTCCGCCAGGACGGCAGCGTGGTGAGCTGGGGCGACCAGTCGCTGGGTGGTGCGCAGGGCGCTGCTGCGGCATCGCTCACCAATGTCGCCCAGCTTGGCGACGGGGTGCTGACGCTCTACGGCATCTCCCCCGCCACCCAGTCGGTGGGCGAGAGCGGTGTCACGGCCAGCTTCACCCTCACCCGCACCGGTGCATTGCCGGCCGAGACGGTCTTCGTCAGCACGACCGAGACGGAAGGGGCGACCAACAGCAGCGACTATGCCGCCCTGACCGGCCAGCCCTTCGCCTTCGCGCCCGGGCAGTCGGCGCTGACGATCAATGTATCCATCCTGAACGATGCCGTCGCGGAGAGTTCCGAGACATTCGGCCTCATCGTGCAGCGCAGCGCCAGCGATCCGGCCGATATCGTCCTGGCCAGGGCCACGGCCACGATCATCGACGAGGACAATCCCGCCGAGGATGACGTCGTGGCCAGCGCGCCGGGCGACGAATCCCTCGATCTCGGCGCCGGCAACGACACGGTGGTGTTCAGCCAGCCGCGCGACCAGTACCAGATCGGGATTGTGGGCAACATCGTCCGGGTGGAGGGGCCCGACGGCCGCGATGAACTGCGCAACGTCGAGTTGCTGAAGTTCGGCGATTTTGCCCCGATCACCGTGGAATCGCTGCGCGGCAAGCCGGCGACCGAGGAACTCTACCAGAACCTGGATGATGGCACGCTGAAGTTCGGGTTGCCCCTGCGCTATGTCGGACCGAACGCGCTCGACTACATCCTGCCCGCGACCAATGGCAGCGACGTTCTCCAAGGCACGTCGCGCAACGATTTCGCCAACCTGGGCGCGGGCAACGATGCAGCCAGCATGGGTTCGGGAGACGACGTGGTCGATGGCGGCGGCGGGAACAACTTCCTCACCGGCGGAGAGGGCCGCGACACGTTCTTCATCGACGGGCGCGATCTGGTTCCGGTGTGGTCCTGCATCACCGACTGGCAACCCGGCGAGGCATTGACGCTGTGGGGGTGGCGCGACGGGGTCAGCAAGGCCGCCTGGTCCGAAAGCGACGGGCTGCCGGGCTACCTCGGCGCCACCATGTTCGCGGACATCGATGGCAACGGCCTGGTCGAGACGGCCATTACATGGACTGGGGTGGCACTGGCCGACTTGCCGGCCGGCCGAGCATTCGAGGTAAGCGGTATTGGCGTTCTGTACTTCAATTGATTTCTGCGGATCCCAATGACATCCGATCCCTGCGGCAATCGGCACGCAGAAGGGTTTCGATTGTGATCGAAGTCACAACACTTCCGTGCTTGGCGGGTAGGATTTCTTCGTTCGCGGCCCAGGCGTAGTCGGAGGCAACGCCAGCCGAGCTAATGGAAGAGGGTAAGTCCCTTCCTGCGTTGGACTCTGAATGCCACGGATGTGTGTGGGTAGCCCTGGTCCGAGTAATGGCAAACATCGGTGGGCTTCGCCGTCGCGGCCATGACAGGCGCTTACTTCGGCAGTTCGGGAAGTTCGAACCAGCGCAACAACCCTCCTCAGCGATTTGGCCGACGCAAAGGCGGCGTGCAAGGGTGACTGTATGAGAACCGCGAAGTGACCAAATCCAACGCTTCCGCGCTGCCACTGGGCCTGCTGGCGGTTGGTGGCGCCGGGATGTTCATGTCCGGATCCATCGGCACGGGCAGAGCACCGTTCCTGTTGCAGATGGCAGGCGACCTCGACGTGGACATTGTCGTTCTGTCGCACATGCTGGCCGGTTCGTCGGTTGCTGTAGGTGTGTCGTCCTTCTTCACCGGACCGTTGGCGGAGCGCCTGGGTCGGCGCGGCCTGCTTGTGGGGGCGCTGTTTGTCATGGCAGCGATGATGGGCGGTTCCGCGGCGGCAGGAGCATATTGGCAGGTGTTGCTGGCCGCGGTTGTCGGTGGGTTGGCGAGCGGCATCTTCATGGGCAGCATCTACGGCGAAGTCGGCGATCGGGTGGCCGACGGCCAGCGCGGCCAGGCAATGGGCTGGCTTATCGGCGGACAGTCGCTGGCGCTGCTGGTGGGCGTTCCAATGGCGAGTTGGCTCGGTGCCTTCATCGGCTGGCGAGGGGTGAGCCTGGTGATTGGCGGCTGCACGGCCCTGGTCGCTGGAGCGACCGCCGTGCTGGTGCAGGGCGGCGGCCGATCGGGATCCGCCGGACTGGCCCGTGCCAGCGTCCGCGCAGCACTTGTGCCGCACGTCCTCGCATTGCTCGGGGCGAGCATCACCGAGCGAATCTGCTTCGGCATGCTGGCGACCTATTTCGCCACGTACCTCCACTCGCGCATCAGCTGACACTGGTGCAACTGCCTGTCCCATTGATGCTGGTGGCCGGATGCAACTTCCTGGGAAACCTGCTCGGCGGGCATGTCACCGATCGGGTCGCCAATAGACCGATGCTGTACGCAATGGCAGCGTTGAGCACTGGCGTTGCGGCGCTGGCGCTGTTCGTGCCGACGTGGGGACTGACAGCCGCGGTGGTGGTGGCCTGTGTCTTTATGCTGGTCAACGGGGCAAGTCGACCGCCGCTGTTTGCGCTGCTGGGTGGGGTTGCGCCACATGTGCGGGCGACCGTGCTCGGGATCAACATCTCCTGCGCCTCAGTCGGGTGGATGGCCTCGGCCCTGCTGGGTGGCTTGCTGGTCGCAGCGGAGGCATGGTCAACTATGGGATGGGTGGCAGCTGCGCTGAGCGTGGCGGGCGCAGCGTTGGCCTGGGTTGGTCGCCTGCGCCCAAAGTGATGACCTACGGAAGGGCAGTGCCGATCCAAGCTTGTTTCGGCATGCTGATCTGCCTTCCTTCGAACAGCATGGGTTCTACCTGCGAGCGCGACCGTGACGTGGAAGGGCAGGGAGCAGCTGGCAGGAAGCGACGAGAGGCGAAAGACTCTCCTTGCTCCTGGTAGAATCAGTCGGAGTGCGTTCCGAAGTCTACTGGCGTGGCCAGCGCAGGATCTTCGTGGCGCTGCCAATAGATTTCGGTGAAGCGGGTGGTGAGAGCGCCAGGCTTTCCGGTGCCGACTTTCTTGCCATCGAATACCGTAACGGACGCAATGCCGCCGGCGGTGGAGCTGATGAAGATTTCGTCGGCCTCGGCCATTTCCTCGGCGCAGACGCGGCGAATCTCGCACTTCACCTGCAGGTCGGCGGCGATCTCGGTGACGGTGCGGCGAGTGATGCCCTCGAACATGCCGTGGTGCGGCGTGGCCAGCACGCCGTTCTTCACGACGAAGACGTTGAAGCCCGGCCCCTCGGTGATCGCTCCATCGGCGGTTGGCAGGACGGTGACCTCGGCGCCGCGGTCGTAGGCCTCGAACAGGCTCATGGTGAGGTCGAGCCAGTGGAAGTTCTTGATCCGCTGGTCCAGGGCAGCCGACGGGATGCGTTGGGTCGTGGCGAGAATCATCTTCAACCCGTCCTTCTGCGCCTGCTCGCTGGCGATGCGCACGAAAGGGGTGGCGTAGGCATAGAGGCGGTTGCGGCTCATGCGCGGATCGCGCGAGCCGGGATGGGGCATGCCACGGGTACAGATGAGCATCAGAAAGGCGTCGCGCAGGCCCTGGCGTCGGGTGCACTCGGCGAGGATGTCGGCGATCTCCTCGTCGGTGTGCGGTAGGCTCATCTTAAGGGCCGCAATGGAGGCGCGGAAACGGGCGATGTGGTCTTGGAGGCGGAAGATGCTCCCCTGCCAGACATGGATCGCATCGTAAGTGACATCCGAACGCAGGAAGCCCCGTTCCACGAGCGGGATCGTGGCATCGGCCAGTGGCATGTAGCGGCCATCAACGTAGGCGTAGCCCTGCACTGCGGCGCGCTCGGCTTCGCGGACGGCCTCGTAGTCGATGCGTGCGTCGCTCATTGCAGGCTCTCCCTTCCGTCGAATCCAGCTACCGCGCTGGCGACGCAGCGGCCAATCGTGTCCACGTTGTAGCCGCCTTCCTGCACCAGCACGGTAGGCAGGCCGAGGGCGCGCAGGCGGGCGCCGATGCGGCGGAAGCCCTCGTAGCTGATCGTCAGCCCGTCAGTGGGGTCGTCCTCGTGGCCATCGACACCGAGTGAGACCACAAGGGCATCCGGGCCATAGGCGGCGATGCGGGCGCAGGCTTCCTCGATCGCGTCGAGCACGACCGGGTCGCTGGAATGGGCGGGCAGCGGCAGGTTGAGGTTGTAACCCTGGCCTGCGCCCTCGCCGCGCTCGTTGGCGTAGCCGACGAAGAACGGGTGGTAGTCGATCGGGTCTCGGTGGACGGAGACGAACAGCACGTCGTTGCGGGCGTAGAAGATACCCTGGGTGCCGTTGCCGTGGTGGACGTCGAAATCGATCAGGGCCACGCGACCAACCTTGCGGCGCAGATACGTCGCGGCGATCGCGGCGTTGTTGAGGAAGCACTGGCCGCCGCCCATGTCGGTGTAGGCGTGGTGGCCGGAGGGGCGGCACAGTGCATAGGCCACGCGCTCCCCGCCCACCACCCGCGCGGCCGCCTCGACCGCTAGGTTTGCCGAGGCCACGGCCACCCGGAATGTATGTTCTCCGATCGGTACCCAGAGGTCGTGCATGTGGTAGCCGGCTTGGCCGATCACCGACCGAGGATAGCCGTTCATCATGCCGCGGACGGGGAAGACGTAGGGGAATACCTCTTCCGACGCGCTAGGGATCTTGCGCCACTCGGTCCAGGCGGTCTCAAGGAAGCGGAGGTATTCCGGCGTGTGGACAGCGGCGATGGGAGCCATGCCATGCCAGGACGCCTCGCCGGCGACGTGCCCGTCGGCGGCAAGGGCAGCAAGAACGTTGTCGGCACGCGCCGGCGTGTCGCGCCCCTGCACGAACCGACCATGCCGCATGAAGTTCTTCACGGGTGGTGACGTTGCGTCGGGGAGTGGAAAACCTGCATGCCGCGTCACCATAAGTCGAAGTTTATTTCCTCTATTGAGCCTATTACGGCCTATACGCGATCCTCAACCCATTTTTTTCGATTTTAATCGAGTTAAGGTTGTGCGATGGCCGCTCATGGCGCCAGCCTCGCGTCAGACCCTGGGCGGGTGCAGCCGCACGAAAGGAGTTGAATCATGTCGATGATGCACAAGGAGCCGCAGCGTCAGGCACGCGGCCGGCGCCGCATCGAGCAGATACTGGATGCGGCAGACCGCTCGATCGATCGCGGGCAGAATACAGTTCTCAGCTTGCAGGACGTGGCGCTGGAGGCGGCTCTGCCGGTCGCATCGCTCTATCATTACTTTGCCACACCTCAGTCCCTGCTGAACGTGCTGGCCCAACGCTACTTGGGGCGATTGGAAGTTCTGGCCTCACAGCCCCTGGCGCATGAGGCACTTGTTCACTGGGCCGACATCTGCCGATTCCACGCCCAACAGGCGATCGATTTCTACAATGCCCACCCGGTGGCCATGCGCTTGTTGTTTGGCCCAGAGTGCGGCTGGCAGATTCGTACCGCTGACCTCGAAACTGCCAGCCGCATCGGCACCATCTACTGCCGCAAGCTCGTGCAACATTTCGATGTCGGTGAAAGCTCAGCACTTCGGCATGCTTTTGCGGTGGCCGTCGTCATATCCGACTCGATCTGGTCGCTGTCATTCGCCCACTACGGCCAGATCGAACCGGCGATGGCGGAGGAAGCGATCCGCGCGCGCCTTGCTTATCTTCGCCTTTATATCGGCGCGTACGCTGAGCGTCGCGCCACCCCGCTCAATGGTCTTGAACCCGGGAACTGGTCCGGTTTGAGGGCAACTTTTCGGGCATTTGGTCCTGCCCCCTTCTGTGGTCGGGCGATCGCCCGACCACAGCGACACTGCGGCGCCTCGTGGCAGGACTGCCTCAGGGGCTGGCGGCCGGTAGCCGAGGGAGCTGTGGGGTCGGACGGTATTGTAGTGCCGGCGCCATGCTTCGATCAGCACCTCGGCCTCGCGCAGGCTGTAGAAGATCTCCCCGTTGAGCAACTCGTCGCGCAGTTTGCTGTTGAAGCTCTCGCAGTAGCCGTTTTCCCACGGGCTGCCTGGCTCGATGTAGGCCGTCTGGGTGCCGACCTGGGCGATCCAGTGCCGCAGCGCCTTGGCGACGAACTCGGGCCCGTTGTCGGAACGGATGTAGCCAGGCGTGCCGCGGCTGATCATCGCGTCGGCCAGTGTCTCCATCACGTCCTGCGCGTTCAGTCGCCGCTTCACCCGGATCGCCAGGGCTTCGCTCGTGTATTCATCGATCAGGCACAACATCCGAAACTTCCGCCCCTCATGCGTGCGTCCCTCGACGAAGTCGTAGGACGATACGTGATTGACCCAACTCGCCCGCAGCCGCACGCAGGAGCCGTCATTGAGCCAAAGACGGCCCCGCTTTGGCTGCCGTTGTGGTACTTTCAGCCCCTCTCGTCGCCAAATCCGCTGCACCCGCTTGGCGTTCACCGCCCACCCCGCCTCGTGCAGCAGGGCCGTGATCCGCCGATAGCCGTAGCGGCCATAGGTCCTGGCAAGCCCAATGATGTCCGCGGTCAGCCCCACCTCGTCATCGGCGGTGTGCGGCGCCTTGCGCTGGGTGGAACGATGTTGGCCCAACACCTGGCAGGCGCGCCGCTCGGACACGCCGAGCAGGCTCTGCACCGTCTCCACACAGGCGCGGCGGCGAGCGGGGCTTAGAAGTTTCCCCGCGCAGCTTCCTTCAGGATCAGCTTGTCCAGCGTCAGATCCGACACCGCGCGCCGCAGCCGCATGTTCTCCAGTTCCAGCTCCTTCAGGCGCTTCAACTGGTCGGTCTTCATGCCGCCATACTCTGCACGCCAGCGAAAATACGTCTGCTCGCTGACCTCGATCGATCGCGCCGCTTCCGCGATCAATCGGCCCTGCCCTGTCAGAACCTCAACCTGCCGGAGCGTGGCCACGATCTCCTCAGGCTTGTGATGCTTGCGTCCCATGCGAGCCTCCTCAGGCAATCTTGCCCTATTGCGGGTGGATCACTTCAAGGGGGGGCAGGCCATGCCCGGCGGCGACGCACGACCTGGTCCTGACCACCGGCGGCATCTCCGGCAGTGAGGTCGACCACCTCCCTGGCGCCATCGCCGATGCCGGCGGCACGCTGGAGCGACTGAGGCTCGCGCTGAAGCCCGGCAAGCCGCTCGCCTTCGGGCGGATCGGCGCCGCGATGTGCCTGTGCCTGCCCGGCAACCCGCTTGCGGCGTTGGTCGGCACGTTGCTGTTTGCCCGCCCGCTGCTGTCGCGCCTGTCCGGCGGAGCGGCCGCGCCGGCCGGCCCGGCACCCGTTCCGCTGGCAGCCGTGGCCGGCGAGCCCATCGTCCGCCGGCCCGGGCTCGACGAATACGCCCCCGCGCGCATCGCCGGCCACGACGCTCGGGGCCTGCCCATCCTGGTGCGCGAAGGCCGTGGTGGCTCGGCCCGCCTCGCTCCGCTGGCACGCGCCGACGGACTGATGTTCCTGCCGGCGGCGTGCGCCGGCGTCATGCCGGGCGACCCGGTACCCTTCCACCCCTTCTCCACCGGTTTCGGGCTTTGACCACCGGCATGCCGGTTCCCCCCGGCACCGAAGCATATCCTCGCCCTCGGCCACTCCTTCCGCGCCTGCGTTGTTGAAGCAGGTGGCCCTGATGGCCATCCCCACCCTGGGTGTCGCGTGCGCAGGGGCCGCGCGCACCTGGGTCGATGACGTCACCGACCCCGCCGGGCGAGGCAACGTCCGGTTCGCCAACCGCCGCGCCGGCCCTGATCGCCCGCAACGGGCATGACCTCGGCCATCAGGGCCGGGGCGTGGCGAGGTTCACGGTCACGTTCTTGCGCTGGGTGAAGCTGTCGAGCATCCCTTCCAGCGAGAACTCGCGGCCCAGTCCGCTCTGCTTGAACCCGCCATAGGAGTGGCCCGGCGACTGGCCGAGGCCCTGGTTCACCTGCACCCAACCGGATTCGATGGCATGCGCGGCCCGCAGGGCGGTGCCGATGTCCCGTGTCCAGACATAGGCGGCCAAGCCGTAATGGCTGTCATTGGCCATGCGGATGGCATCGGCCTCGTCGCGCCACGGGATGGCCACCAGCACGGGGCCGAAGATCTCCTCGCGCGCCAGGCGCCAGTCGTTCGAGGTGTCGGCAAAGACGGTGGGCAGCGCGAAATACCCCTGCGCCAGCGGCCCTTCCGTCGGCGGCAGCCCGCCGAACACCAGCCGCGCATCAGGGCGCGCCAACCCGTCCTGCACGTAGCCGCAAACGCGGCGGAACTGCTTCTCGTTGATGATCGTGCCGATGTCGGTCGCCTCGTCCAACGGATCGCCGAGCGTCAGCGCCTGGACCTTGGCGCGCAGCTTGTCGAGAAAGCTGTCGAAGATGTCGGCATGCAGGAACAGCCGCGATCCGGCGGTGCAGGACTGGCTCTGCCGGGTGAAGCGCATACCGGCGATCACGCCGTCCACCACCCAGTCCTCGTCGGCATCGGGATAGACCAGCGCGGGCGACTTGCCGCCCAGCTCCAGCGACACGGGCACGATGCGCTCCGCGGCCGCCCGCATCACGAGCTTGCCAACGGCGGTGGAGCCGGTGAACGACAGCTTGCGCACCAGGTCATGCTCGGCCAGCGGGCCGCCGCATTCCGGTCCCAGCCCGGTGAGCACATTCAGCACGCCCGCAGGCAGCTCCTCCTGGCACAGCGCGGCCATGGCCAGCACGGCCAGCGGCGCGTCCTCGGCCGCCTTCAGCACCATCGTGTTCCCGGCACACAGCGCGGGCGCAATCTTGAGCGCCCCCAGCAGCAGCGGGGCGTTCCACGGGATGATCGCGCCCACCACGCCGATCGGCTCGCGCCGCGTGTAGCTCAGTACATGCTCGCCGAGCGGGATCGTCTCGCCCTTCAGCTCGCCCGCCAGGCCGCCGAAGTAGCGGAAGATGTCCGCAGCCAGCCGCGCCTCGCCGCGGGCCTGGGTGCGCAGGGCGTTGCCGGTCTCGGTGGCGATGGTCCGGGCGATCGCCTCGGCCTGCGCCTCCATGCGCTCGGCGATGCGCAGCAGGATGCGGCCTCGGTCGCGCGGCACCACGCGGCTCCAGGCGGGGAAGGCGCGCGCAGCAGCCTGAACCGCGCGGTCGACATCCGCTGCCCCCCCGCGCGGGATCGTCGCGATCGGGGTGCGGTTGGCCGGGTTCTCGACCACGAGCGTCTCGCCGGAGAGAGCGGGCACCCAGGCATTGTCGATCAGCATGGCGGCGGTCTGCATGGTCATCCTGTCCTCCTTCATGGCGAGGCAGCCTCGTTGCAGGCGGTCTCGCCGGCATGTCAACCGGCCTCGCCATCTGGGCCAACGCCGCGGGCGGGCCATCGATGCGACCGGATGGGTCGATTCCGCCGCCCGCCGACGCGGCGCCCAGGCTTGCACGACCCCCCGGCCTTCCGCGCTTCCCTCCCCTGCGCTATGCAGGGCGCGATGGTTGGAGGCTGTTTGCTTTGAACGCACCTGCTGCGCGCTTCGGCGCGAATTCCCTGCGCAACGGACCCGACCAGCGGGGCCGGTTCGGCGAGTTCGGCGGCCGCTTCGTCGCCGAGACGCTGATGCCGCTGATCCTGGAGGTCGAGGCCGCCTACAACGCCGCCAAGGCCGACCCGGAATTCCAGCCGGAGCTCGACCGCTACCTGAAGGACTATGTCGGCCGGCCGAGCCCGCTGTGGTTCGCCGAGCGGCTGACGGCGAAGCTCGGCGGCGCTAAGGTCTACTTCAAGCGCGACGAGCTGAACCACACCGGCGCGCACAAGATCAACTCGTGCATGGGCCAGATCCTGCTCGCCAAGCGGATGGGCAAGACGCGCATCATCGCCGAGACCGGCGCCGGCCAGCACGGTGTTGCGACCGCCACGGTCTGCGCGCTGTTCGGCCTGCCCTGCACCGTCTACATGGGCGCGGTCGACGTGGCGCGCCAGGCGCCGAACGTGTTCCGCATGAAGCTGCTCGGCGCCGAGGTGGTGCCGGTGACGTCGGGCGCCTCGACTCTGAAGGATGCGATGAACGAGGCGCTGCGCGACTGGGTCGCGAATGTGCGCGACACGTTCTACATCATCGGCACCGTCGCCGGCCCGCACCCCTACCCGATGATGGTGCGCGACTTCCAGAGCGTGATCGGCGAGGAAGCCAAGGCGCAGATGCAGCAGGCCGAGGGGCGCCTGCCGGATGCCTGCGTGGCTGCCATCGGCGGCGGCTCCAACGCGATGGGGCTGTTCCACCCGTTCCTCGACGATCCCTCCGTCCGCCTGATCGGCGTCGAGGCCGCCGGGCACGGGCTGGACACCTTCCAGCATGCCGCCAGCCTGAGCCGCGGCCGCCCCGGCGTGCTGCACGGCAACCGCACCTACCTGCTGCAGGACGAGGACGGCCAGATCCAGGAGGCGCACTCGATCTCCGCCGGGCTCGACTACCCCGGCATCGGGCCCGAGCATTCCTGGCTGCACGAGATCAAGCGCGTGGAATACGTCGCCGCCACCGACCAGGAGGCGCTGGACGCCTTCCAGCTTTGCACCCGCACCGAGGGCATCATCCCGGCACTCGAGCCGGCGCATGCGCTGGCGCACGTCACCAAGATGGCGCCCACGATGGACAAGGACGCGATCATCCTGATGAATCTCTGCGGGCGGGGAGACAAGGACATCTTCACCGTGGCCGAAGCCCTGGGAGTGAAGCTATGAGCATGGGCGCCGCTCCGCGGACGACGAGCCGTATCGCCACCCGCTTCGCGAAGCTGAAGGCCGAGGGCCGCGGCGCGCTGATCCCCTTCGTCGAAGCCTGGGACCCCGACCGCGACACCTCGCTGGCCCTGCTGAAGGGCATGCCCGGCGCGGGTGCGGACCTGATCGAGATCGGCTGCCCCTTCACCGACCCGATGGCCGACGGCCCCACCATCCAGCTCGCCGGCCGCCGCGCGCTCGATGCCGGCGCCAGCATGCGCAACACGCTGGCCATGGTGCGCGAGTTCCGCAAGGACGACGCCGAGACGCCGATCATCCTGATGGGCTACCTGAACCCGATCCTGTCCTACGGCGTGCAAGCCTTCTGCGTCGACGGCGCGAAGGCGGGCGTGGACGGGCTCATCATCGTCGACCTGCCCAGCGAGGAAGCCGACCTCGTCCTGCCGCACGCGACGGCCAACGGGCTCGACATCATCCGCCTGGTGGCACCGACCACCGATGACGCCCGGCTGCCGCTCGTGCTGAACGGCTCCTCCGGCTTCGTCTACTACGTCTCGATCACCGGCATCACCGGCACCCGCACCGCCTCCGCCGACGAGCTGGCCGATGCCATCCCGCGCATCCGCCGCGTCACCGACCTGCCGATCGCCATCGGCTTCGGTGTGCGCACGCCCGAACAGGCCGCCGGTGCCGTCAAGCACGCCGACGGCGCGGTGGTTGCCTCGGCGCTGATCGACATCATGAAGGCCGACCTCGACGCCAATGGCGGCAAGCCCAAGCCCGACACCGTGGCGCGCATCCTGGCGCAGGTGAAGGCGCTGGCCGAGGGCGTGCGCGGGGCGCGTGTTCCCGCCTGAGGGAGGGCCCGCCTGAAGGAGGACTCGCGATGAACTGGCTCACCGAATTCGTCCGCCCCAAGATCCGCACCCTGCTGGGGCAGCGCGACGTGCCGCAGAACCTGTGGGTGCAATGCCCCAGCTGCCAGCACATGGTCTTCCACGCCGAGTTCGAGAAGAACCAGCGCGTCTGCACCCAATGCGGCCACCATTCCCGCGCCCCGGCGCCGCAGCGCCTGGCCTGGACCTTCGACGGCGGACAGTTCACCCGCATCGAGCTGCCCAAGGTGCCGGCCGACCCGCTGCGCTTCCGCGACTCCAAGCGCTATACCGACCGCCTGCGCGATGCCCGGGAGAAAACCTCGCTCGATGACGCCATTCTTGTCGCGCACGGCAAGATCGGCGGCCACAAGGCGGTGGTGGCGGTGATGGCCTTCGAGTTCATCGGCGGCTCGATGGGCGCGGCCGTCGGCGAGGGCATCGTCGCGGCCGCCAAGCTCGCCGTGCTGCAGGACGCACCGCTGATCGTGTTCACCGCATCCGGCGGCGCCCGCATGCAGGAGGGCGCGGTCAGCCTGATGCAGATGCCCCGCACGGTGATCGCCACCCGCATCGTCAAGGAAGCCGGCCTGCCCTTCATCACCGTGCTCACCGACCCCACCACCGGCGGCGTCACCGCCAGCTTCACCATGCTGGGCGACATCCAGATCGCCGAGCCCGGCGCCGAGATCGGCTTCGCCGGCGCCCGCGTGATCGAGCAGACCGTCCGGGAGAAACTGCCGGAGGGCTTCCAGCGCAGCGAATACCTCCTGGCGCACGGCATCCTCGACATGGTGGTGAAGCGGCCGGACATGAACGCCACGCTCGGGCGGCTGGTCTCGCTGCTGCGCGTGAAGGAACTGCCGGCGGACGCCACCCCCGCGCCCGTGCCCGCCCCCGCGGCCTGACCACGATGGCGCACGTGCCGCCCGGCCGGATCGAGGCGGTGATCGAACGGCTGCACACGCTCTATCCGCGGCTCATCGATCTGAGCCTGGAGCGGCTGCACCGCCTGCTCGCCCAGCTTGGCCATCCCGAACGCGCCCTCCCGCCGGTGATCCACGTCGCCGGCACCAACGGCAAGGGCAGCACCTGTGCCTTCCTGCGCGCCATCGGCGAGGCCGCCGGCCTGCGCGTCCACGTCGCCACCTCGCCCCACCTGGTGCGGTTCAACGAACGCATCCGCCTCGCCGGACACCTGGTGACCGACGCGCAGCTGCTCGACACGCTGGACGAGATCGAGCGCGTGAACGCCGGCGCCCCGATCACCGTGTTCGAAGTGCTGATGGCCGCGACCTTCCTGCTGTTCGCCCGCGTGCCGGCCGACCTCGTGGTGCTGGAGGTCGGCCTCGGCGGCCGCTTCGACGCCAGCAACGTGGTCGACCGCCCCGCCGCCTGCGCCATCGCCTCGATCTCGCTGGACCACCGCGAGATGCTGGGCGACACCCTGGCCAAGATCGCCTTCGAGAAGGCCGGGATCATCAAGCCCGGCATCCCGGTGGCCACCGGCGCGCAGCCGGCGGAGGCGTTCGAGGTGATCGCCGCCCAGGCGGCCGCGACCGGCGCGAAGCTCCTGGCGCGCGGCCACGCATGGGAGGTAACGCCGACCGCCGACGGCTTCACGTTCCGCGACGCGGCCGGCCTGTTGCATCTGCCCCGCCCCTCCCTTCCCGGCGCCCACCAGCTCGACAACGCCGGCATCGCCATCGCGGCGGCGCGCGCCAGCGGCCTCGGCATCCCCGACGACGCCATCGCGCGCGGCATCGCCACCGCGACATGGCCCGCCCGGATGCAGCGCCTGACAGGCCACCTGGCCACCATGGTCCCGCCCGGGTGGGAGCTGTGGCTCGACGGCGGCCACAACCCGGGCGGCGGCGCAGCGATCGCCGAACACATCCGCGGCCCCTGGGCCGACCGGCCGATCCACCTCGTCGTCGGCATGAAGAAGGCCAAGGACACGCGCGAATTCCTGGCCCCCCTCCTCCCCCTGGCCGCGACCATATGGGCGGTGTCGGAACCCGGCCAGTATTCGGCACTGCCGGTGGAAGCCATCGTCGCGGCATCGGATGGACGGGCGCAGCCGGGCCCCACGGCGGAGGCCGCGCTGCGCGCCCTCCCGCCCGGCCCGCCGGCGCGGGTGCTGATCTGCGGCAGCCTCTACCTCGCGGGCGAAATCCTCAAGGCCGATGGCTGGCCATACGACGAGAAGGAATGACGATGAAGCGGATCCTGGTGCTGCACGGCGCGGGCATGGACATGCGCGGCAAGGCGATGATCGAGACCTTCGGCCCGATGACGCTGCCCGAATACGACGCGAAGATCCGCGGCTTTGCAGCCGAGCTCGGCGTTGCCGTGGACATCTTCCACTCAAACACCGAGGGCGCGATCATCGACCGGCTCTACGCCGCGCATGATGCGAACCTCGACGGCGCGATCATCAACCCCGCCGGCTTCACGCGCGGCTACCCGGCGCTGAACGCCGCGATCAGCCAGGTGAAGTTCCCGGTCGTGGAGGTCCACATCTCCAACCCGGCCCGGCGCGGCATGGTCAGCGAAGTCGGCGCGGCCTGCGTGATGACGATCGCCGGCTTCGGCGTGCAGGGCTACGAGCTGGCGCTGCGCGGACTGCGAGACAAGTAAGAATCTTCTTTTTCTGAAGAAAAAGAAGCAAAAAGACCTTTCCCCCTTTGCGCCCGGGATAGCCACGACGCAAAGGGGAAAAGTTTTTTGGTTCTTTTTTTCAAAAAAGAACCGCTTGCCTTAACCCTTGATGCGCTTGAACTTCTGCATCCGGCGCAGCTTCTCCGGCCGCTCCGTGCCCGGGAACACCGCCGCCCAGTCGTTGGCGATGACTTCGCCCACGTAGAGGTCGCCCTGCGAATCCAGCGCCACGCTGTGGGGGGCGACGAAAGCGCCGGGGGTGGTTCCGGGCTTCTCCTGGCCCAGCCGATTGATCAGCCTGCCGTCATTGTCGAGGATCATCACGCGCGGCCCAAGATTGGGCGTCGCATGGTTGACGGCCATGTAGGGGCCGAGCTCGCCCACCAGCACATGCGGCTTCGAACCGCCGGTGATGCACAGGCCGCAGGGGCGGTGCAGGTTGTTGATCTGGCGAAGGTAGTTTCCATCGCCGTCGAACACCTGGACGCGGTGGTTTTCCCGGTCCGCGACATAGACCAGCCCGTCGACGTCGCAGCAGATGTTGTGCGGCAGGTTGAATTCGCCCTCGCGCGTCCCGGGCGTGCCCCAGGTCTTGAGCAGCGTGCCATCGGGCGAGAATTTGTGGACGCAGGCGTTGCCATAGCCGTCGGAGACGTAGATGTCGCCGGTGGGGGACAGCGCGGTGTGGGTGCAGCGGCAGAACGGCACGTTGCTCATCGAGGCCGACGGCTGGCCCGGCACGCCGATCTGCAGCAACAGCTTGCCGTCCGGGGTGAACTTGCGAACGGTGTGGTCGCCGTTGTCCGTCAGGTACAGGCTGTCATCCGGCCCGATGCTGGCACCGTGCGGGTTGGTGAACACGCCCTGGCCCCAGGCGTTGAGGAACCCGCCCTCCCGGTTCATCACCACCACCGGATGCGCGCCGCGGTTGAAGAGATAGATGCGGTCCTTCGAATCCACGGCGATGCCGGCGACGTCGCCCAGCACGATGTCGGCGGGAAGCTGCTCCCAGGCTTCGATGGGTTCGAAGAGGAAGTCATCGATGAGGCTCATGCGGATTCCGATACGACAGGGGAGGCGGTGGTGCCCGCACCGGGATGCGGGCACCGGCGTAGGTCAGGCGACGGCGATCACCTCGACCTCGATTTTCAGCGCCGGGATGACCAGGCCGCCGACAATGAGCGTGCTGGCCGGCTTGCGGTCGCCCATCGCTTCGGCGCGCGAGGCGCGGACGGCCGGCAGGTGATCGAGGCTGGTGACGATGGTCGTGATCTTGACGATGTTGTCGAGCGTCATGCCCACGGCCTTCAGTTGGGCGGTGATGTTCTTCCAGACGTTGCGGCCCTGCTCGGTGGCGTCTTCCGGCACCGAGCCGTCCATCGCCGCCCCGACCTGGCCGCTGATATAGACGGTGCGGGTGGCGCCGGTGACTTCCACGGCGTGGGTGTACTGGCCGACCGGGGCGGGAGCGTCGGGAGCATTGCTGTGGCGGATCTGCATTTTCTTTCTCCTCAGGGTAAACTTAGGCGCCAGGCCTCGTCGAAGCCGCGAACGCGGGGCAGGGCGAGCATATCCCACGGGCTGGGCATCTCGCCGACGCGGGCGTGGATCAGCGCCGGCTCGCGGCGGGCGAGCGCCGCGCGCAACGCGGGGCCGAAGGCCTCGGGCGTGTCGGCCCGCCAGGTGTTCATGCCGAAGCTTTTCGCAAACGCGACGAAATCCGGGTTGGTGAGGTCGGCGGCAATCTGCCGGTTGCCGAACCGCTCGGCCTGGATGCGCTTCACATTGCCGAAGGCGCCGTCGTCGAACACCACCGCCACCAGCGGCAACCGGTGATGCATGGCGGTGGCCAGTTCCTGCGCCTGGTACATGAACCCGCCATCGCCGCAGATGGCGACAACAGCCCGGTCCGGCAGCGCCGCCTGGACGCCGAGCGCGGTCCCATAGGCCCAGCCGAGATTGTCCTGGTAGCCTGGCGAGATGTAGCGCCGGGGTTCGGCGACCTCGAAGGCGAGCCGGCCCATGAAGCCCACCTGCGTCACATCCTCCACCACAACGCCATCGTCCGGCAGCGCCTCGCGCAACGCGCGCAGGAAGCCCATCTGCGGTTCCTGCTGCGCGATGCGCGCCGCGAACCAGGCTTGGTGCCCGGCGATCTCGGCGCGCGGCGGCCGCGGCGCCGCCGGCAGTGCCGCCAGCAGCGCGCGAATTCCCTCGGCGGCATCCGCCTGGATCGCCACGTCGGGGCGGCGGAAGCGGAAATGCTCCTCGGCGTCGATGTCCAGCCGGATGATCCGCATCGCCGCGTCGGTGCCCCAGCCGGACTGGGCGAAATGCATCCGCGTGCCGATGCCCAGCACCACGTCGGCCTCCCGCCAGAGCCGATGCGTCACCGGCAGCGAGGTCGCCAAGGGATGGCCGGTCGGCAGCACGCCACGACCGCGGCGATAGGTGCCCACCGGCGCGCCGAGTCGTTCGGCCAGCGCCAGCATCTCCGGCGCGGCATCAAGCGCGCCACCCCCGGCCAGGATCAACGGCCGCTCGGCCTTCGCCAGCAGGGCCGCCGCCTGCTCGATGGCAACGGCATCGATCGCCGGGCGCTCCGGCGGCAGCGGCGCCATCGGCACCACCTCGCCCTGCCGCCCCCAGGTGTCGATGCCGCATTCCAGCGCGACAGGCCTGCTGCGGCCAGAGCGCGCCGCCTGCAGCGCCCGGGCCACAAGCCCAGGCGCATCGGCCGGCCCGCCGATCCGCGCGGCGTGCTTGGTGATGTGGCGCAGCAACCCCAGCTGGTCCGGGATTTCATGCAAATGGCCCCAGCCGCGGTCAATCGCCTCCGACGGGATCTGCCCCACTAGCGCCAGCACCGGCGCACCCGTCCCATAGGCGGTCAGCAGCGCCGCCCCGGCATTCAGCAGCCCAGGTCCAGGCACCACGGCGAAGGCCTGCGCCCGCCCGGTGGCCAGTGCCGCACCCAGCGCCATGTAGCCGGCCGCCTGCTCGTGGCGCGGATGCAGCAGCCGGATGCGGCCGGACTGCGCCACCGCGTCGAACAGGAAATCGTTGTTCACGCCCGGCAGGGCATAAAGCGTGTCGATGCCATGGGCGAGCAGGGCATTGACCGTGGCCTCGGCGGTGGTCTGGCGGGGCATGCGTTTCCTCGTGCGCGTCCGCCCCATCGTGCCACAGCCGCGCGGGCGTGGCACGGGGCACGACAAGCGGATATGATCGGCTCGATTGCGGGAGGCTGGAGCGTGTATGCGCAAGCGCTGAACACCAGGGAAAGCGGATCGCCGGCCGAGGACGCCGAGGCCTTGGCGCGCTTCCAGGCGCGCATCGATGCCGAGGAGAAGATCGAGCCGAACGACTGGATGCCCGAGGCCTATCGCCGCACCCTTACGCGCCAGATCAGCCAGCACGCCCATTCCGAGATCGTCGGCATGCTCCCGGAAGGCAACTGGATCACCCGCGCCCCAAGCCTCCGGCGCAAGGCCGCCCTGCTCGCCAAGGTGCAGGACGAAGGCGGCCACGGCCTCTACCTCTACGCCGCCGCCGAAACGCTCGGCACCGCGCGCGAGGAGCTGGTCGCCCAGCTGCTCAGCGGGCGGGCCAAGTATTCCTCGATCTTCAACTACCCCACCCTCACCTGGGCCGATATCGGCGCCATCGGCTGGCTGGTCGACGGCGCTGCCATCATGAACCAGATCCCGCTCTGCCGCTGCTCCTACGGCCCCTACGCAAGGGCGATGATCCGCGTCTGCAAGGAGGAAAGCTTCCACCAGCGCCAGGGCTACGAGATCATGCTGACCCTCGCCCGCGGCACCCCCGCCCAGAAGGCGATGGCGCAGGACGCGCTCAACCGCTGGTGGTGGCCCTGCCTGATGATGTTTGGCCCCCCCGACACCGATTCGCACCACTCCGACGCCTCCATGCGCTGGAAGATCAAGCGCTTCACCAACGACGACCTGCGCCAGAAATTCGTCGACGCCACCGTCCCCCAGGGGCTCCACCTCGGCCTGACCTTTCCGGACCCGGAACTGCGCCTGGAGGACGGCCACTGGCGCTTCGGCCCGATCGACTGGGCCGAATTCCGCCGCGTCATCGCCGGCGACGGCCCGCTGAACCGCGAGCGGCTGGAGGCGCGCCGGCAGGCGCACGAGGCAGGCGCCTGGGTGCGCGAAGCCGCCCTCGCCTTCGCCGCCAAGCGCCGGAGCAAGGCGGCATGACGAAGGAGCCGCTCACCCCGCTCTGGGAAGTCTTCATCCGCAGCCGCAACGGTCTCGCCCACCGCCATGTCGGCTCCGTCCACGCCGCCGACGCCACGATGGCCCTGGCCGCCGCGCGCGATGTCTACACGCGGCGCGGCGAGGGCCTGTCGATCTGGGTCGTCCCGTCCGCCGCCATCACCGCCAGCGACCCCGCCGACAAGGCCATGCTGTTCGAGCCGACCGCCTCGAAGATCTACCGCCACCCCACCTTCTACGAGGTGCCGGACGAGGTGGGGCACATGTGATGCCAAGGTACCTCCGATGAGCGACCGTTTCTCGGCCCTGCTCCTGCGCCGCGCCGACGACGCCCTGGTGCTCGGCCACCGCCTCTCCGAATGGACCGGCCACGCCCCCACCCTGGAGGAGGAGCTGGCCCTGGCCAACCTGGCGCTCGACCTCATCGGCCAGGCCCGCGCCCTCTACGCGCTCGCCGCCGCGCGCGGCACCGGCGAGGACGAGGACGCCCTAGCCTACCTGCGCACCGACCGCGAATACACCAACCTGCTCCTCCTGGAACTGCCGAACGGCGACTTCGCTGTGACCATCGCCCGGCTCTTCCTCTACGCCGCCTTCGCCGACCCGTTCTGGCGCGCCCTCGCCGCCTCGCGCGACCCCGACCTCGCCGCCATCGCCGCCAAGGCGGAGAAGGAATCCGCCTACCACCTGCGCCACGCCGCCGAATGGCTGATCCGCCTCGGCGACGGCACCGACGAATCCCACCGCCGCGCCCAGGCAGCGCTCGACCGCCTGTGGCCCTACACCGGCGAGATGTTCGAGCCCGAGGACGAGGTGCTGGTCGCCACCGACATCTGCCCCGAGCCCGCCGGCCTGCGTGAGGCCTGGAACCGCACCGTCGACTCCGTCCTCGCCCAGGCCACCCTGGCCCGCCCCGCCGAAGGCTGGATGCAATCCGGCGGCCGCGCCGGGCGCCATACCGAACATCTCGGCCACATGCTCGCGGTCATGCAGTCGGTCGCGCGCAGCTTTCCGGGCGCGAAATGGTAGCCGACCTGCGCCAGCGCGCCTGGGACGCCGCGGCCGGTGTCACCGACCCCGAGATCCCCGTTCTCACCATCGAGGATCTCGGCGTGCTGCGCGACATCGTCCTCGCCCAGGATGGCGTCGAGGTCCGCATCACGCCCACCTACACCGGCTGCCCGGCCATGGCGGTGATCGCGCTGGAGGTCGAGCTCGCCCTCGCCCGCGCCGGCATCGCCCCGGTGCGTGTCGTGACCGTGATGGCGCCAGCCTGGACCACCGACTGGCTGAGCGAGGCGGGCCGCGCCAAGCTGCGCGCCTACGGCATCGCGCCACCCCCCGGCCAGGCCTCGCGCCGCGCCCTGTTCGCCACCGAACCCGCCACCTGCCCACGCTGCGCCAGCGCCGACACCGCGCTGCTGGCCGAGTTCGGCTCGACCGCCTGCAAATCCCTCTGGCAATGCAGCACCTGCCGCGAGCCGTTCGACCAGTTCAAATGCCACTGACCTTCGCCCCCCTGCGCATCGCCGAAATCCGCCGCGAAACCGAGGATGCCGTCTCGCTGCTCTTCGAAATCCCCGAGGCCCTGCGCCAGGATTTCGCCTTCCGCCCCGGCCAGTACCTCACCCTGCGCACCACGCTCGGCGGCGAGGACCTGCGCCGCGCCTACTCGATCTGCGCCGGGCTCGACGACGGTGAACTGCGCGTCGCGGTCAAGCACGTGCCCGACGGCGCGTTCTCCGCGCACGCCAACACCGCGCTGCGCGAAGGCGACACGCTGGAGGTGATGCCCCCGCAAGGCCGCTTCGGCCACGACCCCGACCCCGCAGCCGCGCGACTCTATCTCGGCATCGCGGCGGGCTCCGGCATCACGCCGATCCTTTCGATCCTGAAATCGATCCTCGCCCGCGAACCCGCCAGCCGCTTCGTCCTGCTCTACGGCAGCCGCAGCACCGCGCGCATCCTGTTCCGCGGCGAACTGGAAGACCTCAAGGACCGCGCCCTCGCTCGCCTGACGGTCGTCCACGCCCTCTCCCGCGAGGCGCAGGACATCGCGGCCCTCAGCGGCCGGCTCGACGCCGCCAGGCTGCGCGCCCTGCTGCCCGGCCTGCTCGATCCGCGCGCCATCGACCAGGCCTTCGTCTGCGGCCCCGCCGCCATGCTCGACGAAATGCCGCCCGCCCTCGCCGCCCTCGGCGTCCCGCCCGACCGCATCCAGATCGAACGCTTCACCCCGGCCAGCCCTGCCACGACCCGCCGCGCCGCTCCCATCGCCGCCACCGCGCGCCCCGCCGCCACCGCCACCATCATCCACGACGGCGCCAGCCACACGATCCCGGTCGCCGACGGCGAAACGGTGCTCGACGCCGCTCTGCGCGCCGGCCTCGGCCTGCCCTGGTCCTGCCACGGCGGCATGTGCAGCACCTGCCGCGCCCGCGTCACCGAGGGCGCGGTCCGCATGGCGGCGAACTATTCGCTGGAACCCTGGGAAACCGCCGCCGGCTACGCGCTGACCTGCCAGGCCCATCCCACAACGCCGCACCTGGTCGTCGACTACGACCAGGTCTGACGTGCGCGCCCGTCAGCGCCGCAGGCAGTGCGCCAGCGCCGCAGGCAGTGCGTCAACGCCGCAGGCAGCGCGCCACCACCGGCATGAAGTGCGACACCGGCGGCGTCTCCAGCCCCTTCACCTTGGCCTGCTCGTCATAGCGCCGCAGCTGCACCGCATCCTGGCAGAACGGCACCGCCTCGAACGCCGCCACCTCCGGCGCCGCCATCGGTCCGCCCTGCAACGCCAGGCTCTTGACGCTGTCCTCGGACAGCTTGGCGAAATAGTCGGCCTCCACCGCGCACAGGTAGCGCTTGGCCGCCACATGCAGCCGCACCGGCGTGGTCACCTCCGGCCCGAAATGCTGCTCCAGCCAGGCATGGCCCAGCTCCTCATGCCGGTCGTCGATCCCTTCGTCGGCCGGGTTCTCGCCGAGGTCGTGCACCATGTGGCCGATATCGTGCAGCAGCGCCGCCACGACCAGCGCATCGTCCTTGCCCTGCCGCTCCGCCAGCCACGCCGCCTGCAACGCATGCTGCTGCTGGTTGACCAGGCTCAGGCCGTAGCGGCCGCTGGCCTTCTGCTCCAGCAGGTGCCGGATCTCGGCAAGGATACCGGTCGATGGGCTCATGGAACTCCGCTCCCCGCAACGTTGAAGGCAGCCCAGCGCCGCCGCTGCCGTCCACGATGCGCGCAAACCGCTTGCCTGTCAGCACCGCGCCTCCCGTCCGCGCGGCATCCCGGCCGTCGCGGGGCGATGGAGAAAAAAATCTTGCCCCACGGCGCGAATCCCCTTGCCATCCATCGTGCGATAACATAAATAACTAACCAATGTCATTCGTCGCACCCCACACGGCCGCGCGCCCCGCCGCCCTCTCCGCCCCGCACGGGGCGGATGGCGACGCGCGTTCCGTGATCGACCGCGCGATCGACGCCCTCATCGCTCTCGCCCTGCAGCGCATTGTCAGGATGCTCGAACAGTTTGCCCAGCTCATGCAGGCCTGGCGCGACGGCACCCT
Organism: Asaia bogorensis; assembly: GCA_945897825.1. Classification (GTDB taxonomy): domain Bacteria; phylum Pseudomonadota; class Alphaproteobacteria; order Acetobacterales; family Acetobacteraceae; genus CAMDGX01. The sequence goes on along the minus strand of CAMDGX010000044.1, from coordinate 8,715 downwards.
CCCCCCGCCGCCCCCCATCCGTCCCCGCGCGCCGCGCGCCCACCGCCCGCGCGCCCCCCGTCCCAACCACGTGCCGGTGCTCCAGGCCTGGTTCGCCCCGCGCAGGGCAGAGTCCACACTCCCGCCCGCATCATGGGCGCCGCCCGACCCGTGGAGGGCGCCCGCCACCGCCCCGGCCCCCGCGTCTTGCGCCGCGCAGCCGGACCCGCGCCCCGCCAGCGCGCCGCGACCGATCGCGATCGCGCGGGACGCACGTGCCGCCCACACCCCCGCAACCCACGCCCAGCGCCCGCGCCCACCCCCGATCCGCCGTTTCGCCCCCCACCGGCCGGCACCGCCATTTGCCCTATACGTTCCGGGTACCAACCGTTCCGCCGAATCCCGCGCCGCCCCTGCGCAACCCGCCCCCTTGAACGAATCCCCGCACGGGCCGACGGTGCCGCCCAACCGAGACCATCTGGGGCACCTGCCATGAAAGTCGCAATCTTCGGCGCCGGCGCCATCGGCGGCATGATGGGCGTCAAGCTCGCCGCCGCCGGCGCCGACCTCTCCGTGGTCGCCCGCGGCCCCCACCTCGCCGCCATCAAGGCCACCGGACTCACCCTGGTCGAGAATGCCGGCGCCGAGGGCGAGCGCCGCACCACCGTCCACCCCCGCGCCACCGCCGACGCCGCCGAGCTCGGCCCGCAGGACTACGTCATCGTCACCCTCAAGGCCCACTCCCTCCCCTCCGCCGCCCCCGACATCGCGAAGATGATGGGCCCCCACACCGCCCTGATCACCGCGATCAACGGCGTGCCGTATTGGTATTTCCACGGCCTGGACTCGCCGCACCGCGACCGCCGCGTCGAATCCGTCGATCCCGGCGGCAAGCTGTGGGACATCCTGCCCCCCAGCCAGGCCATCGGCTGCGTCGTCTATCCCGCCGCCGAGGTCACCGAGCCCGGCACCATCACCCACGGCTACGGCGACCGCTTCTCCCTCGGCGAGCCGGACGGCACCCGGTCCGAACGCGTCGAGGCGCTTTCGAAACTGCTGATCGCCGCCGGCCTCAAGGCCCCCGTCCGCCCGCGCATCCGCGACGAGATCTGGGTCAAGCTCTGGGGCAACCTCTGCTTCAACCCGGTCTCGGCGCTCACCGGCGCCACCCTGGCCACCATCACCGGCCGCCCCGACCTGCGCGCCCTCTGCCGCGCCATGATGATCGAGGCCCAGGCCGTCGCCGAAGCCCTTGGCACCCGCTTCGCCGTCTCCGTCGACAAGCGTATCGACGGCGCCGCCGAGGTGGGCGAGCACAAGACCTCGATGCTGCAGGACCTCGAACGCGGCCGCCCGATGGAGATCGACGCGCTACTCGGCGCGGTGGTCGAGCTCGGCGGCATCACCGGCCACGCCATGCCGATGTGCGAGGCCGTCCTCGCCCTCGTCCGCCAGCGCGCCCGCGAAGCCGGCTGCTACAGCGGCTAAACGATCAGGCGGCCGCGGGCTTCCGCCCGACCCGCATCGCCGCCACCGCGACCACGGCGCCGACGATCAGCGCCATGCCGATCCAGTTCAGCGCCGCCCAGCCCAGCCGCTCCTCGAGGAACGCCGCCATGAAGCTGGACGCGGCGGTGGTGCCGAAGATCAGGAAGTCGTTCAGCGCCTGCGCCTTGCCGCGCTCGGAGGCGCGATAGGTCGTCGTCACCAGCGTGGTGGCGCCGACGAACATGAAGTTCCAGCCGATGCCGTTCAGCGTCAGCGCGATGCGGAAGTTCCACGGCCCCTCGCCCAGCAGCGCCGGAATGATGCCCACGATCATGATCGCCGCCCCGGTCATCATCACCGGCAGCGTGCCGAAGCGGGTAATGAGGTTGCCGGTGAACAGCGCCGGCACGAACATGCCGAGCACGTGCATGAAGATCACCAGATGCGCCTCGCCCTGCGGCAACCCGCAGCCGACGATGGCGAGCGGCGAAGCGCTCATCAGGAACGACATCGTGCCGAACGCGACCATCGCGCTGAGCACGGCGACGATGTATTGCGGCTGGGTCGCGATCTCCCACAACGGCCGCTGCGGCCCCTCGGCCGCGGTCTGTTCCGCCGTCTGCCGGGCCGGGAAGCCGATCGTGCCCATCAGCAGGAACACCAGCAGATGGACGCCGAACATGGTGGCATAGGTGGCCAGGTAAACCGGCACCATCAGGTCGTAGGTGGCGTTGACCAGTGCCGGCCCGATCATCGCCGAGGCGATGCCGCCGGCGGTGACCCAGGAGATGGCCTTGGCGCGCATCGCCCCGGGCACCAGCTCCACGGCGGCGAAGCGATACATGTGCAGGCTGGCGACCGCATAACCGAGGATCAGCCCGCCGAGGCACATCACCAGCAGGCTGCCGAGATACAGTCCTCCGCCGGCCACGCTGGCGCCGAGCATGCCGAACAGCGACCCGACCTGGAACCCGAGGCGGCGCCCGATGCGCTGCATCAGCATCGCGGCGGGGAACACCGCGACCATGATGCCCAGATGCTGCATGGTGACCGGCAGCGTCGCGTACTCGCGGATGTTCAGGAAGGTCGAGACCGACAGCGCCGTGGCGGCGAACATCATCGTGTTGGCGGCCTGGCCGAGCGCCTGGCAGGTGGCGAGCAGCAGCAGGTTGCGCCGCATCTGGGTGGTCATGGTTTGGTGTCTCCGGCGCCCTCGCGTGGGCTCGCAGATACGCCCGAAGCCCCTGCCGCACAACCGCGGGCCGGCATGCCAGCCGCGCAGCGGGCGTCAGAACAACGACATCTGCGCCTCGGCCAGCCCCTTCCTCATGTCGGCCGGCGGCGCGAAGGCGCTGGTGTCGAGCGGCTCCGACTTCTCCAGCCCCCATTGCCTGGCGGCGCGGGTGAAGCGGCGGGCGAGCAGGTCGGCATAGACGCCGGTACCGGTGAAGCGCTGGCCATACTTCACGTCGTTCAAGGCGCCGGCGCGGGTTTCGCGGATCAGTTCGAGCACACGGGCGGCGCGGTCGGGGAAGTGGGCGCCGAGCCAGTCCTCGAACATCTGCTTCAGCTCGTGCGGCAGGCGCAGCAGGATGTAGCCGCCGCTGCGCGCGCCGGCGCGGGCGGAAACCTCCAAGATCTTCTCCAACTCCGCATCGTTCAGGCCCGGGATCATCGGGGCGGCCATGACGCCGGCCGGCACGCCGGCGCGGGTCAGCTCCTCGATCGCCTGGATGCGGCGCATGGGGGCGGCGGCGCGCGGCTCCATCCGGCGTGCCAACGCGTTGTCGAGCGTGGTGACCGACAGGCAGACGCGGACTAGGTTGCGCCGGGCCATCGGCACCAGCAGGTCGAGGTCGCGCAGCACCAGGGCCGACTTGGTGACGATGGTGACCGGGTGGTTGAAGCGGTCCAGCACGCCAAGGATGGTGCGGGTGAGCTTCAGCGTGCGCTCGATCGGCTGGTAGGGGTCGGTGTTGGTGCCGAGCGCGATCGGGCGGGGCACGTAGCCGGGCTTGCGCAGCTCCTTCTCCAGCAGCTCCGCGACATCCGGCTTGTAGACCAGCTTCGTTTCGAAATCGAGGCCGGGCGAGTAGCCGAGATAGGCGTGGGTCGGGCGGGCGAAGCAGTAGACGCACCCATGCTCGCAGCCGCGATACGGGTTCACCGAGCGGTCGAAGCCGAGGTCGGGCGACTGGTTGTAGGCGATGGCGCTGCGCGTGGTGTCGCGCAGCAGCGAGGTCGGCAGCGGCGGCAGGTCGGCGAAATCGGCCGCCAGCGTGCCCCAGCCGTCGTCGAACACCGCCGGCGTCTGGGCATCGAAGCGGTTCGGCGGATTGGTGACCGCACCACGCCCCTTGCGCGCCACCACCGGGGTGTCGGACCCTGTGTCCATGGTAATGGCGGCAACAGCGGCAGGTGGCCTGGCAAGCGGACGCGGGGCGACGCGGGACGGCGGGGGCGGAATGACCAGTGCCGCGGCCTTGGAGGCGCGCGTGCGCATGCCGGCCGGCATGTCCGGCTCGCCGGCGCGATCCAGGGCGGCGATCTCGTCCGGGTCGATCTCCCGTGCGAGGTCCTCGCCCGAGGCGCAGCCTATGTGGTGGTTCTGGTGTCCACGCATGTTCGTGTTCCCCATCCGTTCTGGACGTAGAGTGCCTTCGGGTGGCGTCGCGGTCAAGAACGAATAGCGAACTCGGGTTCATCACGATGTCGCTTTCCGTCATCATCCCAGCGTTGAACGCCGCCGCCGCGCTGCCGGGCTGCATCGGCGCGCTGGAGGGGCTGCCGGGCGAGGTGGTGGTGGTGGATGGCGGCAGCGCGGACGGCACCGCGGACGTGGCGGCGCGGCTGGGGGCGCTGGTGGTGCATGCGCCGCGCGGGCGGGGGCGGCAGATCGCGGCCGGGGTGGCGGCGGCGCGCGGGGAGTGGTTGTTGCTGCTGCATGCGGATACCGTGCTGGCGCGCGGCTGGGCTGCCGCGGCCTATCGGTTCATGGCGGAGCAGCCGGACAAGGCGGCCTATTTCCGCTTCGCGCTTGATGCCGGGGAGCCGGCGGCGCGGCGGCTGGAGCGGCTTGTGGCGTGGCGCTGCCGGCGGCTGGGCTTGCCCTATGGCGACCAGGGGCTGCTGGTGTCGCGGACATTGCTGGCGGAACTCGGCGGGGTGCGGGACCTGCCGCTGATGGAGGATGTGGACCTGGTGCGGCGGATCGGACGGGCGCGGCTGGTTGGGCTGGAGGTGGATGCGCTCACCTCGGCGGCGCGGTGGCGGCGGGAGGGGTGGACCATGCGCTCGGTGCACAACCTCTTCTGCCTGGGATTGTACTTTCTCGGCGTGCCGCCGCGGCTGATCGCGCGGCTGTATGACTAGGGACACCGTATATGTGTTCACCCGCGCGCCGCGGCTGGGCACGGTGAAGAAGCGGCTGGCGCGCGGGATCGGCCAGCGGGCGGCGCTGCGCTTTCACCTGGCGACGCTGCACCGCCTGGTGCGCGCGCTGGCGCGGGAGCGGCGGTTCCGCACCGTGCTGGCGGTGACGCCGGATGGCGGGCATGTGCCGGGGCTGCGCGGGGTCGCGCGGGTGGCGCAGGGGCAGGGCGACCTCGGCGCGCGGATGGCGCGGCTGCTGGATCGCGACCCGCATGGCCGCGCGGTGATCATCGGCAGCGACATTCCCGCCGCCGGTGCGGCCGACGCGCTGGCGGCGTTCCGGGCGCTCGGGCGTGCCGATGCGGTGTTCGGGCCGTCGGCGGATGGCGGCTACTGGCTGGTCGGCTGGGGGCCGCGACGGGTGGCGGGGCCGTTCGACGGGGTGCGCTGGTCGAGCGAGCATACGCTGGCGGATACGTTGGCAAGATTCCGGCACCGGCGGGTCAGGCTGCTGCGGACCCTGCGCGATGTGGACACGGCAGCGGACCTCTGCAGTACTCCAGATCCTTAAGCGAAAAGGCCAGGGCGTTGCCCTGGACCCACCAAGGGCCGGCGGCCCTTGGATCCCCATTCCTGAGAAAATGTTGAGGTCCAGGGGCTCGGCCCCTGGTGGGGTGCGGGGCAAAGCCCCGCTACTCCGCTGCCTTGAGGTGTTCTTGCAGCCTTGGCATCAGCTCTACGAGGTTGCAGGGGCGGTGGCGGTTGTCGAGTTGCCAGACCAGGATGTCGTCCCAGCCGTCCTTGACCGCCCCGGTGCTGCCGGGGAGCGCGAAGAGGTAGGTGCCGCCGGCGACGCCGCCGATGGCGCGGGACTGCATCGTCGAGGTGCCGATCTTCGCGTAGCTGAGCATGCGGAACAGTTCGCCGAAGCCTTCGATGCGCTTCTCCAGCACACGGTCGAAGGCTTCCGGGGTGACGTCGCGGCCGGTGATGCCGGTGCCGCCGGTGGTGATGACCACGTCGATGGCCGGGTCGGCGATCCAGCCGCGCAGGCGGGCCTCGATCAGGTCGGGCTCGTCCTTCTCGATGGCGCGGACGGCGACGGTGTGGCCGGCCTTGGCGATGCGCTCGGCCAGGGTGGCGCCCGAGGTGTCGGTGTCCAGCGTGCGGGTGTCCGACACGGTCAGCACGGCGATGTTGACGGGCAGGAAGGGGCGGGATTCGTCCAGGCGCGCCATGGCGGTCTCCTCCCGGCGCCGCGGGATCAGTGCCGGGTGGGCGCGGCGCCGTCGTCCCAAGCGTAGCGCGGCCAGGCGCCGGTGGCCAGTTGGTCGAGCGAGGGGGCGGGCAGGCGAAGGCGGGTGGCATAGAGCCAGGTGTGGGTGAGGACGCGCGGCACGAAGGCGCGGGTTTCGTCGATCGGGATCGCCTCGATGAACAGCAGCGGGTCGCCGTGGTCGGCCATGGCGCTGCTCCACCGGGCGAAGGCGCTGGGGCCGGAATTGTAGCTGGCGAGCAGGCGGATCTTGTCGCCGGCGACGACGTCGGTGGCGGCCAGGAAGTTAAGGTAGCGCTGGCCCAGGCTGAGATTGACGGCGGGGTCCTCCAGCGGCGGCAGCGGGCGGTCGGGGCTGTCGGAGAGGCCGGCGAGGAAGCGGGCGGTGCCGGGCATGAGCTGCATCAGGCCCCGGGCGCCGGCCGGGGAGACGGCCGTGGGGTCGAAGTTCGATTCGGTGCGGGCGATGGCATAGACCAGCGCGGGATCGGTGGTGAAGCCGCCGGCGGGGCGCAGGCGGGGGACGGCGAAGCGGGTGCGTTCGCGGGGGCGGCCGTCGGCGGCCTGGGCGAGGTCGGCGAGCTGGGCGGCCAGGACGTCCATGCCGGCATGCTCGGCGATGAGCATCAGGGCGCGACCCAGGCCGGGCGATGTCTGCGTGGCGGGCCAGAGCTGGCGCAGCTCGGCCTCGGCGCGGTCGCGTTGGCCGACCTGCAGCAGGGCGAAGGCGCGCAGGCCGGCGGGGTGGTTGGCGACGGCGTCGAGATCCGCCTCGCCCAGGGTCTCGCGCGGCAGGGGCGGGCCTTCGAGCGGCATGCCGAGGCTGCGGCGGGCGATGAGGCCGTGGAAGGTGCGTTCCTCGGCGGCGGCGCGGTGCAGCCAGGCGGCGTGCCGTTCGGGGTCGCCGAGGCGTTGGTGGGCGCGTGCGGCCCAGAAGGCGGCGGCGGCACGTTGCGAGGCGGAGGCGATGTCCGCCGCCCAGGCGAGTTCGAACATGGTCCGCGCCTGCGGGATGCGGCCCTGGCGCCACGCGGCGAGACCGGCCCAGTGGCCGGCGGCGGCCACGGTGACGCAGGTGGCGCTGCGCGATCGCTGGCAGGATTCGGCGCCGATCGCGGCGACCTCGTAGGCCTCGCGGTCGAGGTTGAGGGCGAACAGGATCTGGCCGGCCTCGCCGCGCAGCAGGGCGGCATAGCCGGGGGGAAGGTCGCGGGCGTCGAGGATGACGCGCGAGGCGGCGCCGTAGGTGCGGCTGCGGGCGGCCTCGCGGACCCGGCGGTCGAGCTCGGGCAGGCGGGGCAGGGTGGGCCCCGGCGTTTCGGCCTCCTCCGGCACCGGCAGGGTGGTGGCCGGATGGGGCAGGGCGGAGGTGTCGGGGGCGGGCGGGAGCGGGGTGCCGCGGGCGATGCGGCGCTTCAGCAGCGAATGGATCGCCGGGCCGTCGGGCAGGGTGGGCCAGCGCTCCAGCCATTCCTGCAGTTCGGCGGCGGTGGTGCGGGTGTGTGGGCCGAGATGACGGTCGGCGAGGAGGTGGCCGAGGACGGCGACGACTACGGGATCGTCGTGGTCCAGCGCCATGGACTGGCGCACCGCCTCGGCGATGGCACCGCGGGACTGGAGCGCGAACAGGCGGCGCAGGCGCGCGGCCTCGCTGGGCGGCAACGGCTGGGGCAGGCCGAGATCGCCGCTGCCGCGCGGTGCCAGGCGTGGCACGGCGAGCGCAGTGTCCTCGGTTGGGGGTTGAGGCTGTCCATACGCCTTCGGGACCGCGCTTGCGGCCAGGACTGCGGCGCCGAGCACGAAGGCCCGGGCGACAGGAAGGCGGGAGAGCGCGTGACCGATCCCTCGCATGCCTTGGGCCTACACAGGGGCTCCCGGTGCGGCAAGGGCCAAAAACGGGACGCAGATATCTAAATGAGACGGTTCCTGTTGTTTCAGGCGGTTCCGGGACTGAGTGAAATCAATGTCTTGTTCACGAAGCGTCGAGGGTGCGGCGCAGCAAACGCCAATCGGCCCAGGCATCCCGGCGGGCCGCGGGGGTGCGGAGCAGGTAGGACGGGTGGAGCATGGGCAGGGTGGGTACGGGCGTGTCCAGCCCCGGGACCTGGATGGCCAGCCACTTGCCACGCATGCGCGTGATGCCGGTCGTGCTGCCGGTGATGGCCTTGGTGGCCGGGGCGCCGAGCAGGACCAGGTGGCGCGGGCGCACCAGGGCGACCTGCCGGTGCAGGAAGGGGAGGCAGACCTGCACCTCGGCGTCGGTGGGGGTGCGGTTGCCGGGGGGGCGCCAGAAAACGGTGTTGGTGATGAGGCAGCGCGTGCGGTCCAGGCCGATGCTGGCGAGCATGCGGTCCAGCAGCTGGCCCGCGGCGCCGACGAAGGGGGTGCCGCTGCGGTCCTCCTCGGCGCCGGGGGCCTCGCCGATGAACATCAGCCCGGCCGCAGGGTTGCCGTCGTTGAACACGAGGTTGGTGGCGGTGGCCGAGAGGGGGCAGCCGTCGAAGGCGGCCAGTGCGGCGCGCAGCTCGTCGAGCGTGGCGCAGGCGGCGGCGAGGTCGCGGGCGCGCTGGGCGGCGGCGGCACCGGGCAGGGGGGCGACG
>CAMDGX010000043.1 GCA_945897825.1 Asaia bogorensis | reverse complement strand
CGAATTGCAGGGCCGCGCGACCGGCTCCACCCCGGCGCAAGCCGCGCCACCGCCGCAGGTGACCGCCGCCCCGCGCGGCGGCGTGCAGGCCGAATCGCTCGCCCCGCCCACCGGCGCCGCCGCCGGACGCCAGCGCGTCGCCGCCGCGCCGGCCACGGTCGCCCAGGCCGCGGATGCGGCGCCGGCCTCGGCCATTCCGCTGCGCCTGCCGGAGCAGGTCTCGCAGGCCTCGGCCCGGCCGGGCCAGCTCGCCATCGAATGCGGCGCCTTCGGCAGCACTTCGGCCGCCGGCATGATGCAGTCCCGCCTGGCCGGCTTCGGCGCGCGCATGCAGGCCGACTACGACGCGCCGCGCGACCGCTCCGTGGTGGTGCGCATCGGCCCGATGGCGACGCTGTCCCAGGCGGAAGGCACGCTGCGCCGCGTGCTGCCCGCCGGCTGCCTCGACGGGCGGATCATCGTCGAGTAGGGCTGCCCGGCCGCGCCGTCGCGCGATACACTGACCTTCGGCCAGACGAGGAGTTGCCGCCGTGATCCACCGCCGCATCGCACTCGCCCGCGCCCTGCTGGCCCCGGTCCTGCTGGCGGGCACCGCGCTCACCGCCGCCGCGCAGCAGACGCGCCCGGCGCAGCGCCCGCCGGCCGCCGCGCAACGGCCCGCCCGTCCGCGCCCAACGAGCCCGCTGCCCGCCGGCAGCCCGGCCACCACCCCGCTCGGCCCCTTGGACACGGCCGCCAAGTTCGCGGTGATCATCGACCACGTGACGGGCGCGGTGCTGCTGGAGAAGGACGCTGATGCGTCGATGATCCCGTCGTCGATGACCAAGCTGATGACCGCCTACCTGGTCTATGAGCTGCTGCGCGCCGGCCGGCTGACGCTGACGCAGGAGCTGCCGGTCAGCGAGCGGGCGTGGCGCATGGGCGGCAGCAAGATGTTCGTGCAGGTCGGCACCAGCGTGAAGGTGGAGGACCTGATCCGCGGGGTGATCGTCCAATCCGGCAACGATGCCTGCATCGTGCTGGCCGAGGCGATCGCGGGCTCGGAGGAGCAGTTCGCCGAGATGATGACGGCCAAGGCGCGCGAGCTGGGGCTGGAGCGCACGGTGTTCCGCAACTCCACCGGCTGGCCGCATCCGGAGCACCGCAGCAGCGCGCGCGACATTGCGATCCTGGCGCGGCGGATCATTCGCGACTTCCCGGAATACTACCATTACGACTCGGAGAAGTCATTCAAATACAACGGTATCGACCAGCAGAACCGCAACCCGCTGGTGCAGAAGAACCTCGCCGACGGGCTCAAGACCGGGCATACCGAAGAGGCCGGGTATGGGCTGGTTGCCAGTGCCGAGCGCGGCGGGCGGCGGGTGATCCTGATGATCAACGGGCTGAACACGATGCGCGAGCGCTCCGAGGAGAGCGAGCGGCTGCTGGAATGGAGCTTCCGCGAGTTCGAGAACGTGACGCTGTTCACCGCCGGCGACGTGGTGGAGCAGGCGCCGGTGCATCTCGGCGCCAGCCCGACCGTGCCGCTGGTGGGCGGGCGGGATTTGGTGGTGACCATGCCGCGCGGCTGGCGCAATCGGGCGAAGGTGACGATCGCCTACGATTCGCCCGTGCCGGCGCCGGTGCAGCGCGGCACGCGGCTTGGGCAGCTTAGCGTAAGCGGGCAGGGGGTGCCGGAGCTGGAGGTGCCGCTGCTGGCCGGGGCGGACGTGGCGCGGCTGGGGCTGCCGGGACGGGCGGTGGCCGTCGTCACGCGCTTCCTGACCGGCGGCTGACACTTGGGTACGGGGCGGTTCATCACGCTGGAGGGCGGCGAGGGCGGCGGCAAATCCACCCAGGCGCGGCTTCTGGCCGAGGCGTTGTCGGCCATGGGACTGCCGGTGCTGATGACCCGCGAGCCCGGCGGTGCGCCGGGGGCGGAGCATCTGCGCGGCCTGTTGCTGGGGGGGGAGATTGACTGGTCGGCGCCGGCTGAGACGCTGCTGCATTTCGCCGCGCGCGCCGAGCATGTGGAGCGGACCATCCGCCCCGCGCTCGATGCCGGGATGTGGGTGGTGTGCGACCGGTTCGCCGATTCGACCATGGTGTACCAGGGCTGGGGGCAGGGCGCTGATCGCGACGCCATCGCGACGCTGACCTCGTTGCTGCGGGCACGGCCGGACCTGACGCTGGTGCTGGATGTCTCGGTGGAGACGACGCTGGCCCGGCTCGTGCGGCGCGGGGCGGCGGCGGATCGATACGAGCGGCTGGGCGCGCCGTTCTTCGCCACCATCCGCGACGGGTTCCGCGCGGTCGCTGCCGGCGAGCCCGATCGATGCGCGCTGATCGACGGCGAGCCGGACGAGAGCAAGGTGGCCGCCGCGATCCTGGACACGGTGCGCGCGCGGCTCGGAGTGGCGGCGTGAGCGCGCCGGCGCCGCGGGCCAATCCGCATCTGCTGGGCCACGAGGCCACCGAGGGGATGATGGCCGAGGCGATCCGCTCCGGGCGGCTGCACCATGCCTGGCTGGTTACCGGGCCGGAGGGGATCGGCAAGGCGACGCTGGCGTTCCGCTTCGCGCGCCGCCTGCTGGCCGGGGGCGACCCGGGGGCGGACCTGGCGCTGGCGGCCGATCACCCGACCTTCAAGCGCGTCGCGGCGTCGAGCCATGCCGACCTGCTGACGGTCGAGCGGTCGCTGAACGACAAGGGCAAGCGGCGCAGCGAGATCGTGGTCGACGACGTGCGCAAGGTGGGGGATTTCCTGCGCCTGACTCCCGCGGAGGGCGGCTGGCGCGTGGTCGTGCTGGACGGCGCGGAGGACATGAACCGCAATGCCGCCAACGCGCTGCTGAAGGTGCTCGAGGAACCGCCGCCGCGGGCGATCCTGCTGCTGGTGTGCTCGGCGGCCGGGCGGCTGATGCCGACCATCCGCAGCCGGTGCCGAAGGCTGGCGCTCGCCCCGCTGGGCGAGGAGACGGTGCGGGCGCTGCTGGCCCGCTACGCGCCGGACCTGCCGCCGGACGACGCGGCTCGGCTGGCGGGGATGGCCGAGGGGTCGATCGGGCGCGCGCTCGCGCTGGCCGAGGGCGGGGGGGTGGCGCAGGCGGCGCTGGTGGACGAGGTGCTGGCCAACCTGGACAAGCTCGACGCCGGGCGGGCCCATGCGGTCGCCGATGCGCTGGGGCGGGACGAGGATGCGTTCGCGACCTTCATGGAACTGCTTGCCAGCGGCATCGCGGCCGCGGTGCGCGATGCCGCGCGCGGGCATGGCGATCCGGACCAGGCACGGCTGCTCGGCGATCGCCCCCTTTCCGCCTGGGTCGATTTGTGGCACGCGCTGCGGCGCCTGCAGCACGAGACCGAGGATGCCTATCTGGACAAGCGCCAGGCGGTGGTGAACGGCCTGAGCATGCTGGCGACCAGCACGGCGAAAGCACCATGAAACCAAAATACTATATCACGACCCCGATCTACTACGTGAACGGCGCGCCGCATATCGGCCACGCCTACACCACGATCGCCTGCGACGTGATGGCGCGCTTCAAGCGGCTGGACGGGTTCGATGTGTTCTTCCTGACCGGCACGGACGAGCACGGCCAGAAGGTGGAGCAGGCCGCCGCCGCCGCCGGACAGACGCCGCAGCAGTTCACCGACGGCACCTCGGACATGTTCCGGGCGATGACGCAGCGCATCGGCATTTCCAACGACGATTTCATCCGCACCACGGAGGAGCGGCACAAGCGCGCCTGCGCCGAGCTGTGGAAGCGGCTGGTTGATCGGGGCGAGATCTACCTGGGCGGCTACGAGGGCTGGTACGCGGTGCGTGACGAGGCGTTCTACGACGAGGACGAGCTGACCACCCGGCCGGACGGGACGAAGGTGGCGCCATCGGGCGCGCCGGTGGAATGGGTGGTGGAGCCGAGCTACTTCTTCCGGCTCTCGGCCTGGCAGGACCGGCTGCTCGCCTACTACGACGCCAATCCCGACTTCATCCTGCCGGCGACGCGGCGCAACGAGGTGACCAGCTTCGTGAAGTCCGGGCTGCGCGACCTGTCGGTCAGCCGCACCAGCTTCAAGTGGGGCATCCCGGTGCCGGGCGACCCGGCGCATGTGATGTATGTGTGGATGGACGCGCTGACCAACTACATCACGGCGGCCGGCTTCCCGGACGAGGCGGCGGAGCGCTGGGGGTTCTGGCCGGCCGATGTGCACATGGTGGGCAAGGACATCCTGCGCTTTCATGCCGTGTATTGGCCTGCCTTCCTGATGGCCGCCGGGCTGGCGCCGCCGAAGCGGGTGTTCGCGCATGGCTGGTGGACGGTGGCCGGCGAGAAGATGAGCAAGTCGCTCGGCAACGTGCTGGACCCGCAGGAACTGGCCGATTCCTATGGGTTGGACTCGCTGCGCTATTTCCTGCTGCGCGAGGTGCCGTTCGGCAACGACGGAACCTTCTCGCGCAAGGCGCTGGTTTCGCGGCTGAATGTCGAGTTGGCGAACGACCTGGGCAACCTCGCCCAGCGCTCGCTTACGCTGATCGCGCGCAACTGCGAGGGCAAGCTGCCGGAGGCCGGGCCGCGCACGGCGGAAGACGAGGAAATGCTGGCCTCCGCGGCGGCGTTGCTGCCTTCGGTGCGGGCGCAGATGGACCGGCAGGCCTTCGGCGAGGCTCTGGAGGAGATCTGGCGGGTGATCCGCGCCGCCAACGCCTATATCGACCGCCAGGCGCCCTGGGCGCTGCGCAAGACCGACGCGGTGCGCATGGCGCATGTGCTGCGGGTGCTGGCCGACGTGATCCGCACGGTGGCGACGCTGCTGCAGCCGTTCATGCCGGAAAAGACCGCGGCGATGCTCGACCAGTTGGGCGTGCCGGCGGATGGGCGCGGGTTCGACGCGCTGGCGGCGGCGTTGCCGGCGGGCACGGTGCTGCCGCCGCCGCATGGGGTGTTCCCGCGTTTTGTCGAAGAGGCCGAGTAGCGTGCTGATCGATAGCCACTGCCACCTCGACTACTTCCAGGGCGAGGACCTCGCGCGCGTGCTGGCCCGCGCGGCGGCGGCCGGCGTCGGCGAGATGGTGACGATCGGCACGCGCCTGACCCGTTCGGCCGAGATGCGCGCGCTGGCCGAGGCGCATCCCAACGTGTGGTGCACCGTCGGCATCCATCCGCACAACGCGGGCGAAGGCGAGGTGCCGACGCCGGAGGCGATCGTGGCCGAGACGCACCACCCGAAGGTGATCGGCATCGGCGAGTCCGGGCTGGATTACTTCTACGACAAGGCGCCGCGCGACCGGCAGCAGGCGGGGTTCAGGGCGCATATCCGCGCCGCACGGCTCTCCGGCCTGCCGCTGTGCATCCATGCGCGCGATGCCGACGAGGACATCGCCGCCATTCTGCGCGAGGAGGCGGGGCAGGGTGCGTTTCCGTTCCTGCTGCACTGCTTCAGTTCCGGGCGCGGGCTGGCGGAAGCGGCGCTGGCGCTGGGCGGCTACATCAGCTTCTCCGGCATCCTGACCTTCCCGAAATCGCAGGAGATCAGAGACATCGCGCGCGACGTGCCGAAGGAGCGGCTGCTGGTGGAGACGGATGCGCCCTACCTCGCCCCGGTGCCGTTCCGCGGCAAGCGCAACGAGCCCGGCCATGTGGCGCATACCGCGAAGGTGCTGGCCGAGGTGCACGGGATGGGGGCAGGGGAGATGGCCGACCTGACCACGGCGAATTTCCGCCGGCTGTTCCCGAAGGCGGCGTGATCCGGGTCACGCTGCTCGGCACCGGCGGTTCGGCCGGGGTGCCGATGATCGGCGGGCGCGACGGCACCGGCGACTGGGGCGTCTGCGACCCCGCCGAGCCGCGCAACCGGCGCACGCGCACGAGCATCGCCGTCGAGGTCGGCGATGCGACGCTGCTGGTCGATACCGGGCCGGACATGCGCGCGCAGCTGCTGGCGGCCGGCATCGGGCGGGTTGATGCCATTCTCTACACCCACGCCCATGCCGACCACATCACCGGGCTCGACGATGTTCGCATCCTGAACCGCGTGGTCGGCCGGCCGATCGAGGCGTTCGGCACGGCGGCAACGATGGAGGATATTGTCGGGCGCTTCCCCTATGCCTTCCGGCCCTGGAAGCCGCCCGGCTTTTATCGCCCGGTGATGACGCCCGTCATCGTGGCGCCTGACGCCGCGATCGCGCCGGCCGGAATTCCCGTCGAGCTGTTCGACCAGGACCACGGCATGGTGCGCACGCTGGGGCTGCGCATCGGCGGCTTCGGCTATTCGACGGATGTGGTGCGGCTGGACGAGCGGGCGTTCGCGGTGCTGGAGGGCGTGGACACCTGGGTGGTCGGCTGCTTCCAGCGGGGGCCGCACAATACCCATGCGAAGCTGGAGCAGGTGTTGCAATGGGCCGAGCGGCTGCGGCCGCGTCGGACGATCCTGACGCACATGGGCACCGATCTCGATTGGGCGTGGCTCGGCGCGCACCTGCCGGCGGGGGTGGAGGCGGGGTTCGACGGGATGGTGCTGGAGATAGGGTAGGGCGGTTTTGCCTTGGTGCGAGGCCGGCGGCGGGGCATGCTGCGATGCAACCATTCCGCCATGGAGCCCCCTATGGACACGCTCGCCGTCGCCGCCATCCGTCATCCGCTGGACCCGCTGACCGAAGGCGAGATCGCCGCGGTGCAGGCGCTGGTGACGGGTGATGCCGCGTTCCGCACGTCGATGCGCTTCACGCTCGTGGAACTGCGCGAGCCGGACAAGGCGGCGGTGCTGGCGTTCCAGCCCGGCCAGGCAGTGGTGCGTGGGGCGCGGGTGGTGCTGCTGGATACGCAAACCGGCGGCATCTTCGAGGTGCTGCTGGACCTGACCGGGGGGCGCGTGGCGGCGTTCCAACAGCTGGAAACCCAGGGGCAGCCGCCGATCATCCTTGACGAATTCATGAAGCTGGACCGCATCGTGAAGTCCGATCCGCGGTGGGTGGCCGCCGTGAAGCGGCGCGGGATCACCGATGCGGACCTGAAGCTGGTGCAGGTGGACCCGTTCTCGGCCGGCAATTTCGGCTTCCCGGAGGAGGTCGGCAAGCGCCTGGTGCGGGCGGTGGCGTATTGGCGCGAGGGGCCGAAGGACAATGGCTATGCCCATCCGATCGAGGGCGTGGTGGCCGTCGTCGACCTGATCGGCGAGCGGATCCTGACGCTGGTGGACGACCCCGTGGCGATCCCGGTGCCACGGACCAAGCGCAACTACGATCCGGCCTCGCTGCCGCCGACGCGCACCGACCTCAAGCCGCTGTCGATCGTGCAGCCCGAGGGGCCGTCCTTCACGGTCGATGGCTGGGACGTGACCTGGCAGAACTGGCGCTTCCGGGTTGGGTTCACGCCGCGCGAGGGGCTGGTGCTGCATCGGCTTTCGCTGGTCGACCAGGGGGTTGCGCGGCCGGTCATCCATCGCGCCTCAATTGCCGAGATGGTGGTTCCGTATGCCGACCCGACCACCAACCATTTCTGGAAGAATGCCTTCGATGCCGGGGAATATGGATTAGGCAAGCTCGCCAATTCGTTGGAACTGGGCTGCGATTGCCTGGGCACCATCCACTATTTCGACATCCCGGCGGCGGATGATTTCGGCGCGCCATTCCTGATGACCAATGCTGTCTGCATGCATGAGGAGGATTACGGGACCCTCTGGAAGCACTATGAATTCCGCAACGATGTGCGCGAGGTGCGGCGGTCGCGCCGGCTGGTGATCAGCTTCTTCGCCACCGTCGGCAACTATGATTATGGGTTCTACTGGTACCTGTATCAGGACGGCACGATCCAGCTGGAGGCCAAGCTGACCGGCATCATCCAGACGGCGGCGGTGATGCCGGGCGAGGCCTATCCGTGGGGCGGCATGATCGGCGAGGGGCTGGGCGGGCCGACGCATCAGCATTTCTTCTGCGCGCGGCTGCACATGAGCGTGGACGGCGAAGGCAACACGGTCAGCGAGCATGAGTTCGTGCCGCGGCCGTGGGGCAAGGATAATCCGTACGGCAACGTATTTGACACCACGTCCAGGGTGCTGGCGCGCGAGCGCGATGCGGCGCGGGAGGCCGAGGGGCGGACCGGGCGCTACTGGAAAATCTCCAATCCGAACAAGCGCAACGTAGTCGGGAATGCGCCGGCGTACAAGCTCGCCGTGCAGGCCTCGCCGCTGCTGCTGGCGCAGGAAGGCAGCGCGATTCGGGGCAGGGCGGGGTTCGCCACCAAGCATGTGTGGGTGACGGCCTACGATCCGGCGGAGCGGTTTCCGGCCGGTGAGTTCCCCAACCAGCTTCCGGCCGGGCCGAACGGGGGCGGGGAGGGGTTGCCGAGCTGGATCCAGGCCAACCGGTCGATCGAGAACGCCGATGTCGTGGTGTGGCACAATTTCGGCCACACCCATGTGTGCAAACCCGAGGACATGCCGATCATGCCGGTAGAGTATGCGGGCTTCATGCTGAAGCCGAACGGCTTCCTGTCGGCCAACCCGGCGATGGATTTGCCGCGGGACACCGAGGGCAAGGCGGCTGCATCGTGCTGCGCGCCGGCACCTTCCTGCTGCGCTGAATGAAGGACGGAAAGCCCATGGAACAAGGCACGATTCCGCCCGGCGTGGCCGGGCACAACCGCTCGATGGTGGACCCGAACTTCGCGGTGATGCCGCCGGAGGGCATCCTGGAGAGCCGACTGCCGGGGTGGCCCGGCACGAAGGTGTTCTTCCAGACCTCGCCGCAGATGGGGGCGAAGTTCGTCCAGGCGCTGCTGGTGATGCCAGCGGGCGGAACCGGCGTGCCGCGGCGGGTGGACGGGATATCGCATTTTTATTATGTTGTAGAAGGATCATGCGATATAATGGTCGGCGGTGTGCGGCACGCGCTCGGCGTCGGCGGCTATGCCTATGTGCCGCCGGGCACCGCGCACCGGCTCGAGACGGCGTCCGGCGCGCGGATCGCCTGGATCCGCAAGAAGTTCGACGATGCCGGGCTGGAGGCACCGCCCGCCGTGGTGCGCCACACGGCCGATGTGGCGCATACGCTGCGCCACACGATCGGCCGCTCGTGGCAGCACCTGCTGCCGGAGGAAGACCTGCGCTACGACTTCGCGGTCAACATCCTGCACTTCAAGCCCGGCACGCATTTCGCGATGGTCGAGACGCACATCATGGAGCACGGGCTGCTGATGCTGTCCGGCCAGGGGATGTATCTGCTTGGGCGCACCTGGCACGAGGTGTGGAAGGGCGACTTCATCTGGATGGGGCCGTACTGCCCGCAGCAGTTCTATCCCACGGGCTGGGGGGATGCGGCGTATCTGCTCTACAAGGACGTGAACCGCGATGTCAGCCTGGGCTGACATCCACGGTCGTTTCTTTCCATAATATACCTTATGCGACTTTCGTGCGCGGATGACAGGCGCCGATGCGGCGCCCTAGCCCGGCGGCACCAGACGCTTTTCCATCACCGGCTCGCCGTTCTTGGTCGCGCCGGTCGGTTCGTAGCCGAGGGCGAGATACAGCGACGGTGCTGCTGCGCTGAGCAGCAGGCGTCGCGCGCCCAGGCGCGGTGCGGCGGCCTCCAGCACCGCCATCAGCCGCGTGGCCAGGCCGCGGCCGCGATGCGAGGCCAGGACATACACGCCGCCGACCCATGGACCGAACTCGTCGCCGGGCCGCTCGATGTCCATCAGGCTGGCGGTGGCGACCGGCGTTGCGCCTTCGAGCGCGATCCAGGCCATCGGCAGCCGGTCGGAGTTGGCGCGCTGGGCGAACAGCTCGATCGCCATGGCGGGCGTGCGGCCGGCATAGCGGTGGCCCCATTCCTCGAACAGCCACAGCGCGGCCGTCGGCCCGGCCTGCGGCACCTCGGAGAGCGGGCGAATCGTGATCGTGTCGCTCATGGTCGGGCATTAACCTCGTGTTTCACCTTGTTGCCTACCCTGCCCTGCATGCTCGCCCGACCGATCGACGGCGTGACCAACTGGATGACCATGTTCCGCTGGATCGTGAAGCTGATCCGCGACGACTTCGGCATCGAGGAGGCGCGCCTGACCCGAAATGCCGTGCTGGAATCCGACCTTGGCCTCTCGATCGAGCAGGTCGAGGAGACGATGGAGATCATCGCCGCCAGCTTCGCGGTGCGCTTTCCGGACGGCACGCTGGACGAGGTGTTGCGGCTTGAGGAATTGTGCATGCTCGCGAGCTGGATGAAGGGTCTCTACAAGCGCCCGCCCTTCATCTCCGACGCGTTCGAGGCCGTCTCCCGCCAGATGAACCCCGCGGCCGGGGCCTGAACGCTCCCCTGCCCCAGGCGCGCCGGAGACCAGGATGCGCGCCAACCGGATGATCCAGGTGGTCGGCTGCCACGCCGAGGGCGAGGTGGGTGACGTGATCGTGGGCGGCGTGCTGCCGCCGGCCGGTGACAGCGTGTTTGCCCAGCGCGAGGCGATGCAGCGCGACCACGACCAGATCCGGCAAATGCTGATCTGCGAGCCGCGCGGCTCGGTTTCCCGCCACGTGAACCTGATCGTGCCGCCGAAGCGGGACGATTGCGTGGCCGGTGCGATCATCATGGAGCCGACCGAGTATCCGCCGATGTCCGGCTCCAACACGATGTGCATCGCCACCGTGCTGCTGGAAACCGGCATGGTGCCGATGACCGAGCCCGAGACGCGGCTGCGGCTGGACATGCCGGCGGGGCCGGTCGATGTGCGGGCCGGGTGCCGGGACGGCAAGGTGGTGTGGGTCGAACTGACCAACGTGCCGTGCTTCGCCACGCATCTCGATGCGGCGCTGGAGGTCGAGGGGTTCGGCACCATCGCGATCGACATCGCCTATGGCGGCATGTTCTACGCCATGACCGACGCGACCCGGCTGGGCTTCGCGCTGACGCCGGACGAGGCGCGGGACCTGGCTGTGCTGGGCGAGCGGGTGCGGCTGGCCGCACGGGCGCAGCATCCGGTGGTGCATCCGGAGAATGCCGCGATTTCAGGAGTTTCGATTGTGCAGCTGCACGCGCCATTCACCGCGCCGGGGGGTGAGAGCCGCAACACCTGCATCATCGCCCCCGGCAGGTCGGACCGTTCGCCCACCGGGACGGGGCTGTCGGCGCGGCTGGCCGCGCTGGCGGCGCGCGGGAAGCTTGCGGTGGGCGACCGCTATGACCACACCAGCCTGATCGGCAGCCGATTCGAGGGGCGGATCGTCGCGGAGGCACGGGTCGGCGCACTGCCGGCGATCGTGCCGGCGATCCGTGGGCGGGCCTGGATCACCGGGTTCCACAGCTATGCGGTCGATCCCTCCGACCCCTACCCCGCCGGCTATCGCGTGGCGGATACCTGGGGGGTCACCGACGGCGTGTCGCAGGGCTGAGCGGGGGGTGGCGCCGGGCGGTCTGGCCGCTGCTCGGCCAGCATCCGCTTGATTTCCCGCAGATCCGCCTTGATCTGTTCCTGCTCGTCATGGGTGAACTTGTCACGGTCGTCGAGGATGCGCGTGACGAGGCGGGTCACGATGATCGGCGCGATGAACAGCGGCACCGCGTGCATCAGGATCACCGCATCGACGCGGCCGACCACCGTCATGGGCGTGATGTCGCCGTAGCCGACGGTCATGGCGGTGACGAAGGCCCACCACAGCGCGTCGTCGAACGGCTTGCCTTCGGCCCATGCGAACACCGCCGCCCCGGCGAGCAGGATTGCGGCATAGAGCGCCGCGAGTTCCTTGAACGTGTCGGTATAGCGGTTGATCCGGTCCATTCCCGCCTGTCCCCTTCCCCGCGCGCGCCGCATGGCGTCACAAGGGGAAGGGTGCGCGATCGATGCGCCAGCGTCCAGTCCGGCGGGCTGGAGCGGCGGCTACTTCCGGCGCAGCTGGCTTACGTCGCGCACCGCGCCGCGGCTGGCGCTGGTGGTGAGGGCCGCGTAGGCCTGCAGGGCCTGGGAGACCTTGCGGGTGCGCTTTTCGGTCGGCTGCCAGGCATCCGCTCCGCGGGCTTCCATCGCCGCGCGGCGGCGGGCGATCTCGGCGTCGTCCACGCGAAGGTGGATGCGGCGGTTGGGGATGTCGATCTCGATGATGTCGCCCTGCTCCACCAGCCCGACCAGCCCGCCCTCGGCCGCTTCCGGCGAGAGATGGCCGATGGACAGGCCGGAGGAACCGCCGGAGAAGCGCCCGTCGGTGACTAGGGCGCAGACTTTCCCGAGGCCCTTCGACTTCAGGTAGCTGGTCGGGTAAAGCATTTCCTGCATGCCCGGCCCGCCCTTCGGGCCCTCGTAGCGCACCAGCACGACTTCGCCGGGCTTCACGCGGCCGGACAGGATGCCGGAGACGGCGCTGTCCTGGCTTTCGAAGATGTGGGCGGGGCCGGTGAAGACGAGGTTGGAGGGGTCCACGCCGGCAGTCTTCACGATGGCGCCTTCCTCGGCGAGGTTGCCGTAGAGCACGGCCAGGCCGCCATCCTTGCTGAAGGCGTGCTCCATGTCGCGGATGACGCCGGTGGCACGGTCGGCATCCACCTTGTCCCAGCGCGAGGCCTGGCTGAACGCCACCTGCGTCGGCACGCCGCCAGGCGCTGCGCGGTAGAATTCGCTCACGCTGGCGCTGTCGGTGCGCTTGATGTCCCAGCGGTCGAGCGCGTCCTTCATGGTCTTGGCGTGGACGGTGCCGACCGATGTGTTCAGCAGGCCGGCGCGGTCGAGTTCGCCGAGGATGCCCATGATTCCGCCGGCGCGATGCACGTCCTCGACATGCACGTCGGCGACCGAGGGCGCGACCTTGCACAGCACGGGGACGCGGCGGGACAGGCGATCGATGTCCTTCATGGTGAAGTCGATGCCGGCCTCATGGGCGGCAGCCAGAAGGTGCAGCACGGTGTTTGTCGAACCGCCCATGGCGATATCCAGCGTGATCGCGTTCTCGAAGGCGGTGAAGTTGGCGATGTTGCGCGGCAGCACGCTGTCGTCGTCCTGCTCGTAGTGCTGGCGGGCGAGGTCGACGATGGTGCGGCCGGCCTCCAGGAACAGGTTCTTGCGGTCGGCATGGGTGGCCAGCACGGTGCCGTTGCCGGGCAGGCCGAGGCCGAGCGCCTCGACCAGGCAGTTCATGGAGTTCGCCGTGAACATGCCGGAGCAGGAGCCGCAGGTCGGGCAGGCGGAGCGCTCGATGACGGCCACTTCCTCGTCGGTCTTGCTCTCGTCGGCGGCGACGATCATCGCGTCGATCAGGTCGACGGAGCGGGTGATGCCGTCGATCACCACCTTGCCGGCCTCCATCGGCCCGCCGGAGACGAAGACGACGGGGATGTTGAGGCGCAGGGCGGCCATCAGCATGCCCGGGGTGATCTTGTCGCAGTTGCTGATGCAGACCAGCGCGTCGGCGCAGTGGCCGTTGACCATGTATTCCACGGCGTCCGCGATGACCTCGCGGGAGGGCAGGCTGTAGAGCATGCCGTCATGGCCCATGGCGATGCCGTCATCGACCGCGATGGTGTTGAATTCCTTGGCGATTCCGCCGGATGCCTCGATCTCGCGGGCCACCAGCTGGCCGAGGTCCTTGAGGTGGACGTGGCCGGGGACGAACTGGGTGAAGGAGTTGGCGATGGCGATGATCGGCTTGCCGAAATCGCTGTCCTTCACGCCGGTGGCGCGCCATAGGCCGCGCGCGCCGGCCATATTGCGGCCGTGGGTGGTCGTACGGGAACGGTATGCGGGCATGGGTTCCTCCTCGGGCGCTGGTTTGTGGCCCATGCGGGCGCGGCTTGTCCACATCGGGCGCGCGCGGCCCTGCTCAGCGGTGCCATGGCGTGCATTGCCAAGGCCTTCCGCCTGGGTGACATTCCCTTCATCAGCCCCGGGGCAGGCCCGGGAACTGCCGAAGGGCGACCGGTCAGCGGTGCCCGGCCTGGATGCGGAGATGGCGATGCGCAAGTCGGTGGCGGCGATACTCGGTGGCGTGGCGGTTGCGTGGGCGGGTGCCGCGGCGGCGGGACCGTTGCCCGAAGGCGGCGTCTCGGCCGCGGAGGTGGCCGGCGTGATGCGCGCATTGCAGCTCCAGGTGGACCAGCGGATCGACAAGCAAGGCGACCCGCTGATCAACAGCACCGTCTCGGGCCGCCGGTTCGGCGTGTATTTCTACCAGTGCCGGGCGCAACGCTGCGGCTCGATCCAGTTCTCCGCCGGCTTCGAGGGCGCGTCCAACGTCCCGGTGGCCAAGGTGATGGAATGGAACCGTACCAAGCGCTTCGGCCGCGCCTATCTCGACAGCGGCACGCTGTTCGTCGAGATGGACATGGACGTGGAGCGCGGCGCGACCACCGAGGCGCTGGCGAACAATTTCGAGCGCTGGGCGGCGGTGGTGGACCAGTTCCCGAAGTTCTTCGAGTAGCCGCGCCCGAGCCGATCAGCGCCGGCGCCAGGCCACAGAGAGATTGTTGGCCGGCATCTCGGTCACCTCCGGCGCGCCGAACCCGGCGGCGCGGGCCAGCCCATCCACCGCTTCCAGGTCGCGCAGACCCCAATCGGGGTTGCGGGCGCGCAAATCGGCGTCGAACGACTCGTTGCTGGCCGCCGTCGGCAGCCCTGCACGGCGGAACGGGCCGTAGAGCAGCAGCACGCCCCCCGGCGACACGACCCGCCCTGCTCCGGCCACCAGCCCCTCGGCCGCCGCCCAAGGCGCGATATGGATCATGTTGCACGACAGCACGAGGTCGAATGGGCCCGGCGGCCAGTCATTGCCCGCCGCGTCGAGGGCGATCGCCGGGCGGACATTGGCCAGATCCGCGCACCACGCGTCGATGCTGGCCCGGCGCGCCGGATCGGGCTCCGACGGCTGGATCGTGAGCTCCGGCAGCGCCGCCGCGAAATGCGCCGCGTGTTCGCCGGTGCCGCTGGCAACTTCCAGCATCGTGGCCTGGGCCGGCACCATGCGGCGCAGCACCGCCAGGATCGGGTCGCGGTTGCGGGCGGCGGCGGGGGCGTGCTGGCGGGGATCGTCGGTCATGCGCGCATTTGCAGCGGTTTTGCCGCGCCCGTAAACCTGTCGACGGCATGGAGGCGCGCATGGGGCAGGATCGGGAAGCGGGGGCGGAGCAGGAGCTGCGCCGGTTGCTGGACATCATGGCGGCCCTTCGCGCGCCCGACGGTTGCGCATGGGACCGCGCGCAGGACTACGGCAGCATCGCTCCCTACACGATCGAGGAAGCGTACGAAGTGGCCGACGCCATCACCCGCCGGGACTTCGCATCCCTGCCGGACGAACTCGGCGACCTGCTGTTCCAGGTGGTGTTCCATGCCCGCATGGCCGAGGAGGAAGGCCGCTTCGCCTTCGCCGACGTCGCCCGCGCCATCGCCGACAAGATGGTGCGCCGCCATCCGCACGTGTTCGGCGATGCGGCGGCGCGCGACGCCGGCATGCAGCGCGCGGCGTGGGAGGAGCAGAAGAAGGCCGAGCGCGTCGCCCGCGCCGAAACCGGCACGCTGTGCGGCATCCCCGTGGCGCTGCCGGCGCTGACCCGCGCCCAGAAACTCACCGCCCGCGCCGCCCGCGTCGGCTTCGACTGGCCCGATGCCGCCGCCGTGCTCGACAAGCTGGACGAGGAAGTCGCCGAATTGCGCGCCGAGCTGCCCGCCGCCGACCCGGCCCGCCTGGCCGACGAGGTCGGCGACCTGCTGTTCGTGCTGGCCAACCTCGCCCGCAAGCTCGACCTCGATCCCGAACGCTGCCTGCGCGAGGCGAACCAGAAATTCGTTCGCCGCTTCGGCTTCATCGAACAGGCCCTGGCCGTCGATGGCCGCCAGCCGGCGGAGGCGTCGCTCGACGAGATGGAGGCCCTTTGGGTCGCCGCCAAGCAGGAGGAACGGGCATGAAGGTCGGTGTGGTCGGGTTCGGCGCCTGGGGCAAGTTCCACGCGCGCGGCTGGCGGCAGGTTCCGGGGGCCGAACTGGTCGGCATCCTGGCAAACGGCGATGCCTCGGCGACCGAGGCGGCGGCGGAGTTCCCCGGCGTCGCCATTCATCGCAACCTCGCCTCGTTGTTGAGCAGCGGTGTCGAGATTATTGATATCGTGGCGCCGAACCACCTCCACGCCAACATGGTGGTCGCGGCACTGGAAGCCGGCTGCCATGTCGTGGTGGAAAAGCCGCTCGCGACGTCGGCGGCGGACCTTGCCCGCGTGCTGGCCGCCGAGACGGCCACTGGCAAGCTCGTCAGCGTGGTCCACGAGCTGCGCGTCTCCGAGCAATGGAGCCTGATCCGCCGCGAGATCGAGCAGGGTGCCATCGGCACCCCGATGGCCGGGCTCTACTCCCTGTTCCGCCGCCCTTTCCGCGGCGGCAGCGGCGGCTGGCGCCACGACCCGGCGCGGGTCGGCTCCTGGATCTTGGAGGAGCCGGTTCACTTCCTCGACCTGCTGGTCTGGTATTTCGCCGCCCACGGCGAACCGGAGACGGTGCAGGCCACCGCCACGCCGGGCACGCTCGGCGGCAACGTGGCGATGACGGTGCGCTATGGCTCCGGCGCCTATTTCACCGTCTCGCAGCTGCTCGATGGGTTCGAGCACCACTGCGCGCTCGACATCGCCGGGACGGAAGGCGCGTTGCGCAGCTGGTGGTCCGCCGGCGACGCCCGGGTGACCGAGAGCGAGGCCGGCCTCACCATCCGCCGCGCGGGCAGCGACACCCCCGAGACCATCCGCTTCGGCCGCTCCGGCGAGGTGTTCGAGCTGGTCGAACACCTGCGCCGCAGCCACGCGGGTTTCCTGGCCGGCACGACCCCGCTCTCCGCGGCGGAGGCGGCGCTGAGCGTGCGCGTGTGCCTGGCGGCCGAGGCGTCGGTGCGGTCGGGGGCGGCGGTGCGGCTCGGCTGAGCCGCGTCACCTGGCCCGGATCAGCGCCAGCACCTCGGCCGTCGGCCGCACATCGCCGAAGCTGCGATAGATGGTGTGCAAGGTCGCATTGTGCTCGGCGTCCGTGCGCGCGGCGCTGGCGTCGGCCAGCAGGATTACGCGATGCCCGGTGGCGGCGGCATCGCGGGCCGAGGACTCGACACAAACGTTGGTGACGGTCCCGCCGATCAGCACCGTGTCCACTTCGCGCGCGGCGAGCAGCGTCGGCAAGTCGCAGTAACCCGGCAGGAAGGCGCTGGGCGACGATTTCTCGACGTAGAGATCGTCCGGGTCGGCGGCCAGTTCGTGCCACAGCCGGGCCGGCAGCGGGCCCTCGCCGCCGGAAAGACGGTAAGTTTCAGCAACTTCCGCGCCGAAGAACTCGCGCGCGCGCAGCGGGTGGCGATGGCTGGCGGCCGGCAGCACCCAGGCCACCGTTCCTCCTGCCCCGCGCAGTGCCGCGGCCAACGCATTGATGTTGGGTACGATGCCGCGACAGAACCCCGACTGAGCGGCAAAGAACGGCACCATGTCCACCACCACCAGCGCGGTGCGCGCCGGGCACAGCGCCGCGTAGGCGTGGCGCCGCCCGCGCCTGTCTTCGTGGCGCCGATACTCGCGCTCGGCGATCAGCCAGGCATGCGGCGCATCCGTCATCCCGGCAAGGCTGGTGCCCACTGCACGATCTCGCAATTGGCGAAGGGCCGCCCCGCCAGGTGGCGGAAGAACATGCCGTGCCCCACCACCGCCACAGTTGCCGAGGGGTGTTCGGCAATCCAGCGGGCAAACGCCGCCACCCGCCCGGCGAACAGGTCGGCGGGCTCCACCGGCAGGCCGCGATGGTCGTGCGGGCCGGTGTGCCACCATGGGTCGTCCAGGTGGTCGAAGCGCAGGCCGGGGAACTCGGCGGCCAGCACCGAAGGCGGGCGACCGATATCGCAGGTGTGGTCGAGCTGCTCACGGTGGCGGCAGGTGATCTCGACGGGAATCCCGCTGTCGCCGAAAATGCCCAGCGTGGTCTGCAACGCGCGGGTCAGCGGCGAGGAGATCACCAGGTCCGGCCGGGTCAGGGCGGCCATCCGTGCCCGCGCCTCGGCGGCCTGGCGATGGCCCAGCTCGGTCAGGACCGCGTCGACATGGCCGATATCCTCGCCCGTCGCCTCATGATGCGCGTTGAAGGTCGATTGGCCGTGGCGGATGAGGAAGATCGTGGCGGCCATGGGGCGGCTCCGGGTCGGTTCAGGCAGACGGGTGGGTCAAGCGATCAGGCTGGCGTGCAGCGCATCCCATCCGGCGCGGTCGGGCGCGCAGATCAGTCCGCCGCCGATGTCGGTCGGGTCGTAGGGGGTGCCGTCGAACCGCGCCGAATACCCGCCGGCCTCGCGATGCAGCAGCCAACCCGGCGCGTGGTCCCAGGGATACAGCCGGCCATACAGCAGGTAGTGGCAATGCCCCCCGGCCACCAAGCGGTACTCATGCGCCGCGCAGCGATAGCTCATGCTCGCCGCCACGTCCGCGAGCCCGTGATGCACGCGCGTGCGCAGCGGCTCGGCGAGATAGCGCCAGCTGGCGCACCCGCTCATCTCCCCCAGCGCCACCGGGCCGGCCACGCGCAGCTCCGCCTCGCGCCCATCGGGTGCGAGGGTGAACGCGCCCTGCCCGCGCACGGCGATCGCGCTGTCGTCGCCCAGCGGGTCGTGGATCACCGCCAGCGCCACCTCACCGCGCACGATCGCCGCGGCCATGCAGCCGAACAGCGGCATGCCGGCGGCGAAATTGGCGGTGCCGTCCACCGGATCGATCACGAAGGCCAGATCCGCCCCCTTCAGCCGCGCCAGGATCGAGGGGTCGGCCGAAGCCGCCTCCTCGCCCACGATGGCGCAGCCGGGAAACGCGCGCACCAGCGCCGCCTCGATCACCC
This sequence comes from Asaia bogorensis, assembly GCA_945897825.1. Classification (GTDB taxonomy): domain Bacteria; phylum Pseudomonadota; class Alphaproteobacteria; order Acetobacterales; family Acetobacteraceae; genus CAMDGX01. The sequence goes on along the minus strand of CAMDGX010000043.1, from coordinate 19,850 downwards.
GCTCGGCGGCCTCGTCGGCATCGGTGACAAGGTCGAGCGGCCCCGTCTTGGCGCGCACCTGCCCGGCGGCCAGGCGGCGCCAGCGCGGCATGATCTCGGCGGCGGTGGCCTCGCGCAGGATGGCGGCCACGCGCAGGGCGTCGGTTCGTGTGAGGGTCAGCGGTCGAGCCTTTCGAAACGGGCACGGTCGGCAGGGCGCAGCCGCACGGTCACGTGGATGGTTTCCTCGCCGTCGTCGCGCGCCACCACCTCGCCGTGCTGGTAGAGCCACGCCAGCCGCTGCCCGTCACCCTGCGGCAGCCTGTATTCGGCCAGCTCCAGCCCGGTGGCGATGCGCCGGTCGATCTCGGCCTTGAGGTCCGCGAGCCCCTCGCCCGTGACGGCCGAGACCGGCACGCAGTTCGCCCGCGTCGGCACGGCGTCGATGCCGCCCATCAGGTCGGCCTTGTTCAGCACCTCGATGCTGCGCCGCGGCCATTCCTCGTCCATCGTGCCGTCGCGCACCATGCCTTCCAGCACGGCCACCACATCGGCCCGCTGCGCCGCGCTGTCCGGGTGCGCCACGTCGCGCACATGCAGGATCACATCGGCTTCCGCGACCTCTTCCAGCGTCGCGCGGAAGGCGGCGACCAGCTCGGTCGGCAGTTCGGAGATGAATCCCACGGTGTCCGACAGGATCACGTTGCGCCCGCTTGGCAGCCGCAGCCCGCGCATGGTCGGGTCGAGAGTGGCGAACAGTTGGTCCTTCGCCATAACCTCCGCCCCGGTCAACGCATTGAACAGCGTTGATTTTCCGGCATTCGTGTAGCCGACCAGCGCCACGATCGGATACGGCACCCGTTTGCGCGCGCTGCGGTGCAGGCCGCGCGTGCGCCGCACCTGTTCCAGCTCGCGCTTGAGCCGCACGATCCGGTCGCCGATCAGCCTTCGGTCGGCCTCGATCTGCGTCTCGCCCGGCCCGCCCAGGAAGCCGAAGCCGCCGCGCTGCCGCTCGAGATGGGTCCAGGAGCGGACGAGCCGCGAGCGCTGGTATTCCAGGTGCGCCAGTTCCACCTGCAGCGAGCCTTCGCGGGTGCGCGCGCGCTCGCCGAAGATGTCCAGGATCAGGCCGGTCCGGTCGATGACCTTGCAGCCCCATTCCTTCTCCAGGTTGCGCTGCTGCACCGGCGAAAGCTGCGCGTCCACCACCGCCACATCGACCTTCTCGGCCTCGATCGGCGCGCCCTGGTTGGCCACCTGCCCCTCGCCCATCAGCGTCGAGGGCCGGCGGCCGCGCAGCGGCACGATGGCGGTATGCACGATCACCAGGCCGATCGACGCGGCCAGGCCCACCGCCTCGGCCAACCGGGCCTCGGCGGCGCGCGCGGCGGCATCCGGCCGGTTCTCCCACGGCAGGATGACCGCAGCGCGGGTGATCGTGGCCGTCGGCTTGGCGGTCCACCCAGCCCCCTCCAGCCGCTCGGCGGAGGGTGCCTGGTCATCCGACCCGGACGGGCCCGACGGATCGTCCGGGTCGGACGGGTTGGTCATGAGTTATTCCGCACGGGCGGTCGCGGGCTCCCTGGCGCCGAGCGTCAGCGTGTTGCCGCCGGCCGGCGCGCCGGGGGCAGGTGCCGCGCCCTCGGCCTTGGTGCCGTCGAACAGCGAAATGGGCGCGCCCGGCATCACGGTCGAGATGGCGTGCTTGTACACCAGCTGGGTATGCCCATCCCGGCGCAGCAGCACCGAGAAATTGTCGAACCAGGTGATGATGCCCTGCAGCTTCACGCCGTTCACCAGGAAGACGGTGACGGGTGTCTTGTTCTTGCGCACGTGGTTCAGGAAGACGTCCTGAACGTTCTGCGACTTTTCGTTGGCCACGAGATCAATCCTTCAATGTCGCCCCGCAGGTGCCCTGCCGGCAGGCGGTGATGTTGTTGTTCTTCCCAACCCCCGGCGCCGGACGTGGCTCGGCCGTCCGCCGGTTCAGGTTGGGCCTTTCACCGCCGTCCCGTCTCCTTCAGGTGGAGTTCCAGGGCGGAGGCGTCGGCGAAGTGCAGTCCCGGCGGGCAATCGCTTCCCTGCATCAAGACGAGGCCGCCATCGTGCGCGGCATCGCCCAGCAGCACTGCGGTGCAGCCGGCGGCGTGGGCTGTTTTCATGTCCAACGCCGTATCTCCCACATACCATACCGACGGCCCGGGCTGCACGCCGATCGTGGCCAGCGCATGCCAGATCGGTGCCGGGTGCGGCTTGTCCGCCTCGCAATCCCCCGCCCCGATCACCGCCCCGAAACGCCCCTGCCAGCCCAGATGTTCCACTTCCCGCCGCAGGAACGGCCCGGCCTTGTTGGAAACCACGGCGAGCGGCCACCCGCGCGCAACATCCAGCATCGCCACCGTGCCGGCGAGGGTCGTCAGGTGATCGAGATGCACGCGCTGCATGGCCGGCCCGAACGCCGCCACCGCCGCCTCCCACCGCGCCCCGAACAGGGGAGGGAACGACTCGCGCATCGAACCGCGGATGCGCTGCCGCCCCTCCTCCACCGTCCAGGGCGGCAGGTCGAACTGCGCGAACACCTCGTTCAGCGCCGCGACGATGCCTGCCCAGGCATCGACCAGGGTGTTGTCCCAGTCGAAGACGATCGCCGTGGGCACCATGCTCAGTCGCGGTAGCTGGGATCGATCCCGTCCAGGCGCTTCAGTAGCGCCGGCCACTCCAGCAGCCCCCGCCGGCGCATCCCGGTCGGCTTGAACAGCCGGTTGGTCTCCAGCACCGCCTCCTGCGAGGGCATGTGCAGTTCCGTGTTGCACGACAGCGTCATCACCTGCAGCTGGCAGGCCCGCTCCAGCCGGAAGATGTTGTTGAACGCTTCGGCGATCGACGCCCCCGTCACCAGAAGCCCATGGTTGCGCAGGATCATCACCTCGCGGTCGCCGAGATGCTCCACCAGCCGCGCCCGCTCCGCGAGGTGCAGCGCCGGCCCCTCGAACTCGTGGTAGGCGATGTCGATGAACCGCATCGCCGACTGCGCCAGGGGCAGCAGCCCGACCTTCATGGCACTCACCGCCATGCCCGCCAGGCTGTGCGTATGGATCACGCAATCCACGTCGTGCCGCGCCATGTGCACGGCGGAATGGATCACGAACCCGGCCTTGTTGCAGCCCAGGCCGGTCGGGTCGAACAGCACGTCGCCCGCGTCGTTCACCTTCACGAAGCACGACGCCGTCATCTGGTCGTACAGCAGCCCGTATGGGTTCAGCAGGAACGTCCCTTCCTCGCCCGGCACGCGAACGGAGATGTGGTTCGCCACCATCTCGTCCATGCCGTAGTGGTGCACCAGCCGGTAGCAGGCGGCCAGGTCCACGCGCGCCTGCCACTCTGCGGCACTCACCTGCTCGCGCACCGGCCGCGTATCGGCGCTTGCCGGGGCCGACATCGCCTCGTTGCGGTTGATCTCGTTCATGATGGTCTCCCCCTGGGGTTTCCCGCAGCGCAGCAGCATTCCCGCGCCGCCGCAAGCCGTCTTGACAGGCCACGGCCGCGCAGGGCCCCTCCCACCCACGACAGGGGAGCACCGAAATGGACATCGACCATCTGAAAACCTGGATCGGACGGCAGGAAACCCTGGACGACCATCTCGGCCTGTTCCCCTCCGCTGCCCTCTCGGCCACGCTGGACCGCGACGACCCTGCCCCCGCCGCCGGCGACCCCCTGCCCCCGCTCTGGCACTGGCTCCATTTCCTGCCCCGCGCCCGCCAGTCCGAGATCGGCCCTGACGGCCACCCCAAACGCGGCGGATTTCTCCCGCCGGTTCCCCTGCCCCGCCGCATGTGGGCCGGCGGGCGGCTGCACTTCCATGCCCCGCTGCACCTCGGCGACACCGTCCGCCGCACCTCCACCATCGCCGACGTCTCGGCCAAGACCGGCCGCTCCGGCACCTTGGTCTTCGTCCTCGTACGCCACGAAATCTCCGGCCCCGCCGGCCTCGCCATCACCGAGGAACACGACATCGTCTACCGGGACGCGCCAGCCCCCGGGGACGCCGCGCCCACCCCCAAACAGGCTGACGCCACCTCGCCCTGGCACCGCGCCATCACGCCAGACGATGTCCTGCTGTTCCGCTACTCCGCCCTGACCTTCAATGGCCATCGCATCCACTACGACCGCCGCTACGTCACCACCGAGGAAGGCTACCCCGGCCTGATCGTCCACGGTCCGCTGCTGGCCACGCTGTTGCTCGACCTGTATTGCCGCAACGACACCCGCAAGGTGAAATCCTTCAGCTTCCGCGCCCTGTCGCCGGTGTTCGACACCACGCCCTTTACCGTGCACGGAGCCCCCGACCCCACCGGCGCCAAGCTCTGGGTCCGCCGCAACGACGGCGCGCTGTGCATGGAAGCGACCGTGGGCGTGTGAAGCGCGAGAACAAGCAACCGCAAGGGCGGGCCCTGCGCAACCCCGCTTGGTCCGGCGCGCGCCTTCGCGGGACGGGTCGAGCCTCTGGACCTCTTTTTTTTCAATGAATTAAGGTCCAGGGGCTTGGCCCCTGGTGGGTCCAGGGCAACGCCCTGGCCTTGCTGCCTAGTCCACGATGAACAGCGTCGTCGCGACCTTCGTCCGGCTGCGATGCGCCATCGCCCCATCCGCCACCTGGTAGCTCATCCCCGGCCGCAGCACCGCCACCGACCCGTCGGCCAGCTCCGTCTCCAGTTCGCCCGACAGGCACAGCAGGATATGCCCCTTCTCGCACCAGTGGTCCGCGAGATAGCCGGCGGAATACTCCACCATCCGCACCCGGATCGTCCCGAACTGCCGAGTCCGCCAATGCGCCACGCCGGTCTCGCCGGGATGCTCGGTGCGCGGCACCGCGGCCCAGTCGGTGGTCCCGAAGGGGATATCGCTCATCTGCACGGCCGGCACTCCTGTTGCGCGGGAAATCCTATCCCGCCACCGTCGTGCGCACCATCCGCCGCCGCTCGCCGGTCGCCGCGAATGGCGTCGCGCGATGCATCACCGCCCGGTTGTCCCACACCAGCACATCGCCGACCGACCAGCGATGCGAATAGACGAACCGCGCCTCTCCCGCGAACGCCACCAGCCGCTCGATCAGCGCCCGCGCCGCGTCCTCGTCCCAGCCCTCGATGCGGCGCGCATGAGCCCCCAGGTAGAGCGCGGCCCCGTGCGGGTTCTCGTCGCGCACCACCTTCTGGCGCACCGGCGGGTTCGCCGCCGCCTCCGCCTCGGTCACCAGCGCCGGGTCGACCCGCCGGCGTGACCACGCGAAATCATGGACCGCCACCAGCGGCCGCAGCCGCGCCTGCTCGTCGGCATCAAGCGCCGCGAACGCCGCGCGCATGCTGGCAAACTCGGTATTGCCGCCCCGGCTCGGAATCTCCCGCGCCGAGAGGATCGAGATGCGCGCCGGCACCGGCTTGAAGCTGCTGTCGTGGTGCCACGCCTGGTTGGCGCGACCGTTCAGCACCTGCCGGTCGGTGGCCGCCACGATGCCCCCGTCCGGCCCGACATTCGACAGCACGATCAGCTTGCTGCCCGCCCCGTCGGCGCCCGCCCGCGTCGTTTCCAACGCCCCGAACGCCTCGCTGAACGCCACCTGCGCCGCGTCGTCGATCCGCTGGCCCGGGATCACCAGAACCTGGTGTCGCGCGAGCGCCGCCCGCACCGCCGCGGCAGCCTCGCCCCCCATCCCGGCCGCGATGTCGAGCCCGTCGACACGCGCGGCCAAGGTCGGTGAAAGCGGCGTGACCTCCATCGCGGCCGTCAGCCGGCGCTCAGACCCCGAAGGCGCGCGCCAGGTCGGCCAGCACCTTCTCCTCGGCGTCGGAGATGCGGATGCCGATCCCCAGGAACCCGCCCGCCGCCAGCGCCACCGCCCGCGCCCGGTCCATGATCGGCGCCTGCAGCGCCCGCTTGCCGGCATGGTCGAGCCCGGCCGTGATGGTGGCGATATACGCCTTCCACGACTCCACCAGCGACGCCGGCGGCGCCGACTGCAACCACGTCTCCAGCATGCCGTAGCCCGCCGCCCCCGGCGCCAGCCCGCTCTCGCTCGCCCCGCGCAGCACCGCCGCGCGCTCCTTGGCGTCGATACTGCCATCCGCCCACGCCACCGCCACCAGCGGCACCAGCGCGATCGCCGCCAGCGTCTCGGCGGAAATGTCGAGCTTCACCAGGGCCTCCAGCACCGCATCGTCGGTGATGCCGGAGACGGCCGAGAACGCCTCCTTCTTCGCCCGCACCTCGGCGGGCTCCGCCAGCCGCTTGCGCAGCAGCGCGTCCTGCTTGGCGAAGAACGCCTCCTCCAGGGCCCGGCGGCGGTCGTCGAGGGGTTCGTTGCTCATGGTCTGCTCCGGTTCAGGTGCGCCGCGGCGAGGCCGAGGCCCCGCGAGGTCGCTTTGCTCGCACGCACATAGACGCCCGCGCGCCAGAATCCAATCCACATCCAATCCACGCAAGCGCGCTTAGCCAATCCTTCATCCGCGGGTGAGAAAACCGCACAAAACCGCCCCAGGTGCGCCATGCAGGAAAACCTTGCCCCCACCCCCGACGCGCCGGATTTCTCCTCCGCCGCCTACTGGGAAGCCCGCTACCAGACCGGCGGCCACTCCGGCGCCGGCTCCCATGGCCGCCTCGCCACCTTCAAGGCCGACTTCCTCAACGCCCTGATCCGCGACAACGGCATCGCCTCGGCCATCGAGTTCGGCTGCGGCGACGGCAACCAACTCGCCTTGATCGACATCGCCGACTATGTCGGCCTCGACGTGGCCCCCGCCGCCATCGCCCGCTGTCGCGCCCGCTTTGCCGGCCAGCAGGGCCGCGAGTTCCGCCCCATGGCCGACCGCACCGGCCTCATCGCCGCCGAACTCGGCCTCTCGCTCGACGTCGTCTATCACCTCGTGGAAGACCACGTCTTCGCCGACTACATGGAAGCACTCTTCTCCCACGCCTGGCGCTTCGTCGTCATCTACGCCAGCGACCTCGACCACTCCTGGCCCAGCCGCCACGTCCGCCACCGCCGCTTCACCACCCACGTCGCCCGCCACTTCCCCGACTGGACGCTGGCCGCCGTCGTGCCGAACATCTACCCCTACGACCCCGACCGCCCCGATGAAACCTCGTTCGCCGCGTTCCACATCTATCGCCAGCCGCAAGAGGCGCTGAGACTGGGAATTCCGGGGAAAAGCTAAGAAAGAAAGCGCTTCTTTTTGTTCACAAAAAGAAGAATCCTTCCTTATATCCTTGGGCCCGCAGCCTCCCACCCACCACCAAGCGCCCGGTACAGCTGCACCAGGTTGAGCGCCACGTTGGTCGTGCTGTCCGCCAGGTTCTGCTCCGCGTCCAGCAGCGCCCGCTGCGCCGTCAGCACCTGCAGGAAGTCCGCCACCCCCTGCTCATACCGCAGCCGCGCCAGCCCCAGCGCCCGGCGCGACTCCGCCACCGCCTGCTCCAGCCGGTCGCGCCGCCGCTGCTCGGTGCCATACGCCGTCAGCGCGTTGTCCACCTCGTGCAGCGCCCCCAGCACCGCGCGCTGATAGGCGATCGCCGCCTCCTGCTGCTGCGCCTCGCGAAGTTCCAGCGTCCGCCGCAGCCGCCCGCCCTCGAAGATCGGCAGCGTGATCGACGGCCCAATGCTGTAGGCCAGCGCCGCGGAATCGCGCAGGTTGGAGACGTTCAGCCCCTGGATCGCCCCGAACCCGCTCAGTGTCACCCGCGGGAAGAAATCCGCCCGCGCCACCCTAATCCCCGCCGTCGCCGCATGCAGGTTCGCTTCCGCCTGGCGAATATCCGGCCGCCGCCGCGTCAGGTCCCCCGGCACCCCCACCGGCACGCGCGGCGGCACCACGGGGGCTGCGCGCGGGACCGCCAGGGCCGCCAGCCGCGCGCCCGGCTGCTCGCCCAGCAGCAACGCGATCGCATTGGACAGCCGCGCCTGCTGCTCCTCCAGCCCCGGCAACTGCGCCTCCACGCTCGCCACCTGCGACGACGCATTGGCCACGTCGAGATCGGTCGTCAGCCCGCCGGCCGCCCTGTCGCGCGTCAGCGCCTGGTTCTGCCGCGCGATCTGCAGGTTCTGCCGGGTGATCGCCACCTTCCGCTGCACCCCGCGCAGCGCGATGTAGTTCCGGGCCAGTTCCGCGGAACTGCTCACCAGCAGGTCGCGCTTCGCCTCCTCCACCGCCGCCAGCTGCGCCTCGCCCGCCTCCACCAGCCGCGCAACGCGGCCCCACAGGTCGATCTCCCACGAGAGGTCCAGCCCGTACTGGAACAGGTCGTACGGCTCGAACGACCGCGCGATCCGCGCCACCGTGCTGCGCTGGCTGGCGCGCGCCCGGGCGTAGGAGGCATTGGCGTTCACCACCGGACCCTGCGCGGATTCCGTCACGCCAAGCTGCGCGCGCGCCTGCGCCAGGCGGAAATCGGCGGTGCGCAGGTCGAGATTGGCCGTCGCCAGCTGCTCCTGCATCGCGTTCAGCACGGGGTCGTTCAGCACCTTCCACCACGCCGCGTCGAACGGCTCGGCCACCGGGATGCTGGCGCGCGGCGCGGGCGGCGTTACGGGCGTGGCGGCGAACCAGCTGGCCGGCTTCCACCATGCCTCCGGCCGCTCAAAATCCGGGCCCAGCTTCGTGCACCCGGCCAACACCGGAAGTGCCGTCGCCAGCAGAACGTAGCGCCTGATGCCCACTCGAATTCCCCCGCCTGAACCGCCCAAGCCTAGCCCCCGCACAGAAGCGGTCAACGCAGAACCCGCCTTCATCCCTGCATCACGCCCGCAAGAACCTCGCCTGCCCGCGCGCAATCCGCCGCGTCGACATCGAGGTGCGTCGTCGCCCGCACCGTCCGCGCCGCGAACGCGCTCACCAGCACCCCCTGCTCCCGGGCCCGCGCCACCACGGTGGCCGCATCCGGCGCCCCCGGCGCGCAGCGGAAGATCACGATGTTGCTCTGCACCGTCGCGAGATCCAGCTCCACCCCCGGCGCCTGCGCGATCCGCTGCGCCATCAGCCGCGCATTGGCATGGTCCTCGCCCAGCCGCCCCAGATTGTGCTCCAGCGCATACAGCCCCGCCGCCGCCACGATGCCCGACTGCCGCATCGCGCCGCCGAACATGCGCCGCTGCCGCACCGCCGCCGCGATCAGGTCGCGCGGCCCCGCCAGCAGCGACCCCACCGGGCATCCAAGCCCCTTCGACAGCGCCACCCCCACCAGGTCGAACGGTGCCGCCAGCTCCGCCAGCGTCCTCCCCGTTGCCGCCGCCGCGTTGAACAACCGCGCCCCGTCGAGGTAGCTGCGCACCCCCCGCGCCCGCGCCGCCGCGCACACCGAAGCCACCTGCGCCTGGTCCCACACCAGCCCGCCGCCCCGGTTGTGCGTGTTCTCGATCACCACCAGCCCGGTTGGCGGCTGCACCACATGCCCCGGCGCCCGATACGCCGCCTCGAAATCCGCCGCCGTGAACAGCCCGCCGGACCCCACCACCCGGAACTGCACCCCCGCATTCGCCGCCGCCGCCCCGGTCTCGTGCCACTCCACGTGCGACTCCACGCCGAGCACCACATCGTCCCCCGGCCGCGTCAGCAGCTTCAGCGCGATCTGGTTGGCCATCGTCCCGGAGGCGACGAACAGCGCCGCCTCCTGCCCCAGCAGCGCCGCCACCTTGTCCTGCAACGCATTGGTCGCAGGGCATTCGCCATACTGGTCGTCCCCCACCTCCGCCTCCGCCATGGCGCGGCGCATCCCCGGGCTCGGCCGGGTCACGGTGTCGGAACGCAGATCAATGATTCCCATGGCCACAGACTGCCACGCCCCCCCATCATTGCGCCATCCCAGGGGAAGGCACATTGCGCCGTGCGCGCGATCCCGCTGATATGCCGCCCAGGGAGGGCCACCCATGTCCGACGAGCTGATCCGCCTCACCGCCACCGAAGCCGTCGCCCGCCTCAAGCGCGGCGACATCACCCCGCTCGACCTGATCGACGCCGCCGAGAAGCGCATCGCCCAGGTCGACGCCCCGGTGAACGCGCTCCCCACCCTCTGCTTCGACCGCGCCCGCGCCCACGCCCGCGACCTCATGGCCGGCCGCCGCCGCGAAGCCGAGGGCGAACCCGGCTGGCTCGCCGGCCTGCCCGTCGCCATCAAGGACCTCACCGACGTCGCCGGCGTGCGCACCACCTACGGCTCGCCGATCTTCGCCAACCACGTCCCCGACAAATCCCACCCCCTCGTCGAACGCATCGAGCGCAAGGGCGGCATCGTCATCGCCAAGTCCAACACCCCGGAATTCGGCGCCGGCGGCAACACCTACAACGAGGTGTTCGGCCGCACCCGCAACCCCTGGAACACCTCGCTCACCTGCGGCGGCTCCACCGGCGGCGGCGCCGTTTCGCTCGCCACCGGCACCTCCTGGCTCGCCCACGGCTCCGACCACGGCGGCTCGCTGCGCGGCCCCGCCACGCTGACCTCCGTCGTCGGCATGCGCCCCTCCCCCGGCCGCGTCACCCGCGGCACGGCCAACAACCTCTGGTCGCCCCTCTCCGTCCAGGGCCCCATGGCCCGCACCATCCCCGACCTCGCCCTCTTCCTCGACACCATGGCCGGCCTCTGCCCGCACGACCCGCTGACCTTCGACGCCCCTTCCGTCTCCTTCACCGAAGCCGTCGCCCGCGCCCGCGGTCCCCTGCGCATCGCCTTCACCACCAACTACGGCGGCCGCGCCCCCGTCGACCGCGAAACCCGCGAGATCTGCGCCCGCGAAGTCCGCAAGTTCGAAGCCGCCGGCTGCATCGTCGAGGAAGCCTTCCCCGAGCTCGGCCCCGCCGACGAGGTCTTCCTCACCCTGCGCTCCCAGCACTTCGTCGTCGACCGCGAGCTCCAGCTCCAGTCCCACCGCGACCAGATCAAGCCCGACATCATCTGGAACACCGAAGTCGGCCTCCAGGGCAGCCCCACCAAGATCGCCTGGGCCGACCGCGAGCGCGCCGCCCTCTACCGCCGCTTCGTCACCTTCTTCGAAACCTACGACCTCCTCGTCACCCCCGGCGCCCCCACCCCCGCCTGGGACGTCATGCTCCGCGCCCGCGACACCATAGACGGCGAGAAACTCACCAACTACGTCGGCGGCAGCCTGCTCACCTCCGCCATCACCCTGACCTCCTGCCCCGCCGTCTCGCTGCCCTGCGGCTTCGACCGCTTCGGCCGCCCCGTCGGCCTGCAAATCGTCGCCCCGACCCGCGGCGAAGCCCGAGCGCTGGCCGCCGCTGCCCTGTTCGAACAGCAATCCGGCCTGGACCGCCTCCTGCCGATCGACCCTCGCCCCGGCACCGTCCCCGCCGAGTGATGCGCCGCGCCATCGCCACCCTCTACCGCGACCTCGGCCAGCGCGGCCTCAACGCCGGCACCGCCGGCAACGTCAGCGCGCGCACGAAACGCGGCATGCTCATCACCCCCACCGGCCTCACCGGCGACGAGATCACCCCGAAATCCCTCGTCGACATGACGCTCGAAGGGACCCACAAGGGCCGCCTGGCCCCCTCCAGCGAATGGGAGATGCACGCCGCCATCTACCGCGTCGCCCCCGAGGCCCAGGTCATCGTCCACACCCATTCCGACGCCGCGACCGCGCTGGCCTGCCTCAACCGCAAGTTGCCCCCCTTCCACTACGCCGTCCTGGCCTTCGGCGGCCCCGACGTGCCGATCGCCCCCTACGAAACCTTCGGCACCCCGGAACTGGCCCAGGCCGCGGCCCACGCCATCCAGGGCCGCACCGCCTGCCTGCTCGCCAACCACGGCATGATCTGCCACGGCCCCACCCCCGAGGCCGCCCTGCGCACCGCCCTCCTGCTCGAGGCCTTGTGCCGCCAGTACCTCCTGGCATTGTCCGCGGGCCAACCCCGCCTCCTCACCGACCCCGAACTCGAAGCCGCCCGCGCCCGCTACGCCACCTACGGCCAGCCCGCCAAGGAGACCCCATGACCGCCACCGAAACCGTTCTGGCCCAAGCCGACGCCCTCATGCCGCAGGCCGAGCAGCTCTGGATCGACTGGCTGCGCATCCCCAGCATCGGCGCCGACCCCAAGCACACCGAGGATTGCCGCCGCGCCGCCCAGCACGTCGTCGACCAGCTCGTCGCCATGGGCTTCACCGGCGGCCTGCGCGAAACCGGCGGCCACCCCGCCATCGTCATGCATCACCCTGGCCCAGGTAAGGGCCCCCACCTGCTCTACTACGGCCACTACGACGTCCAGCCCGCCGACCCGCTCGAGCTCTGGAACTCCCCCCCCTTCGAACCCACCCGCGTCCCCGGCCCCCACGGCGACCGCATCTACGCCCGCGGCGCCGTCGACGACAAAGGCCAGGTCAGCATGTGGCTCGGCGCCTTCCGCGCCTGGCACGACGCAACCGGCTCCCTCCCCTGCCCCGTCACCGTCCTCATCGAGGGCGAGGAGGAAACCGGCAGCGTCAACTTCAAGCCCTTCGTGAAAGCCGCGAAATCAGAGCTGAAGGCCGATATCTGCATCGTGTCCGACACGGGCATGTGGGACATCGACACCCCCTCCATCGGCACCTCGCTGCGCGGCATGGCCTACATGGAAGTCACCCTCAAGGGACCGAGCCGCGACCTCCACTCCGGCATGTACGGCGGCAGCGCGCTCAACCCCATCAACGCCCTCGTCACCGCCCTCGGCCAGCTGAAGGACCCCCAGGGCCGCATCCAGGTCCCCGGCTTCTACGACGGCGTGAAGGACATCTCCTCCAGCAAGGCCAACCAATGGGCCGCCCTGGGCTTCTCCGAAGAGAAATACCTGTCAGACATCGGCCTCACCACGCCCTACGGCGAGCAAGGCCGCAGCGCCCTCGAACGCCTCTGGGCCCGCCCCACCTGCGATATCTGCGGCATCTGGGGCGGCTACACCGGCCCCGGCACGAAAACCGTCATCGCCTCCGAAGCCACCGCCAAGGTCTCCTTCCGCCTCGTCCCGGGCCAGGACCCCGCCGCCGTCGAAGCCGGCTTCAAGGCCTTCATGGCGGCAAACGTACCGCCCGACGCCACCCTCGAATTCTCCACCTTCGGCCTCTCCTCCGGCCTCGAGATGGCGCTCGACTCCCCCTTCATGAAGGCCGCCCAGACCGCGCTCACCGAGGAATACGGCAAGACCGCCGTGCTGGCCGGCGTCGGCGGCTCCATCCCCGTGGTCGAGACCATCATGACCGAGCTGGGCATGGACTGCATCCTGATGGGCTTCGGCCTCGACGACGACCAGGTCCACTCCCCCAACGAGAAATTCGAGGTCACCTGCTTCCGCAAGGGCCTGCGCAGCCATGTCCGGCTGCTCGGCAAGATGAGCAAGTAAGCAAGCGCGTTCTTTTTTGAAAAAAAGAACCAAAAAACTTTCATCCATTTGCGCCGGCCAAACAGTCGAACGCGGCGCAAATGGATGAAAGTCTTTTTTGCTTCTTTTTTCTTCGGAAAAAAGAAGACTCTTTCTTGAGGAACCCACCATGCCCCTCTACGAACTCGACGGCATCCGCCCCCAGATCCCCGCCTCGGGCCGCTTCTGGATCGCGCCGGACGCCCACGTCATCGGCAACGTCATCATCGAGGAAGATGCCGCCATCTGGTTCGGCGCCGTCATCCGCGGCGACAACGACCCGATCCGCATCGGCGCCCGCAGCAACATCCAGGACAACTCGGTGCTCCACTCCGACAGCGGCTCCCCGCTGACCATCGGCACCGACTGCACCATCGGCCACAAGGTCATCCTGCACGGCTGCACCATCGGCAACGGCGTGCTGATCGGCATGGGCAGCACCATCCTGAACGGCGCCACCATCGGCGACGGCTGCCTGGTCGGCGCCAACGCCCTGGTCACCGAGGGCAAGGCCTTCGAGCCCGGCTGGATGATCCTCGGCAGCCCCGCCAAGGCCGCCCGCCAGATCGGCCCGGAAAACCAGGCCCGCATGGTCCGCGGCGCCGCCGGCTACGTCGCCAACTGGCAGCGCTTCAAATCCACCCTCAAGCGCATCGACTGATCCACCGCTCAGTACTGCGCCGCATACATCCCGTCCTGCGCGCGCATCACCGCGGCGCCGCCGACTGCGGGAGCGAACTGGGCCTGCGCCCGTGCCATCACCTCGGCCGCGGTCCGGTCCAGCTCCTCGTTGCGGTCATGGGCGCGGAACTGGTCCATGCCACGGATCGCATCGGGATGGTTCAGCGGCAGTGCCGGCCGGCCCAGCGCGCGCCGCCGCGTCCATTCCTCCACCGACTTGGTGAAGTAGTGGTGCAGCGCCACCTCCTCGTGGCACGCCGCCTCCTGCCGCCCCCGGTCGCCCCGGCTGATGTCCTCGCCGCGCGTGTTCACCGCCCGCAGCGCGCCCGCGATCACATGCGGGCTCTCCAACTCTGGCCGCCCGCTCATCCGCACGATCGACTTGCCGTAGCGGTTCGGCCCGAATCCCACCGGTGCCCGGTGCTGGAACCGCTCCGTTACCAGCCCTGGCCGCCGCTCGGCATGGCCGGACGACCCGAAGAACAGCCAGTGCACATACAGCGTCCCCACTTCCGGCGGCTGCGCGCGCAGGATGTCGGCCACGCTGCGCTCGGCCCGCGGCGTCAGGAACTCGTCCACATCGATGAACGCGCACCACTCAGCGTAATGCCGCCGCTCCGCCAGCATGTCGCGATAGGCCCGAACCTGCGGCGCCTCGCCCGGCCAGTCGATGATGTCCACCGGGTAGGGAAAGCGCCGGATCTCCTCCAGCGTGTTGTCGGTCGACGCGTTGTGGTAGATCGTGAACCGCTCGACGCCGATCGCGCGATGGTAGGCCAGCCATTCATGGATATAGGGGCCTTCGTTCTTCACGATCGCGCAGATGCCTAGGAACGGCCGCCGCCGCGCCGCCGCGTCGCGGTGCCGCACCACCACATGCACCGCCCGCGCCTCGTGCCCGTGCAGCCCGGTCACCGGCCCGTCGGCCAGCACCTCGGCCACCCCCCACCGCCCGGCGCCGATCTCGTCCAGCATCCCCACCAATTCGTCGAGCGACATCCCCAGCGGGTCCATCTCGTCGGCATAGGTGTGCGACGGCGTATGCTCAAGGATCATCGCCCCGCCCGGCCGCACGCACGACATCCAGGCGCCGAACAGCTTCACCGGGTCATACGAATGGTCCCATGAATTGCTGTAGATGAAGTCGACCGCCCCGTGCCATTCCGGCTTCACCTCGTGGAAATCCCACTGGATGGTGTCCGCGAACTGCGTCGCGGTGTCCGAGATCTCCGTCCCCAGCACCCGGCATCCCAGGTGCCGCGCGAACCACGCCTGCTCCGCCCCGCGCCGCGTGCCATGGCACAGCCCGAACGACATCGGCCCCACCGTGGCCGCGAGGTAGCGCGCCAGGTAGGCGATCACCGGCTCGCGCACCCACTGGCTTCCCAGCTTCTGCTTGTTGGCCCCGATCTGCGCCATCCGATACCGCTGGTAATCGAACGACCCGTCCGCATCGACATAAGAATATTGCTTCACTATGGACCCGGTCCTGTTCTGTCACACAACTGTCATGAAGTTCGTCGACTTCCATATGGACTCGACTTCTCCAGTCACGGGTGGCAGTTCAACACCATTTCCGGCGTCAATTGGATGACTCTTGCATGACGATCGCCGCGCGGCGGCGGCCGACAGCCGGCGGTCCGACGCCGACATCCGCGCCGCCGGTTGTTTCCATGCGACTGAGGAAACCTGCAGCCGAGCTAGGCCGTCCGCTCGTCCCCGCCCACGCCAAGCTGCTTCAGCTTGCGATGCAGCGCACTGCGCTCCATGCCGACGAACGTCGCCGTCCGGCTGATGTTCCCCCCGAACCGCAATAGCTGTGCCTGGAGGTATTGCGTCTCGAACAGGTCCCGCGCCTCGCGCAGCGGCAGCGCCATGATGTCCGCCGAGGGGTCGCTGTTGAACAGCGTCGGCGCCGCCCCGCCGATCTCCGGCGGCAGCATCTCGGCGCGGATCGCCTCCCCCGGCCCGCCTGGCGCCATGATCACGAGCCAGTCCATCAGGTTGCGCAGCTGGCGCACGTTGCCCGGCCAGTCATAGGCTTGCAGCGCCGTCAGCGCATCGGTCGAAAGCTCCCGCGCCGCCATCCCGGAATTCTCGGCCGACCGCGCCAGGAAATAGCGCGCCAGCACCGGCACATCCTCGCGCCGCTCCCGCAGCGCCGGCATCCGCAGCGGCACCACCGCCAGCCGGTAGAACAGATCCTCGCGGAACCGCCCCGCGACGATCTCCGCCTGGAGGTCCTTGTTGGTGATGGCCAGCACCCGCACATCCACCTTCACCCGCGCCGACCCGCCCAGCCGTTCGAAGGACTGGTCCTGCAACGCCCGCACGATCTTGCCCTGCGTCTCCAGCGGCATGTCGCTCACCTCGTCGAGCAGCAGCGTCCCGCCATGCGCCCGCTCCAGCACTCCCGCCCGCCGCGGCTGCGCCATCGGGTCGGCGCCGCCCTCCACCCCGAACAGCTCCTCCTCGAAGCGCGCCGGCGCCAGCGTGGCGCAGTTCAGCGCGATGAACGGCCCGTCCGCCCGCCGCGACCGGGCATGCACCATCCGCGCCACCACCTCCTTGCCCGACCCCGCCGGCCCGGTGATCAGCACCCGCGACCCCGTCGGCGCCACCTTCTCCACCGCCCCGCGAATGGCCGCGATCGACGCACTCTCCCCGGTCAGCTCGCTCTCCGCCCCCGCCCGCAGACGCAGCTCGGCATTCTCCCGCGCCAGCCGCGCCGCCTCGATCGCCCGGCGGCAGATCAGCAGCAGCCGGTCGGTCTGGAACGGCTTCTCGATGAAGTCGTACGCCCCATGCTGGATTGCCGCCACCGCCGTCTCGATCGTCCCGTGGCCCGACATCATCACCACCGGCACCTGCGGCTCCTCGGTCTGCAAAACCTCCAGGATCCCCAGCCCGTCGAGCTTCGAGCCCTGCAGCCACACATCCAGGATCACCAGCGACGGCCGCCGCGCCCGGAACGCGGCGATCGCGCTGTCGGAGTCGCCGGCCTGGCGCGTGTCATAGCCCTCGTCGCGCAGCAACCCCTCGACCAGCAGCCGGATATCCGGCTCGTCGTCGACAATCAGGATGTCATGCGCCATCGAGCACTCCCACGGCCGCCTCAGCCCTGCGGCCGCAGCGGCAGGAACAGGCACACCACTGCCCCGGTTCCCGGCCAGTCCGGCTCCGCCACGCGGTCGTCCAGCGTGATCCGTCCGCCATGGTCCTCCATGATCTTCTTGACGATGGCCAGGCCAAGTCCGGTGCCCTTCGGCTTGTGGGTGACGTAAGGCTCGGTGAGCCGGTCCCGATCCTGCCCCGGCAGACCGATTCCGTCATCGGCCACCACGATGACAACCTCGTCGCCATGCAGCGCGACCCCGACGGCGATATGCCCCCCCGCCGCCCCCTCGGGGCGCATGGCCAACGAATCCGCGGCGTTCTGCAACAGGTTGGTCACCGCCTGCCCCAGCAGCCGCCGGTCGCAGGGGGCGATCGGGCCCTGGTCCGGAATGTCCGTCGTGAACACCACGTCGGGCCGCGCCTGGCGTTGCAGGATCAGCGACTCGCGCACGACCCGGCTGATGTCCTCCGGCTTGATCACCGGCTGCGGCATGCGCGCGAAGCGGGAGAACTCGTCCACCATCCGCCCGATATCGCCGACATGGCGCACGATGGTGTCGGCGCACTGGATGAAGGTGTCGGGGTCCGAGGTGATCTCCCGCGCGAAGCGCCGCTTCAGCCGCTCGGCGGAAAGCTGGATCGGCGTCAGCGGGTTCTTGATCTCATGCGCGATCCGTCGCGCCACATCCGCCCAGGCCGCCTTGCGCTGCGCCGATTGCAGCTCGGTGATGTCGTCGAACGTCACCACGAAATTGGCGATCCGGTCCGGCTGGTCATGCCCCTCGGCGTCCGGCGGCAGCGCAGTGCGGTCGGCGCCGATGCGCAGCAACAGCGTGCGGCGCTGGCCGGAAGCCCCCAGGTGAACCTCCGCCGTATGCACCTGCGTCGGCGCCGCGAAGGCGGCGTCCAGCAGCGGGGCGAATTCCGGCACCACCTCGGCCAGCTTGCGCCCCATCTCGCGCAGCAGGTCGCGGCCGAGCAAGGCGGCCGCCGCGCGGTTGGGCAGTTCGATCCGCCCCTCGGGGTCCAGCCCGATCACCCCGGCCGAAACGCCCGACAGCACCGTCTCGGTGAAGCGCCTGCGCTCGTCGATCTGGCTGTAGGCGTCCATCAGCTCGCCGCGCTGGGCCGAAAGCTGGCCCGTCATGCGGTTGAAGGCGCGCGACAGCCCGGCGATGTCGTCGCCGGTATCCACCTCCGTGACCCGCACCGTCAGGTCCCCGGCCCGCACCCGCTCGGCCGCGGTGATCAGGCTGCCGACCGGGCGGGCGATCTGGTTGGCCAGCACCAGGCCGAGCAAAACTGCCGCCGCCAGCACCGCCAGCGCCACCAGCGCAAACACCACGGCGAAGGTGACCTGCAGCCCGGTCCGGTTCTGGTCCAGCCGGTCGTACACCTCCACGGCGCGCTCGGTCTTGACGATGTGGTCGAGAATAGCCGGATCGACCAGCCGGCCGATCACCAGCATCAGCTGCGGCGTGGTCTCCATCAGCACCACGCCGCGCACCTTGGTCTGGTCCTCGCTGGCCAGCACGGCGACATCGCCGGAGCGGGCCATCTCGGTCGCCCATTCCGGCGGGATCACGCTGTCGAACCCGGTCATGCTGCCGGCCGAGGCGATCACCTGGCCGGTTACGGGCTCGTAGATCGCCGATTCGGTCAGCCCGCGCAGCCCGGTCTGGGTGGCCAGGAAGTTCAGGAACCCGTTCGGGTCGGTCGACATCAGCCGCAGCCCGCCGCGCACCAGGTCGGCGGACATGCCGAGCGCATCGGCGCGGATATTGTTGCGGTGCTCCTCGGCATAGCCCCGCGCCACCGACAGGCTCTGCTGCAGCGCGGTGCGGACCGGCTCGGCGAACCAGGCCTGGATACCCAGGTTGAAGAACAGGGTGGAAAACACCGCCACCACGATCGCCGGCGTCACCGCCACCACGCTGAACAGCAGCACCAGCCGCACATGCAGCCGCGCCCCGGCCGCCGCCCGCCGGCGCTCCATCCACACCCGTGTGATACGCGCCGCCAGCAGCGCCACCAACAGCAGCACCACGACAAGGTTCGCCAGGATCAGCGCGAAAACCTGGTTCGGCCCCTGCACCGGCCGGGCCAGCACGGCGAAGGTGGCAACGCCGAGGGCCAGCGCCACCGCCGCCAGCACCAGGGTGGCCACGCGCCCGACCAGCACCTCGCCCAGCCGGGCCAGGCGCGCGCGCAGGCTGGCCGCCCGGCGGGGCGGGGCTGCCGCGACCGGGTCCGGTACGGGGTGCAGGGTCGGGGTGGCGTCCATCGCGCGCCTCAGGCGACGCCGCGGATGACCGGGATGTCGAGGTCGCGGATCTTCTTGCGCAGCGTGTTGCGGTTCAGCCCCAGCATGGCGGCGGCCTTGATCTGGTTGCCGCGCGTCGCCGCCAGCGTCATGCGGATCAGCGGCCGCTCCACCTCGGCCAGCACACGGTCATAGATGTCCGACAGCCCGATCGCGTCGCCGTGGGCGGCGAGGAACTGGCGGATGTGCCGCTCGACCGCGCGGGCCAGCGGCTCCTGCACCAGGTCGGTCTCGCCGGGATGTTCCGGCGCCGCGCCATAGTCGATCTCCCGCAGTTCGCCGCGCACCGCCGTCGAGCCAACCACCTCGTCCGGGCAGAGGGCGGCGAGGCGGTGCATGAGGTTCTCCAGCTCGCGCAC
>CAMDGX010000042.1 GCA_945897825.1 Asaia bogorensis | reverse complement strand
CATGGCGGTGCACGCCGTGTTGCTTTCCGCTTTTCTCTACAGCGTCAGCGCCCTGGAGTTTCAACTTTTCGCGGCTCAATACCCAGCTTGCCAGTGCCCCTGTCAACGCTTCGCCGGCACCCTCGCGAGTGACAACGCATGACTCGGGGTCGTCGTGGGCGGCTACTCCTTCGACGTATGGCTCTTTCATCCACTACCACCTGCCGGCCTCCCGGCGCACAGCGAAGGTTCGAATCCGGGCGCACTCCCTCCGCCAACTTCCTTACCTGTTGAAGTTGCAGACTTCTAGGGCCCCCTAAGACCCCTCCTAGACCAGCCTTTTGACCAACATCGTTCCACCTGCAATTGGCCCCAAGCCCTGCTATATTTCAGCTCCCGAGCCATTGGGGGCCAAGCATTGCCTCTCCAGGACATACATAGGCACCCGGCCATGTCCCGAAACGTCTTTGCGGACACCATCAGGTCGCCCTCCTGCCCCCTCTGCACATCGCGTGCTGCTCGCCATCGCTGCCACGGTGGCTGTCCTGGCATGATGAAAGCCACATCCGGCGTCACGACGGCCACACTGCCATCCGCACACTGCCGCCGCGGCTGAATGAAACGGCCGGGAGCTTGCTGGCATCGTTTGCCAGAGGCAACAAGGCCGACCTCTCCGCGGTCACTGCGGCGTTCACCCCGGCATGGTCGAACGGCCAGACCGAAGGCCGGAACACCAAGCTCAAGCTCGTCAAACCGCAGATGCATGGCAGCGCCGGTCTCGATTTTCTCCCTGCCCGTCTCGACGAGCCAATCTGGACTTGCAGGACCAAACTGCAGCGAAGGTGAGTGAGAGCCGCTCCTGCGTGCCGACTGACACTGGTGCTGGGGCTACACGCTCCCCCGATTGAAGGCGATGTCATCGAAGCGTTCGGAGTTGAACCCTGCATTTCGGCGCGATAGCTTTCCTGCCACGAAACGGGGTTGCCCGGCCGGTGTGCCGCTCGGAGACCACGGAGCGGGACTCGGGCGGCTTCTGCGCCACGCCGCGAAGTGACAAATTCAAGAAACAGGGAGAACCAATGTCTACGAACAATATCGGACGCCGTCGGCTCGGCCGGCAGGCGGTCGGCGGCCTTGCTGCAACGGCAGCCGCCACAACACTGGCCACCCCCGCCGTTTCGCAGGGTCGGATCGAGTGGCGCATGGTGACGAGTTGGCCAAAACTCTTCCCAGGCGGCGGCACCATGGTCGAGCGCTTCGCAAAGACCATCAGCGACGCAACCAACGGCCGCCTCTCCATTCGCGTCTTCGCGGCCGGCGAACTCGTCCCCGCCTTCGAGGCATTCGACGCCGTTCAGCGCGGCACCGCCGACTGCATGCACTCCACGCCCTACTACTGGCAGAACAAGTCGAAGATCCTCAGCGTCTTCACCACCGTCCCCTTCGGCATGACCAACTACGAGCAGATGGCCTGGCTGCGCTACGGCGGCGGCCAGGCGGCATGGGAGGAAGCGTACGCCCCCTTCGGCCTCAAGCCCTTCGCCTGCGGCTCCACCAGTGTGCAGATGGCCGGCTGGTTCAACCGCGAGATCAAGTCCGCCGCCGACGTTCGCGGCCTTAAGATGCGCATCCCCGGACTCGGCGGCGATGCCCTGCGCAAGCTCGGCGCCACCATCGTCAACCTGCCGGTCGGCGAGATCTTCGGCGCCTTGCAATCGGGCGCCATCGACGCCACCGAGTGGGTCGGGCCCTGGCAGGACCTCGCCGCCGGCTTCTACAAGGTGACGAAATTCTACCACTGGCCCGGCATGCACGAGCCCTCGGTCATCAACGAAATGACGGTGAACAAGGCGAAATGGGATGCTCTGCCCAAGGACATCCAGCAGATCTTCGCCTACGCCTGCGGTGACGAGCATGTCCAGCTCACCGCCGAGAACGACGCCAGCAACGCCGGCGCGCTCGAAGTGCTGATCCGTCAGCACAATGTCCAGCTCCGCAAGCTGCCGGACGACTTCGTCCGCGCCTATGGCGGCGCCTGGACCGAGGTGCTGAAGGAACTGCGCGACGGCGGCGACCCGCTCACCGGCAGGATTCTCGACAGCTACTACAAGTTCCTGCGCGAGCAGATGGCCTGGACGCGCATCGGCATGCAGGAATACCTCAACGCTCGCCTGATCGGCTTCCGCCCGACCTGAGCGAGGCCAGGGCGCTGCCGTCGCGGCGCCCTGCCGCGCCACGGGGAACTGCTGGGGCCGGACCCCTGGACCCCATTCCTTTGAAGGAATGGGGTCCAGGGGCCCGGCCCGTCGCGCAAAGGCGCGCGCCGGACCTGGCGGGTCCGGGCAGCGCCCAGCCTTCACGCCCGCCGCATCAGCCGGTCCAGAACCGGATCGTTCGCCGGCGCCTGCCCGTCCCCGCCCGTCGCCGGGCGCCCCAGCAGGTCGTCCAGCGGCGAGGCCGCACCCGGCGCCGGGGTCGACGTCGGCGGCGCGCCCAGGATGTCGTCGAGCACCGAGCGGCTGGGGCTCCCCGGCTCCACCACCATCGGCACCGAGGCCGGGAACACCACCCGCGGCAGCCAGGTTGCCAGCTGCGGGGCCATCCACAGCACGGCGATCGCCACCAGCTGCAGCATCACGAACGGTATTGCGCCGCGGTAGATGTCGCTCGTGCGGATCGACGCCGGCGCCACCGCGCGCATGTAGAACAGCGAGAACCCGACCGGCGGCGTGAGGAACGCCGTCTGCAGGTTCACGCCGATCATCACCCCGAGCCACAGCGGGTCCACCCCCATGGCGATCAGCGCGGGTGCGGTGATCGGCACCACGATGAGCACGATCTCGATCGTGTCCATGAAGAAGCCGAGCACGAACATCACCGCCATCACGGCCATCACCGCGCCGAACTCCCCGCCCGGGACCCCGGTCAGCAGTTCCTCCACCAGGTGCTCGCCGCCGAGGCCGCGGAACACCAGGGAGAACACCGACACGCCGAGCACGATGGCGAACACCAGCGCGCTGATCACCGCCGTGTTGCGCATCGCCCCCAGCAGCATCTGCCACGAGAATGCGCGGTTGATCGCCGCCAGGATCATCGCCCCGATCGCCCCGATCGACGCCGCCTCGGTCGGCGTCGCGAAGCCCAGCAGGATCGAGCCCAACACCGCCACGATCAGCGCCAGCGGCGGCATCAGCGCACGCAGGAAGCGCCTTGGCAGGCTGGCCCGCTCGGCCGCGTCCATGACCATCGGCGGGCAGGTTTTCGGACGCACCACGGCCAGGGCGAGGATGTAGAGGATGTAGAGCCCCACCAGCGCCATGCCGGGAATGAACGCGCCGACGAAGAGGTCGCCGACCGAGACAGGGTCGAGCGCCTTGCCGGTGCGCTGGGAGGCCAGCTGGTTCGCGCCCATGAGCAGGTCGCCGATGAAGATCAGGATCACCGAAGGCGGAATGATCTGGCCCAGCGTGCCGGAGGCGCAGATCACCCCGGTTGCCAGCTTCGGGTCGTAGCCGGCGCGCATCATCGCCGGCAGGCTGAGCAGGCCCATGGTGACGACGGTCGCCCCGACAACGCCGGTCGAGGCGGCCAGCAGCGCGCCCACCAGCACCACCGAGATCGCGAGGCCTCCGCGCATCGGCCCGAACAGCTGCCCCATCGTCTCCAGGAGCGCCTCGGCGATCTTCGAACGCTCCAGCACCGCGCCCATGAAGATGAACAGCGGCACCGCCACCAGCACCTCGTTGGTCATCAGCCCGAAATAGCGCGACGGCAGGCTGGTCAGGATGATCAGGTCGAAGGCGCCGAACGCCCAGCCCAGCACCGCGAACATCAGCGAGAAGCCGGCCAGCGTGAAGGCGATGGGATAGCCCAGCATCACCCCGAATGTGCCGACCACGAACAGCAGGACGGCGAGGATCTCGCCGATGACGACGGGAGACATCGCGCGCCCTCAGCCGATCGGGCCGGCGAGGGTCTCGCTCGGCGGCGGCGTTCGCCCGCCCAGCACCAGCAGCGACCGCCCGATCCAGGCGATCCCCTGGAGCCCCAGCAACAGCACGAAGGCCAGCAGCCCCGACTTCAGCACGTACACCCCAGGCATCCCGTTGCTCTGCACCGAAACCTCGCCGGTCGCCCAGGAATAGGCAACATACGTCCACGACGTCCACGCCAGCAGCCCGAGCCACGGCATCAGCAGGAACACCACGCCGAACAGCTCAACCCAGGCCCGCCCCCGCGGGCTCAGCCGCGCATAGACGATGTCCACCCGGACATGCGCGTTCAGCAGCGAGGCGAAGCCCGCCGCCAGCAGGAACGTCAGCGCATGCGTCCAGATGTAGAGTTCCTGCATCCAGATCTGGCCGATCCCCGCGGCGTAGCGAAGCACTACCACGGTACCACAGACCAGCACGGTGACCAGCGTCAGCCAAGCCACTGCCCATCCCACGGCTTTGTTGAGCCGATCAATTGCCCGGACGACGCGCTCAATACCGTCCATGATACTCTCCCTGCTGTTCCGCGGCGGCCGGGGCCGCGTTCTTGGGCGGCAGTTATCCGAACGGTTCACCACCGGTATCAGGCGCCATTCCTCACGCGCCCGTCAATCACCCACAGGCGTCGCAGTATCTGTTGAGAGATTTTGCCCGGCGCACGCTTCCGGATGCTGTCCCTCGTCTGCGCCCGCAGCGCAGCTTTCGAGGTGGCATAGAAATATCCGCTGCGCCCTGGATCAACTGCAGGCTCCACGAGACGCCGGCCAGATCCACCCGCGCGCCACGTTCCTGCGGGCCGGCGTTCGCCGCGTGCCGAACCGGATCGGCGTGCTGAGCGCCATCCCCGGCAATACCGGCTGCTGGCGGTCCAACCCGGTCAGCGGTTTGTGCGACGGGCTGCGGACCGGGACCACCCAGACGGTCACCTCCAACTGCGTCGCCGCACCCGGCGGCACCGCAAGGTTCGGAGCCTTGGACGTCCGGCTCGTCCATGCTCCCGCCTCGTCAGGAAGGGCCGGAACGACGATGGCTTTCCCCGTTGCCAACTGGTCTCAAGGGTGAGTTCAGGGGGAAGCGGCGGCTGCCCAATCCATCCCAGCGCACGCGATGACCGGCAGTCAGGTGGTGCCGTACTGGCGTTGCGCACTGGCCAGCGCATTGTCGAGCGCCTCGAGCAGCCCGGCGATGTCGGCAGCCGTGATGCAGAGCGGCGGGTTGACCCGGAACACGTTGCGCCCCGGCGTTCCGCGGACGCAGATGTATCCCGCCGCGCGCAGGGCATCCTGCACATGCTCCGCCGCCTCGGTCGCGGGCATCTTCGTGATGTGGTCACGCACAAGTTCGAACCCCATGATCAGGCCGCATCCGCGCACGTCGCCGATCAGGGGATGGCGCGATTGCAGGGCCCGAAGCCCCGCTTCAAGCTGCGCGCCCCGGGCGGCGGCCTGGGCCTGCAGGCCCTCCTCCGCGATCGCTCGTATCACCGAGCGCGCGGCCGCCACGGCGACAGGGTTGGCGCCAAAGGTATTGAAGAACCTCGTCTGCGCGAACGCATCGGCGATCTCGCGGCGAACGATCACGCCGGAGATCGGGAAGCCATTGCCCATGCCTTTGCCGAGAACCACGATATCCGGCATCACATCGTGCGCTGCAAAACCCCAGTAATGCGAACCCATGCGGCCGAAGCCTGTCTGAACCTCATCCATGATCACCAGGCCGCCGGCCCGGCGCACCATCTCCGCCGCCGCCGCGAGGTAGCCTGGCGGCATCGGCACCACGCCGCCGAAGCCCTGGATCGGCTCGAAGATCATGGCCGCGACGGCGCCGCATGTGGCCGCCGAGATGGTGCGTTCGATCTCGGCCAGGTAGGGATCCACGCCGGGTCCGAAGACGCCCTTGTACTGATCGGGATGGTGAACGCTCACGAAGCCCGCCGGCGGCGGGATCGGGGGACGGCAGGTGGCGAACGCCGTGGAGCCCAGCGCGCCCATCTGCAACCCGTGATATCCGTTGCGCAGCGTGAGGATCTCGAAGTTGCGGGTGAAGACGCGGGCCATCGTGAAGGCGAGATCGATCGCCTCGGCGCCGCTGTTCACCAGGTGGACCACCCAGTCGCCGCTGTCCGGCGGCATCGTGGCGGCCAGTTCCTCCGCGTAGAGCACCTGTGTCTCGTTGTAGAACAGCGTCGTGCAATGCTGCATCGCCTGCATCTGCGCACCGGCCATTGCCATGGTCAGCGGATGGCCGAAGCCCAGGCTGATGCAGAGGTTCTGCGCCGTGCCGTCGAGGTAGCGGCGGCCGGTGTCGTCGAACACGTACTGCCCCTCGCCGCGGGTCAGCACCATCGGATCCCGGGGGAAGATCGGGAAGGTCTTGACCGAGGCCGACATGGCCCGATCGCGGCGGCGGATCAGGTCGGCTCGGCTGTTGTTGCCGTCGGGCATGGGGGTGTTCCTCAGGAGCACGAAGGGGGCATGAGGACCTGGCCGCCGAGGATGGTGGCGCGCACGGGGATGTCCTTGATGGCGAGCGGATCGACGGCAAGCGGGTCGTCGGCGAGAACGGCGCAGTCCGCGAACTTGCCGACATCGAGGCTGCCGACCAGATGGTCCAGCTTGAGGGTGTAGGCGGCGCCCAGCGTCACCGCATGCAGCGCCGCGAGCGGGCTGATGCGCTCCGCCGGGCCAAGGACGCGCCCGGCGGCTGTGAGGCGATTGACCGCGCACGACATGGTGAACAGCGGATCGAGCGGCGTGACCGGCGTGTCGGAGTGGATCGACATCGGAACGCCGCAGGCCAGCGCAGTGGCGCAGGCATCGAGGCGGGCGGCGCGGCTGGGGCCCATGGTGAGCGCATCGTGCTGCTCGCCCCAGTAGTGGATGTGGTTGGCGAAGAGGTTCACGCACATGCCGGCAGCGGCCATGCGGCGGAAGATCGCCTCGTCCGCCATCTGGCAGTGCTGCAGCGTGTGACGGTGGTCAGGGCGCGGGTGGGCGGCGACGGCACGTGCGACCATCTCCGTGGCGAGTTCGCTGGCCTCGTCGCCGTTGGTGTGGATGTGCAGCTGGGCGCCAGCGCGGTGATACGCAGCGACGATGTCCGCCAGTTCCGCAGGGGCCACGTACCACAGCCCGTTCGGGTTGCCGTTGTGGTAGCCGGGCCAGCGCAGCCGGGCCGTGAAGCCCTGGATCGAGCCGTCGACCACCAGCTTGACCATGCCGAAGAAGAGCTTGTCGGTGGAGCGTGGGCGCAGGGCCGTGATGCGTGCGATCCCGTCCTGCACCGAGTAGTCGCGCGCGCGCATCGCCGGGACCAGCCGGATCGGGTAGTCAGGCTCGGCGGTGGCGGCGCACATGGCGGCGACGTTCGGTTCGTCGAGCGCATTGACAAGGTCGGTGGAGGTGGTGACCCCCACGCGCTGGGCGATCCGGCCGTAGTCGCACAAGGCCGCGACGTCGAGGATGCGCTGCAGCCCGGCATGGCCGGTGGCGCGCGCGCCGCGACCCATGACCGCGGGGCCCTGGAGCTCACCGGTGAGGTTGCCGTGGCCGTCGCGCATCAGCCCGTCGAGGTTGCTGTCGCGCGAGAAGCCGGCGCGCTGCATGACGATGGAGTTGACGTTGTGGATGTGCCCGGAGATGTGCGCCACGAGGATCGGCCGCGAGGTCGAGACCGCGTCGAGATCGGCCAGCGTCATGCGCGGGCCGTCGAAGTAGATCGGGTCGAAACCCCAGGCCACCAGCGGCGCGCCGTCCGGCAGGGTCGCGTCAAGCTGCTTCAGTCGCGCCACCACGGCGGCGATGCTGGTGAGGCCCGCGTGGCGCGCGCCGTCCGGCGCCGTGCGCGCAAAGAAGCCGACATACGGATCGCGCCACATCAGCCCGGCGCTGGTGTGGCCATGACCCTCGACGAACCCGGGGATCAGCACCTGGTCCGCGAAGCGGTCATCGATCCTGCCGGGAAACCGCTCCAGCAGCTCGGCGCCGCCGAGCCCAAGGATGCGGCCTTCCCGCACCGCCATGTGGGTGGCCTGCGGGATGCTGCGGTTGAGCGTGACGATCCGCCGCGCGACGAAGATGCTGGGCGCCGGTTCCACCGCTAGGCCCGCCGCACGCCCCAGAAGGGGACGACCGCGGCCGGCGTGAAGCCCGTGAGGTCCGACTTGTGCGCGTGCGGCAGGAAATACTGGCCGAACGGCACCGCGCCAGGCGCCTGCGCGGCGGCCACCTGCAGCGCCTCGGCGGCGCGCTGCTGGGTGGCGAGGTCCGGCGCGGATAGCCAGGCGGTGCGCAGGGCTTCCAGCTGCGGGTTGGGCACATTGCCCATCATCGGGCGATGGCCGCCGGGGTTCGCGGTCGTGATTCCGGTCCAGCCGGCATTGTAGCTGGCCCATTCGTTGCCCGGATCCGGGTTCTGGATGCGCGCGACCAGCATGCCCCAGTCGACGCTGGTGTAGACGACGTTGAGCCCGATGCGGCGGTAGAGCTCGGCGGTCATCTGGCCCATGGCGGTGTTGATGGGAATGTCGCCGGCCGCCAGGTGGACAACCCGGGCGCCGTCATAGCCCGACTCCTTGACGAGCCGGCGCGCGGCATCGATGTCGGGGCCCTTCGCCAGATGCTCGACACCCTTGAGCGTGGCCAGCGGCGTGCCGCCGGTGAACCAACCGACGCCTGGGTTCACGAGGTCGGGGTAGTCGCCAATGACGGCCTGCAGATACTCCTTCTGGTCCATGGCCAGCAGCACGGCGCGCCGCACCGTCGGGTTGTCGAAGGGCGGGCGGCGCAGGTTGAAGATCACCATGCCCATCCAGCCGAACGGGTCGAGCTTCTGCACCGTGATGCCGCGCGCGGTGCGCAGCCTTCCGACATGGTCAGTGTGCGGACGCTCCAGCCAGTCGACCTCGCCCTTGATCAGCGCATTGGCCGCGGTGTTCGGCTCCGGCAGGATTTTCCATTCCACACGGTCGAAATGCGTGACCTTGCCGCCGGCGAGCACGTCCGGCTTCTCGTTGCGCGGCACGTATTTCTCATTGCGGGCATAGGCGACATGGGCGCCCGAATCCCACTCGTCGGCGAGGAAGCGGTAGGGGCCGCTGCCGATGGCTTCGCGGATGCCGCGCGACACGTCCGGAACGGCGATGCGCTCGGGCATGATGTGGCAGGCACTGGAACCCATGGCATAGGCCAGGTGCGCGAAGGGCTTGTTGATGCGCAGCTCGAAGCTGCGGTCGCCGGTGGCCTTCACCTCCATGGCGAGGCTCGCGACATACATGCCGAACAGGTCGCGCTTGGACCAGCGGATGATGGAGGCGACGCAGTCCCGCGCGAGGACCGGCTCGCCGTCGTGGAAGGCCAGGCCATCGCGCAGCGCGAACTTCCAGTGCAGCCCATCGGCCGACACCTCGTAGCCGGCCAGCATCTGCGGATGCGCGACGAGCTTGGCGTCGATGCCGAAGAGCTGGTCGTACACCATGTAGGAATGGTGGGCGGAGATCAGCGCGTTCGACCACAGCTGGTCGAGCGAGGTGAGGGCCGTGTGTGGCACGAAGCGCAGCAGGCGGGCGTTGCCGCCCTGTGCGATCGCGGGGGCCGACATCGCCGCAGCTGTTCCGCCCAGCACGGCGCGGCGGGAGATTTGGCCTGTGCGGCCGAGGTCACTGGACATGGGCACCTACCAGCTCGTGTCGATGGGTTCGGGAATGCCGAGCGCGGCCTCGATCACCTCGGCCGCGTCGAGGATGAGATCCTCGCGGTAGCGCGCTGACATGATCTGCACGCCAGTCGGCCACGCGTCGACGCCGCCCATCGGCATTGCCAGCGCCGGAATGCCGAGCAAGGGCGCGACATTCTGGAACCGGTGCGTGGTGCGGATACGGGTGGCCGCGGCAAGATCCCGGTGGTCGTCGCCAACGCCGGGCGGGGGGCCGCCGGTGCTGGGCATGACCACCAGCGGGTGGGTGGCAAAGAAGCGCTGCCAGGCGTCGCACATGCGATCGCGCTCGACCCAGGCGGCGAGATATCCGGGAAGGTCGAGCGGCGCGTGGTATTCCATCATCAGCTCGAGCACACGCCGGGCATCGGCATCGGCGTGGCGCATGATGCCGGCGCGGGAGAGGTGCCAGCCTTCGGTGGTGCGGATACGGTACCAGAGCTCGGCCGTGTCGGTGATGGAGGGCGGGGCGGCCTCCTCGACCGCATAGCCCGCCTGCTCCAGCAGTCGCCCGGCACGGCGGATCGCCTCGGCGACCTCGGAGGCGATCGGCGCGCCGTCCGGGGCCGGGACAAGCGCGACGCGGATCGGCCGGTTCGGCGCGGGCCCGCGCAGGGGTACATCGGTGTGGCGGTAGTCACGCGGGTCGGCCGCGGCCATCGCTTCCAGCCCCAGCCGCGCATCGCGAATGCTGCGGGTGAGCGGGCCGGGAACCGCCATGAGCTGGTTGGAGAGCGGGCGCGCGACGGCGGCGGACGGATTCACGTTCGGGATGCGTCCCGGCGTCGGTCGAAGCCCGACGATGCCGTTGACGTGCGCCGGCCCGCGAATGGAGCCGCCAAAATCGGTGCCGAGCGCCATCGGCCCCATGCCGGTGGCCACCGCCACCGCGGCGCCGCCGCTGGAGCCACCGGAGACGAGCGCGCGGTCGCGCGGATTGTGCGTGGCGCCATGCAGGTCGTTGTCGGTGTGTCCGCGCAGGGCGAAGGCGGGGGAGTTGCTGCGCGCGAACAGGATTGCGCCGGCGCGTCGGAGGTTGGCCACCGCCGGATTGTCGTCGGTGGCGATTGCATCGCGAAAGGCAACCACGCCGTTGTCGTTGGGCTGGCCCTTCTGGTCCACGTTGATCTTGACGCTGACGGGCACCCCATGCAGCGGCCCCAGCCGGTCGCCACGGCGCTGCGCGGCATCGGCGGCATCGGCGGCTGCCCGGGCTTCGGCCGACAGGACCAGCGGCAGCGCGTTCACGCGCGGGTTCATCGCATTGACGCGATCCAGCACCGATTCCAGCGCCTGTCGGGCCGTCAGACGACCCTGGCGGATACCGGTCGCAAGCGCGGTGGCGTCCAGGCGCCAGGGCTCGATCGCGCTCATTCGGCGGCCTGGAGGCGGCCGTCGCGCATGGTCCAACCCCTCGGAAGAATGCCGTCGCGGCGGCTCCAGCCGGATTGCGGGTCGTGGTCCAGCTGCACGAGGTCGAGCTTGCGCCAGCCATGCAGCTTGATCCAAAGCCGCAGCATGTGGCGCTCGCGGCCCGGCTCGGGGTTGTCCTCGTATTCGGTACGGGAGTGCAGCACGGTGTAGTTGTTCACCCACTGCATGTCGCCGGGCTCCAGCATCATGGAGAACCTCACGTCATCGCGCATCGAGATGCTGTCGAAGAAGTCGAGCGCGGCCAGTTCCTCCTCGGTGAACTGCATCCCGAGCTTGGGCCGCGCGGTCTTGATCGCCTGGCGGACGTAGCGGATCGAGAGGTCGCCATCCACGTCGGCGAAGATGGGCAGCTTGCCCGAGACGGGCTGCTGGAACGGCGTCTCCTCGCCGCGGCGGTCGAACTCGAAACCGCGCAGGAAGAGCGGCATGTATTCGGGATGCTCCGCAAGAATGGTGTTGTAGAGCGTGTGCGCGCTCGAGATGGAGGAGAGCCCGCCGGACCTGGCGCGGCGCAGGCACATGAGCCCGAGCAGGTCGCCGGAATCGGTGTGGAACTTCAGCTCATGGTTGGTCTGGTAGCCGCGGACATTGAGCGCCTCGTAGTCCTTGCCCTGGTTGAACACGTGACCAAGCTTGTCGCCGGTGGCGTTCTGCGAGACGCCCTGCCCCAGGTGCTGGCCGAGGCCCCAGACGATCATGGCGGCCTCCGCGTCGGAGTATTTCGCGATCGGCAGGCCACGCATGACGTTGAAGCCGCGGCCATGGCAGACCTCGCCCCACATGCGCCGGGCAAGCTCCGGCGCCAGGGTGGGCAGCGGGACGTCGTCGCGGGTCATGGAGTCCAGCGTCGCGCCAATGCGACGCAGATTGACGACGGCAGTGTCGATCTCATCGATCCAGCGCTGACTCAGCTCGAACAGCCAGGAGGTGTCGGCCTCCAGGTCGGCGCGTTTCCAGGCGCTGCGGCTTGTGATCGGCTTCATGTCACACCCTCTCAATGTTCCAATATATGGAACTTAGATGCACAATATGGAAATCGTATGATCCGGGTGGGAGCCAGTCAAGCCGACGAAGTCAGGGGGCGGGGGCACCGAGCAGGCGCGAAACCTTCTCCGCGACCGCGATGACGCGCGGGGCCAGCGACTTCACCCGCACCGGGCGGAAGTGCTCGGCGGGGCCGGAAAGCCCCAGTGCAGCCACGACGCGGCCATGGGCACCGCGGATCGGCGCCGCGATGGAGTTGATGCCCGGCCGGAACTCGGACCGGGTTGCGGCAAAGCCCTGCCTGCGGACCAGTTCCAGGCGCGCGGCCAGGTCCTCCGGAGTGGTCAGCGTGGCGGGGGTGAAGCGGCGCAGCTCCGCCGTCGCCTGGGCGACAAGCTCCTCGGGGGCATGGGCCAGCAGCGCAAGGCCGGTACCGGTGCAGTGGGCGGGGTGCAGATCGCCAATGCGGTTGTAGGCCCGGACATACGTATCGGTCTCGACACGATCGATATAGACCATGCAGGGCCCATCAAGCACGGCGAGGTTCGCCGTCTCCTGCGTTTCCGCGACGAGCCGGGCCAGGTGGGGGGCGGCGATGGCCTTCACGTCCAGCCGCGCCACGATCTGCGCGCCCAGCCGCCACAACTTCAAGCTCGGCAGGTAGCCGCCGCGCTGCTGAGAGGGCTCGGCATACCCGGCAGACACAAGCGCCGTGAGCAGTCGATGGGCGTTGCTCTTGGTGACGCCCATCAACGCCGCAAGCCGCGTCACTCCCAGCGGCGTGTCGCTCTGGGCGAGGTGCTCAAGGGCTGCAAGTCCCTTCAGGAAAGACTTGTCCATGCTAGCCCCAACGAACCGCGAGGATGGATTGCCCGGCCCGGCCAGGTGCGCTGCTGATCACGCCCACTCCTCCTGCGTCCCCGACAGAAGCGTCCGCCTCCCAGACAGGCGGGATCCTCAGGTCAAATTCTCCGTTACCGCATTCGGGGTTCTTATCGCAAACTTGGTCCACTTTCGCCCTGCAGATCCGAGTCAGTCGAACCACTGTATACACACCACGTTCACCGAAGCTGTATTTCATTATGATATTACTTCTACACAGGCCGATTGTCCAGGCATCGGGAATCACCGACCAATGGATCGCGCGCCAAACAGGCCGATTACCGCGCGGCCGGTGCAAGCCACGAAGCGATGCATGCTGGGGAACAATCGCGTGCCATGCCGCAGCCGGAAGCAACGCCTCGGTTGCCATTCGCCAAGACGGATTGACGCCGACCGATGCGTCTTGTGGTCACTGAGCACGGGCCTTCCCGCTCGCGGGTTACGCGGTGACCGGTGGGTTACTCGCCGCGGCAATGGTTCATATCCGGGCGCGCTCCCTCCGGCAATTCTCCTCCCGCCCTCATGTGTCATTGTTCGTTGCGCAACCCACGCGACCAGCGGCAGGCAACGGCACGCCGGACATCCGGCGGCCCGCGGCGGGAGCCCGCGGCGCCCCGGCGCGTTGCATCCCCGTCGCCGTCCGATCCCGCGACACGGGAGATCTCGCCATGCGCCGCCCGCCTCTGCTGCCTTTCCGCGCCGTTGCCATCGCCGGCCTCATTGCGGTCGCCCTGCCCTCCCCGCCCCACGCCCAAACCCTGCCACCGGCATCGGGCCAAAGCCGCGCCGACCATGCGCTGCAGGAACAGCTGCGCGGCGCCGTCCAGTCGCTGCGCGAGTCCGAACGCCAACTCGGCGAAGCAACACCGGATTGGGAGCAGGTCCGCGCGGCCGTTGCCCGGGCCCAGGGCATGCTGCACGGCCTGCCCGTGCCCGCCCCGCACCATGCGGGGCTGGAGCGGGCCCAGGGCGAGTTGTCGGAGGCGCTGGCCGCCGTCGAGGCACGCGCCGCCGAGCGCGCCCAGGCGCTGCTGCGCAGCGCCTCCGACAGCGTGGCGGCCCTGCGCCCTGGGCTCGACATCCCGGCGCTGACAACCCGCGAGCCGCAAAGGCCGCCGCAGGTCCAGGAACAGACCGCGCAGGCCCCCGCGCCACCGACCGTGCCGACCCTCGGCGACGACGCCTCGGCCGGCATCCAGGCCGATCGCATCGCCCCGCTGGTCGGCACCGCGGTGGTGGGTGCAAGCGGCAGTGATGTCGGCCGCATCGACAACTTCCTCGCCGAACCCTCCGGGCGGGTCCGCGCCGCCATCGTGCAATGGGGCGGCGTCTGGGGCCTGGGCGAGCGACGAACCGTGGTGCCGATCGAGCGGCTGCAACTGGGCCCCGCCTCGGTCGCCGGCCGCGCGCGGCTCGACCTTTCGCGTGAAGAGCTGGAAGAGATGCCCCGCTACAACCCCGACGGGATCGCAGCACTCGCCCGCCAGCACGGTTGGGACGACGGCGTCCGCCCGGTCCGCTGAGCACCAAAAACGTTCATCGGATGTCCCGGCCGCGGGATCAGGCCAGCGCGCGCCGCGCGGCCCTGGTGCCCCGCCATGCGGCATAAACCTTGGTCAGCTCGGCGCCGAACAGGAAGATCTGCGCCGAGTAGTAGATCCACAGCAGCAGAATGATCAGCGCACCGGCCGCGCCGTAACTCGAAGCAATCGCACTGCGGGCCAGGTAGAGGGCGATCAGCGCCTTGCCGATGTTGAACAGCAGCGCGGTCAGCAGCGCGCCGACCACCACGTCGCGCCACGCCAGCCGCGTGTCCGGCAGCACCTTGTAAATGGCAGCAAACAGCACGGCAATCAGCAGGTACGACACAACCGCGTTGAGCGCGCCGAGCATGAGCGTTCCGAACGCCAGGCGCGCATTGACCCAGGCGCCAATGACGGCAAGGGCCGCACTGATCACCAGGGAGACCAGGAGCAGGAAACCGAGCGCCGCGACGAGGCCGAGGGACACGATCCTGGCGCGCACGAGGCGAGAAACGGTGATAGCCCGCGGTTCGGTGCGCCAGACAACGTTGAGCGCCGCCTGCATCTCGCCGAAGACGCCCGACGCCGTGACCAGCAGCGTCACGGCCCCGACGATCGAGGCCACGATGCTTTCGGTGCGCGAGGAGGCGCCCTGCAGGGCCGCCTGCACCAGGGCCGCGCTTTCCTTGCCGATCAGGCCGGTGAGCTGCGCAGTGACAGCACCGCGTGCCGCTTCCTCGCCGAAGGCAAGGCCACCGATGGCAACAACGATGAACAGCACGGGGCCGAGCGAGGTGACCGTATAGAACGAGATGGCCGCGCCACGGCTCAGCGCGTCATCCTCGATGAAGGCCAGGGCGGAATCGCGCAACAAATGCCACAGCGATGCCAGCATCCGGCCACCTCCCACGCGCGCGCCCCAGCGGTGGCCTCATGGGCCGTGCGGGTAACGCGGCGCGGCAAGGGGCGTTCCGCCCGAGGCCGGGCGGAACGAAGCCTCGTCAGGCTGCGCGGGGCTTGCGGCCGCGGGTGCCAGGCTTGCGGACGGCGCGCGGCGCGGACTCGGTTGTCTCGGCGGGCTTGCGGCCCAGGCCGATTTCCTTGGCCAGCGCCGAGCGGTGCTTGGCGTAGTCCGGCGCGACCATGGGGTAGTCGTGCGGCAGGCCCCAGCGCTCGCGATACTGCTGCGGGGTCATGTTGTAGGACGTGGCCAAGTGCCGCTTAAGCATCTTGAGCTTCTTGCCGTCTTCGAGGCAGACAATGTGATCCGGGAAGACGGACTTCTTGATCGGCACTGCGGGATCGAGCTTCGCGGGTTCCGGCGCTTCCTTGCCCGCGCCGGCCAGCGTCTTGAACACCGACTGGATGAGGGCCGGAAGTGCGTCCGGCTGGATCGGGTTGTTGGCGACATGGGCGGAGACGATTTGCGCCGTCAGCCCGAGAAGGTTGGAGTCTTTGGCAATGTCATTCATAGCACTGTGCTCGTCTGGTTTGGCGACTGTATAGGCCAAGGATTCGGCCATTGGCAACGCATCTTTACCAGTTTTCCCAGATTTAACGACAATTTTGCTGTTCTGGCCCGCCCGACGGCTCCCGCCGCATACGATGGCCGACCGCGAGCAAGTAAATCGGCCACGAATGCGCCGAATCGCCCAGAGGCTCCTCTGGTGCCGCAGCGACCGATACTTGGAGTCGGCGATACAGCCCGATACCCCGCGCCGCGGCGCCGGGAGCGCACCGTCATGACGGCGGCAAATAATCGCGGCCGGTCATTCCTTGGGCGACGCTGTGCGCCCGCGGGCCGTTGGGCGGCGAGGGGTCGCGTTCCACGGGATCGGGTATATGGTTGGCACGAACGACAGGAGAGATGACCATGCCAGGCCCTACCCGCGTGTTGCTCTGGACGGATACGCCGAGCGCCTATCTGGAGGCGATCACCGCGGCCGGGCTCGATCGGCGCGTGGCAGTCGAGACGCTCAAGCGTGGCGACCAGCCGAGCGCCGGGCAGCGCGCGGAGGTGGAGGCGATGCTGGCCCTGGCCGCACCGCCGGGGCTGCTGCCGACGATGGCCAAGCTGCGCTGGGTGCAGGGGCTCACAGCCGGGATCGAGGGTTGGCTCGCGCTGCCGGACCTGCCGGCCGGAATGGTGCTGACCTCGGCGCGCGGGACGCACCGGGAAAGCATGCCGGAGAACATCCTCGGCGCACTGTTCCATATCGCCAAGCCCTATGCGGCGATCGTTGAGGACAACCGGGCCGAGACCTGGACGCGGCGGATGGCCACGCCGCTGAACGGCAAGACGCTGGGCATCCTCGGGCTGGGCGCGATCGGGCAGGACCTGGCGCGGATGGCCGCGGCGATCGGCATGCGCGTGGTGGGCACGCGGCGCACCCCGGGGGCGCTGGACGGGGTCGAGACGGTGTATCCGCCGGAACAGACAAGCGCGGTTCTGGCCCAGTCCGATTTCGTGGTGCTGCTGTTGCCGTCGACGCCGGCCACCGACAACTCGGTCGACGCGGCGATGCTGGCGCAGATGAAGCAAGGCAGCTGGCTGCTGAATTTCGGGCGCGGGGCGCTGATCGTGGATGCGGACCTGATCGCGGCCGTCGAGGGAGGGCACCTCGCCGGGGCGATCCTGGACGTGTTCAGGACGGAGCCCTTGCCGTCGGCGCACCCGTTCTGGACCGCCAAGGGGATCATGGTGCTGCCACATATCGGCGGCGGGCATCCGGACCGGGACCGGACGGTGGCGAAGCTGTTCGTGGACAACCTGCAACGCTTCCTCGACGGGAAGGCGCTGCGCGAGGTGGTGGATCGGACGGCGGGGTACTGAAGAAAGCGGTTCTTTTTTAAAAAAAAGAACCAAAAAACTTTTCCCATTTGCACCGTGCTCGAGGTGTCGAGCACGGTGCAAATGAATGAAGTCTTTTTTGCTTCTTTTTTCTTCAGAAAAAAGAAGATTCGTCCTTAGCTCAGATGCCGCAGGTACTGCGCCACGAAGTCGCAGCCGACCTCTTTCGCGTAGGCGTCGATCACGCGGCCGGTGACCGGGCCGGGGATCTTGCCGTCGGCGACGTTCTGGCCGTTGAAGCTGCTGACGGGCAGGATGCACAGGCTGGTGGAGGTGAGGAACATCTCGTCGGCGGTGGCGGCGTCGAACATGTCGATGTCGCGTTCCTCGCATGGGATGCCGAGCTTGCGGGCCATGTCGATCGTCATCTGGCGGGAGACGCCGGGCAGGACGAACTTCTCGCGCGGGGTCTGGAGCGCGCCGTTGCGGACGATGAAGATGTTGCTGCCGATGCCTTCGGCGAGATTGCCGTTCTCGTCGAGCAGGACGGCCCAGGCATCCGGGTCGGCGGCCTTCACCGGCTGCTCGGCGACGATCATGTTCAGGTAGTTGTGCGTCTTGGCGCGCGGGCTGAGCATGTCGGGCGCGGTGCGGCGGACGGGTGGCACGACGACGCGGGCGCCGTCGCGATACATCTTCGCGCGCGCCTTGAAGGGCAGCGGCATCATCTCGATGACGACATTGGGGCCGGTGTGCTCCCAACCCTCATCGCCCACGGCATTGACGCCGCGGCTGACGCGCTGGCCGACCCACCAGTCCGCGCCCTCGGCGCGGAGGTGCGCGTTGCGCTCCACGATCTCCTCGGAGAGGGCGACCATTTCGGCGGGCGACATACCGGGATCGATGCGCAGGTAGCGCAGCGAGCGGTAGAAGCGGTCGATGTGCTCCACGATGCGGAAGATGCGGCCGTCGAAGGTGCGGGTCATGTCGAAGGCGCCGTCGCCGTAGAGCCAGGAGCGGTCGCGGAACGGCACCATCACCTCGCGCTCGGGCATCCAGTTGCCGTTGAACCAGGCGACGCGTTCGTTGGCGAGACGATGGGCGGGTTCGGGCATGGGAGTCTCCTCGGCCACTTGTGAGGGCGGTAACAGACTATCCGGCCGATTCGACGGAGGTGCAACGCCTCCTGCCGGCGTCGCGGGCATCCAGGCTATTGAATGCGGTTTGTCTTATGTATAATATCAGGCCATGCTTATGGAGATGTGCGATGTCCGACATGGTACTGCCCGCCGCGCGTGACGGCGGGGCCGGGCTGCGATGGCGGTCCGGGGCGGCGACACCCTATCTGGTGGGTGCCGGGATCGGCGTGCTGTCCTGGGTGGTATTCGTGGTAGTGGCCGCCCCGCTGGGCATCACGACCGCAGGTGCTCAGCTGGCCGGCGGGGTGGCCGCGCTGGCGGTGGGGCCGGAGGCGGTGGCGGCCAACAGCTACTGGAAGACCAATCCGCTGCGGCTGGACTACGGCACGCTGTTCCTGATCGGCACCTTCTTCGGCGGGCTGGCCAGTTCGCTGATGAACGGGACGTTCAAGTTGGAGACGGTGCCGCCGGCGTGGCGGGAGCGGTTCGGCGGCTCGGTCGGGCTGCGTTTCGCGGTGGCGTTCCTGGGCGGCGCGCTGGCGATGTTCGGGGCGCGGCTGGCCAATGGCTGCACCTCCGGCAACACGATCTCGCAGGGGTTGCAGTTGGCGGTGGGCGGCTGGGCATTCACCGCCGCGCTGTTCGCAGCCGGCGTGCCGACCGCGCTGTTGCTGTTCCGCAAGCGTTGACCCGGGAAAGGGAGAAACGGCGATGTTTCCGCTGAAGGGTTTCGAGGCGCTGCTGCTGGCGCCGGTGTTCGGCTTCGCGTTCGGCTGGCTGCTGCAGCGCGGCCGGGTGACCAACTACGACACGATCGTCAACCAGCTGCGGCTGCGCGACTTCACCGTGCTGAAGATCATCATGACGGCGCTGGTGGTGGGCGGGATCGGCGTGCTGTTCCTGACCGATGCGGGCCTGGCGAAATGGGCGGTGCGGGAGACCAACCTGCTCGCGGCGCTGCTCGGCGGCGCGTTGTTCGGGATCGGGATGGTGCTCTACGGCTTCTGCCCGGGCACCGGAATCGCGGCGATCGGCACCGGCAGCCTCCATGCGCTGGTGGGGGCCGGGGGGATGATCGTGGGCGCCATCGCCTATGCGCTGAGCTTCGACTGGATGAAGGCGAACGTGCTGAGCGTGTGGCGGCTGGGACGCGTGACGTTCGCGGACCTGACGGGCGTGCCGCTGTTGCCGCTGTATGTGGTGCTGGCGGTGGTGGCGGTCGCGCTGTTCGTGGCGATCGAGCGGATGCAGCGGCGGGCGTAGTCGGTCGGCGGTTCCGACGAGGTGAACATCGATATTCACCACCAAAGAGAGGCGCCCGTCATTTATCGCGACGGCGCCTCATTCTTATGAGTGAAAGTTTTTTGGTTCTTTTTTTCAAAAAAGAACATGCTTCCTTTCAAGTATCCGGATGCCCCGCAAGACTGCGAACCTCGGCCGGGCTGTGGCCCGCGGCGCGCAGGTCGCGCAGCGTGGCGGCGCGGTCGCGCTTGGCGAGGCGGCGGCCGTTGGCATCGGTGAGAAGCGGATGGTGCGCATAGGCCGGCGTGGGCCAGCCCATCAGGGCCTGGAGCAGGACATGGATGTGCGTGGCCGGCAGGAGGTCGACGCCGCGGACGACGAGGGTCACGCCTTGCAGCGCGTCGTCATGGGTGACGCAGAGGTGGTAGCTGGCGGGGGTTTCCTTGCGGGCCAGCACGATGTCGCCGAAGGCGGCGGGGGTGGCGGCGACGGTGCCTTCGGTCTCGTCGTGGAAGCGCAGATCGGCGGGGGCGACGGCGAGGGCGGCATCCATGTCCAGGCGCAGGGCATAGGGGATGCCGGCGGCGAGGCGGGCCTGGCGCTCGGCGTCGGGCAGGTGGCGGCAGGTGCCGGGATAGGGCGGGCCTTCGGGGCCGTGCGGCGCGGCGGCGGAGGCGGCGAGTTCGCTCTGGATGTCGGCACGGGTGCAGAAGCAGGGGTAGAGGAGGCCCCTGCCCTTCAGCGCGGCCAGGGTCGCGCGGTATTCCTCCATGTGCTCGGACTGGATGCGCGGCGGCCCGTCCCAATCGAGGCCGAGCCAGGCGAGGTCGTCGAGGATCGACGCGGCGTACTCGGGGCGGCAGCGTGTGGTGTCGATGTCTTCCAGGCGGAGCAGGAATTGCCCACCAGCGGCACAGGCGCGGCGCCAGGCGGCGAGGGCGGAGTGGGCGTGGCCGAGATGCAGGTGGCCAGTGGGGCTGGGGGCGAAGCGGGTGACGAGCATGGCGCGATGATAGGGATGGGCGGGGACGGGGCAACTCGGTGTGGTAGCGTGCGGCATGCTTGGGACGGGAGGGGTGGATGGCGGTATTGGATGGGCCTCGCTGGGGGCCGCTGGAGCCGGGTGCGGCGCGGCAGCTGGTGGTGCTGTGCCATGGCCTGGGGGCGGATGGGCACGACCTGATCGACCTCGCGCCGTACTGGGGGCGCGCCTTGCCGAACGCGGCGTTCGTCGCGCCGGATGCACCGGAAGCCTGCGACATGGGCCCGTTCGGGCGGCAATGGTATTCGGTCGTGGACCGCACGCCGGAGCGGATGGCGGCGGGCGTGGCGGTGGCGCGGGCGGCGCTGGACGAATTCATCGACGCGGAGCTCGCGCGGCTGGGCTTGCCGGGGGACGCCTATGCGGTGATGGGGTTCAGCCAGGGCGCGATGACGGCGCTTTACACCGGGCTGCGGCGGGCAATGGCGCCGCGCGGGGTGCTGGCATTCTCCGGGGCACTTGTGGCGCCAGAGCGGCTGGGCGAGGCCGTGGCGCGGCCGCCGGTGCTCATCGTGCATGGCGAGGATGACGAGGTGGTGCCGGTCGAGCGTTCCCGTGCGGCGCAGCGGGCGCTGGAGGCGGGCGGGTTCGCGGTGACCGCGGTGTATTCGCCGCGGCTGGGGCACGGGATCGACGACGCCGGATTGTCGGCTGGGGCGCTATTCCTGCAGCGGGTGTTCGCCGAATAAGGGGCACACATGACACGGACGTGAAACCTTCGGGCGAGCGGGTTGCTTGCAGCGGCGTGGGGGTGCGATGATCCCGTTGTTCTCGGCGACGCACGCGACGTGGCGATTCGGTCGATGGCCCCTTCTGTCGGCGACACGCGGCGCGCGGTGCCTTCACGACGGGGGTGACTCTTGCCTGACGGCGGCCACCATTTTCCGGCGCTGGTGCTGAACGCGGATTTCCGTCCGCTGTCCTATTTCCCGTTGTCGGTCTGGTCCTGGCAGGACGCGGTGAAGGCGGTGTTCCTGGACCGGGTGTCGGTGCTGAGCGAATACGACCACGAGGTGCGCTCGCCGAGCCTGACCATGCGGCTGCCGAGCGTGATCGCGCTGAAGGACTACATCGCCACGGCGCGGCGGCCGGCGTTCACACGGTTCAATGTGTTCCTGCGCGATGCGTTTTCCTGCCAGTATTGCCAGGCGCGTTCGCCGGCGCCGGATTTGACCTTCGACCATGTGATCCCGCGCAGCCGCGGCGGGCGGACGACGTGGGAGAACGTGGTCACCGCCTGCGGGGCGTGCAACCTGCGCAAGGGCAGCCGGTTGCCGCGGGAATGCCACATGTATCCCCGGCTCACGCCGCGCCAGCCCTCGACCTGGGAACTGCAGGAGAACGGGCGGGCGTTTCCGCCGAACTACCTGCACGAAAGCTGGCGCGACTATCTCTATTGGGACAGCGAGCTGGAAAGCTGAGCCGGCGGGCCGGAGGGGAAACGGGTTGAATGTCGGGATGCGGGTGGGGCGACGCGCGGTGCTGCTCAGCGGGGCGGCGCTCATGACATCGGGCATGGGGTCGGCCGAGGTGTTGCGGGCGACGACCTGGCTGCGGGCGTGGGATTCCCAGGGCAACCACCGCACCGCGACGCCGGGGGACGATCAGGGGGCGGAGTGGCTCGCGGCCGAGGCGCGGGCGATGGGCGCCAGCGTGGCGTTCGAGAGCTTCGCGCTCGACCGGGTGGACGTGGATGCGGCGTTCCTGGAGGTGGAGGGGGAGCGCATCCCGGGCGAAAAGATGTTCGATGCGCCGGACACGCCGGACGGACGGGTGATGGCGCTGGCCAGCGTGGGCGCCAGCCTGGCCGACCCGTCGCAGGCCGATCTGCATATCCTCGAACTGGCGCCGACGGCCGTGTATTCGCCGGAATTCGCTCGCTTCCGCCGCGAGACGCGCAGCAAGGCGGTCGTGGTGGTCACGAAAGGGACCGCGCCGGGGCTCGCGCTGCTGAACGCGGAGGCGTTCACCGCACCGTTCGGGCCGCCGATCCTGCAGGTATCCAGCACGGTGGGGCCGCGGCTGATCGCCGCCGTCAAGGGCGGGGCGGCGCTGCGGGTGGTGGTGCGCAGCCGGCGGACCAAGGCACAGGCGCGCAACGTGGTGGTGGCAATCGCCGGGCGCGAGCGCGGCCGGCCGCCACTGGTGGTGATGACGCCGCGTTCCTCCTGGTGGCAGTCGACCGCCGAGCGGGGCGGCGGCCTGGTGTGCTGGCTGGAGGCGCTGCGGGCGCTGCGCGAGGCGCCGCCGGGGCGCGATGTCGTGTTCACCGCGAATTCCGGCCATGAGCTGGGCCATATCGGGCTCGACGACTTCGTCGCGCGGCGGCCGGGCTGGGACAAGCCGGGCGGGGCGAGCTGGGTGCACTACGGCGCCAATATCGGGGCGACGGACGGAGAGCTGCACATTCTGTCGAACGCCGACGACCTGCGGGGATTGTTCCAGGGCGCGCTGACGGAGGCGAAGTTCCCCGCGAACCGGCTCGCGGAGCCAAGTTTCGTGCCGTTCGGCGAGACGCGGGACATCCACAAGGCCGGCGGACACTACCTGACGCTGATGGGCACCAACCGGCTGTTCCACCTGCCGCAGGATCGGTTTCCGGACGCAGTCTCGGTGGAAGCGATTGCGCGGATCGCGGCGGGGAGTGCGGCGGCGGTGGTGGCGCTCAGTCGATAGGCGCCCGGGCCGCGTTCAGCGCGCGGGCGGCGCGCAGGTCGAGGTCGGAGCGGTCGTCGGTAAGGATGGGCGCGGTGCGCCAAGCGGGGCTGGGCTCAGCCAAGCCGACCAGCATGCGTTCAGCGGCGGCGCGCGCGGCGTCCGGGGCGGCAATGAGCCGGGCCTGCGCCTCGGCCAGCGTCATGGGGGTGTTCCAGGCGAGCAGGATGGTGTTGCCGCTGCCGGCATCCGCCGCGAGCAGGCCCGGGAACACGGCGCCGATGGTGGCCGCAAGCGGGGCGAGGATCGCTTCCGGGTCCCCTGCCCCATAGACGTTCAGCGCCATGACGCCGCCGGGAGCAAGGCGGCGCGCGACGGCCGCGTAGAACTCGCGCGTGGCGACATGGGCGGGGATCTGCCCGGTGGCGTAGAGGTCGACGACGATGATGTCGAACGCCGCGCCAGGGGCGTCGACGAAGCGCCGCGCATCGGCAGTGGCGACGGGGATGGAGAGGCCGAAAAGCCGCCGGGCAATCTCGGTGACGGCCGGATCGATCTCCACGCCCTCGGCGCGCAGCCCGGGCCAGGCGCG
The DNA here is from genome assembly GCA_945897825.1 of Asaia bogorensis. GTDB lineage: Bacteria > Pseudomonadota > Alphaproteobacteria > Acetobacterales > Acetobacteraceae > CAMDGX01. The sequence goes on along the minus strand of CAMDGX010000042.1, from coordinate 14,997 downwards.
CCGGGTGGCCTCGACGGCGGTTCCCCCGGCGACGCCAAGAAACAGCGCCGACGTGCCATCGGCCAGCGCCGGCGTGGCGGCCAGAACGTCCCAGTAGTAGCCGGTCGGACGGCCATCGTGGCGGCGGAGCGACTGGAACACGCTGGGCGTGTTCAGCGCCAGCACCAGCGCGGTGCCGGTGTCGGAGACCAGGATGGTGTTGTAGGGCGTCTCCCGCAGCTCGACGAAGCGGGCGGCAAGGTCGCGCTGGGCGAGTGCCGCCGGGATGAGCGTCAGCAGCACCAGCAACGCGCTGCGGCGCGGCAGCCCCGCAGCCAGCGCGGCGGCGGCGGCAAGGGCGGCGGCGCTGGCATAGCCACCGGTCAGGCCCAGCAGCGGGATGGCGAAGAACGCACCGAAGAACGTGCCGCCGATGCTCCCCAACGCACCAAGCGCGGAAACAAGCCCCGACGCCGTGGCGACCGGCCCATGGCGCGCGAGATGCGCCACACACAGGGGCGAGACGGCGGCAAGCGCCAGCGCCGGCGGGCCAAGCAGCACGGACGCGGCGACAAGCGCCCCGCCAAGCGGACCGAACAGGGCCTCGGCCCCGATGCTCAGCGGCCGCCCGAGCCAGGGCGTCAGCCCCGCCCAGAGCGCGCCGGCCCCAAGCAGCAACGGCAGCCGCGCGCCGGGATTCGCACCGGTGCCCCAGCGCCCGCCGATCCAGTAGCCCAGCGTCATGAAGGCGAGCGTCGCGCCGATCAAGGCACCCCATTGATGGATCGTCTGCCCGAACGCCGGCGCCATCAGCCGCCCGCCGAGCAGTTGCAGCGTCATCACCGTCCAGCCGGCGGCGAAGGCGGCGAAGACGGTCGGCGCCATGGCCCATCCGGAGCTGCTTTGATTCTCGGCCACGTCTCGCCCTACCCTCCTGCAAAGACATCACGGAGGGACCTCCCATGCCGCGCCGCCTGATCGACATCTCGGTTGCCCTACGCGCCGGCATCGCCTCCGACCCCGCGAACATGCTGCCGAAGATCGACTACGTGGACCACCACATGTCCGCGCCGCGCATGGCCGACTACATGGGGGTCCGCCTCGACCAGCTGCCGGAGGGGGAATACGCGGCGGTGGAGAACGTTCAGATCTCCACCCACAACGGCACGCACCTGGACGCACCCTACCACTACTTCTCGCGCATGAACGAGCGCCTGGTCCCCGGCGGCGAACCCTCCTGGCGCATCGACGAGGTGCCGCTGGAATGGTGCTTCCAGCCGGCGGTGAAGCTGGATTTCCGCCATCTGCCGGATGGCTACGTCGCCACGCCCGGCGACGTCGAGGCGGAGCTGAAGCGGATCGGGCATGACCTGCGCCCGCTGGAGATCGTGGTGGTGAACACCGCCGCCGGCGCGCGCTACGGCGAGGACGACTACATCGACCGCGGCTGCGGCATGGGCCGCGCCGCCACGCTGTGGCTGCTGGAACGCGGCATCAGGCTGGTCGGCACGGATGCCTGGAGCTGGGACGCGCCGTTCAGCCACACGCGCCGGCGCGTGGCCGAAACAGGGGACGCCGGGCTGATCTGGGAAGGCCATCGCGCGGGGCGGGAGATCGGCTATTCGCACCTGGAGAAGCTGTCGAACCTCGAGGCGCTGCCGGCGGACGGGTTCCAGATCGTGTGCTTCCCGGTGAAGGTGCACCGCGCGAGCGCCGGATGGACGCGCGCGGTCGCGATCCTGGACGAGTAGAAGTTCGGGTCGCCTCCCCTGCCGGCCATGGCAGCAGGCGATCCGCGCGCATCACTTGAACAGCAGCGCCGGATCGACCTGTTCGCCGCGCAGCGTCGCCAGGGCAGCGATGGCGCTGTTGCGGGTCGTGAGGATCTCCTCGCGCACCAGGCGTTCGGCGGCATGCTCGTCGCGCTGGCGCAGGGCGGCGAGGATGCGGGTCCAGTAGTCGACGCTCTCCAGGCGGCGTTCGCGGCGCTGGAAGTCCATCGGCTGGGCCTTCCACATCAGGCCCCAGATCGAGCGGTCGACCTGGTCGGTCAGCATGCGCTCGATGTGGCCGGCGCCGCAGTGGCGGTAGATGCAGCGGGCGGTCTCGCGGATGGCGACCTGGAAGCTGTAGGTTTCGCCAACGGGGACATCGACGAGGGCGACCGCGCGGGCCAGTGCCGCTTCCATCTCGTCCGCGGCCACGGCCGCGGCGTCGCGCCGCGCAAGCTGGCGGGCGGCGATTCCGGCGAGGGCGGCCCGGGCGTTGAAGGCCTCGGCGATCACATCGAGCGACAGGCCAACCACATACGCGCCGCGGCGGGGGCGAAGCACGGCCAGGCCGTAGCGCTCCAGCGCGCGCAGCGCCTCGCGCACCGGGCCGCGGCTGACCCCGTAGGTGGCGGCCAGTTCCAGTTCGCGCAGGCGCTCACCGTCGCGGTACTCGCCGTTCACGATCGCCGCGGCGACGCGGTTGGCGATCTGCTCGGGAATGGTCGTGGCGCTGGCCCGGCGGCGCTGTCCCGTCGCCGCGGCAGCTGGGGGAATGGTCGTCTGGCTGGCGTCCATTTGCATCCGGTGCAGTGGCGAACGGGAGCCTGCTAGCGCCGCGAGCGGGGCAAAAGCAAGGTCGCCGATTGTCGACAATCGACATTGACAGTGTTCAAGGCGGGTGGTGTAGTTTTTCGCCAACCCGGCCCGCGCAGACGGCAGGGGACAACACGAGGAAGCGAACGATGAAGCAGTGGTTCACTGGCCTTGCCGCCGCGACTCTGGCCGTTCTTCCCCTCGCGACCATTGCGACACCGGCGCATGCGCAGGCCCCACGGCCGGCAACCGGCACCCTGAACATCGGCTTCGCCGCCGAGGCGACCATGATGGACCCGACCCGCTCCGCCGCGGGCGTGGACCAGTATTTCACCGGCCAGATGTTCGAGCAGCTGCTGCGCACCGGCCCCGACCTGAAAACGCGCAACTGGCTGGCCGAGAGCTGGGAGCTGACCCAGGAGGGCGGCAAGCCGGTCATCACGGTGAAGCTGCGCCCCGGCGTGAAGTTCCACAACGGCGACCCGCTCACATCCGCCGACTTCGAATACGCCTACAAGCGCCAGGGCGACCGCAAGCTGTCCCTCTGGACCCACCTCGTCGCCACCGTGGAAACCTTCGAGGTGATCGACGAGCTGACCTTCCGCATCCGCTTCAAGGAGCCCGACGGCTCGTTCACCTCCGGCAACCTGATCCTGTGGGCGGTGCCGAAGCGCTACATCGAGCAGGTCGGCGACGACGAATTCGCCCGCAAGCCGGTCGGCACCGGGCCGTGGAAGTTCGTCTCGCGCACCGTGAAGGAGGAGCTGCGGCTCGAGGCGTTCGAGGACTACTGGAACAAGGAGGCCCGCCCGACGGTCAAGTCCGTGGTGGCCAAGATCATCCCCGAGGACCTCACCCGCGTCGCCGCCTTCAAGACCGGGGCGATCGACTGGATCGACGCGGTGCCGCCGGCGATGGTCGACGAGTTCACCAAGCTGCCCGGCGTCAAGACCGGCAGCTACGTCTCGCCGAACAACATGTACATCACGATGGACGCGCTGACGCCGCAGTCGAAGTTCTGGGATGTGCGGGTGCGCCAGGCGGTCGCGCATGCGATCGACATGGACGCGATCATCAAGCGCGTGCTGTTCAACCAGGGGCAGCGCTACGTCCAGGTGGGCATCGGCAGCGTCGGCTACGACCCCGACCTCAAGCCCTACCCCTTCAACCCCCGCCGCGCGCGCGAATTGCTGCGCGAGGCCGGCTTCCCGAACGGGTTCGAGACGCCCTGCTACAACCTGACCACGCCGCGCGAACCCTACCAGAAGGAAATGGGCGAGGCGGTGTTCGCCTACATCACCGCCGTCGGCATCCGCTGCAAGATCGTCGGCATGGAGTACGGCACCTGGATCACCTTCATGCGCCGCGAGCGCGAAGGCCATGTCGACGGGCTGTTCATGAACATGTGGGGCCACGGCCTGCCCGGCGACCCGGGAACCCCATGGGCCGGCCATCTGCACAGCTTCGTCAAGGGCTCCGGCTGGGGCTCCACCTCGCACCACAACGACCCGAAGTTCGACGAGCTGGTGAAGCAGCTGAAGGGCACGATGGACCTCGGCGAGCGCGACAAGCTGATCCAGCACATCGCCCGGCTGAAGCACGCCGAGGTGGCCGGCGGCCTGCCGCTCTACCGCCCGGTCGTCACGCTGGCGTGGCGCGACAAGGTCGAGTTCACCCCCTGGCCCGCGCCCGGCTTCTGGCGCCAGCTGCAGCAGGTCGGGCTGAAGCAGTAGCGGCGGCACGCCCATGGGGCGCTTCGTCGGCCGGCGCCTCTGGCAGGGTGCGATCAGCATCGTCGGCGCGAGCATCATCATCTTCATGATCTCGCGCCTCTCGGGCGACCCGATCGTGATGCTGCTGCCGAACGACGCCACGCCGCAGATGATCGCCGAGACGCGCCAGGCCTATGGGCTGGACCGCCCGCTGTGGGAGCAATACCTGATCTTCGCCGGCAAGGCCCTGGTCGGCGATTTCGGCAATTCCTACCGCTGGCAGATGCCGGCCGTGACCCTCATCCTCGACCGCCTGCCCGCGACCATCCAGCTCGCCGCGGCTGGGCTGGTGTTCAGCGTCGCCCTCGCGGTGCCGATCGGGGTGCTCTCCGCGGTGCACCGCGGCGGCTGGATCGACCGGGTGGGCCGCGTCTTCGCCATGCTCGGCCAGGCGATGCCCGCGTTCTGGGTCGGGCTGCTGCTGATCCTGCTGTTCGCCATCCAGCTCAACTGGCTCCCCGCCTTCGGCCACGGCACGCCGGCGCACCTCGTCATGCCGGCGATCGCGCTGGGCTGGTATCCGGTCGCCGCGCAAACGCGCATCGTGCGCTCCTCCATGCTCGATGTGCTGGACAGCGACCACGTGCGCCTGTCGCGCGCGCTCGGCACGCCGGAGCGGCTGATCGTCTGGAAATACGCCCTGCGCAACGCCGCGGTGCCGCTGATGACCATGCTCGGCGTGTATTTCGCCGCCATGCTCGGCGGCGCCTTCGTGGTCGAGACGATCTTCGCCTGGCCCGGCGTCGGGCGCACGGTGGTGGAGGCGGTGTTCGCGCGCGACTTCCCCGTGGTCCAGGCCGGCGTGTTGTTCACCTCGATCCTGTTCGTGCTCTCCAACCTGTTGGTCGACCTCTCCTACGGCCTGGTCGACCCGAGGATCCGCGATGTCCGCTAGCGCCCTGCCCCGACGCGCGATCGGCTTCGGCTGGGCCCGCGGCCTCCCCTGGCTGCCGATCATCGTGCTCGGGGCTGTCGGCGTCTGCGCGGCCGCCGGCGAATGGATCATGCCGCACGACCCGAACGGCCTGGACCTCGGCGCCTCGTTCACGCCGCCGCCATGGCAGGAGGGCGGGTCGATGGCCTATCCGCTCGGCACCGACAATCTGGGCCGGGACATCCTGACGCGGATCATGGCCGGCAGCCGCGTCTCGGTGATCGTGGCGTTCTACGCGATCCTGTTCAGCGGCAGCATCGGCGCGCTCATGGGCATGATCGCCGGCTATTTCGGCGGGCGCGTCGACGCCGTGCTGATGCGCCTGATCGAGATCCAGCAATCCGTCCCCTCGATCGCGCTGGCCCTTATCCTCGCCGCCGCCCTGGAGCCGGGCCTGTCCACCGTGGTGATCGTCATCGTGCTCACCTACTGGGCCTGGTACGCCCGCATCATCCGCGGCGAGATCATGGCGCTCAAGAACCGCGACTACATCGCCTTCGCCCGCACCGCCGGCGTCTCCACCCCCGTCATCTTCATGCGCCACCTGCTGCCGAACATCTTCAACACCCTCGTGGTCCTGGGCACGCTCCAGGTCGGCCAGGTGATCCTCTTCGAGGCCAGCCTCTCCTTCCTCGGCCTCGGCATCCAGCAGCCCGACATCTCCTGGGGCCTGATGCTGTCCGACGCCCGGCAATACATCACCAACGCCTGGTGGGCGATCACCATGCCGGGCCTGGCGATCATGGTCACCTGCCTCTCCGCCAACGTCTTCGGCGACTGGCTGCGCGACCGCCTCGACCCGCAGCTGCGGCAGCTCTGATGGTCCTCCAGGTCGAGAACCTCCAAACCCACCTCCACCTCAAGCGCGGCATCCTGCGCGCGGTGGACGGCGTCAGCCTCTCGGTCGGCGAGGGCGAAACCCTCGGCCTCGTCGGCGAGTCCGGCTCCGGCAAGACGCTGACCGGCCTCTCCCTCCTCCGCCTGCTCCCGAAAGGCTCCGGCCGCATCGTCGCCGGCTCCATCAAGCTCGACGGCCAGGAGCTCACCACCCTGTCCGAAACCCAGATGGCGCACGACATCCGCGGCCGCCGCATCGCCATGATCATGCAGGACCCGATGACCTCGCTGAACCCGGTCTTCTCGATCGGCGACCAGGTGGCCAACCCCCTGCGCAACCACGACATCGCTCGCGGCGCCGCCCTGCGCAGCCAGGTCATCGACGTCCTCACCCGCGTGCGCATCCCCTCCCCCGACAAGCGCCTCAGCGACTACCCGCACCAGTTCTCCGGCGGCCAGCGCCAGCGCGTCGTCGCCGCCATGGCGATCGGCTGCACCCCGCGCCTCTTGGTCGCCGACGAGCCCACCACCGCGCTCGACGTCACCATCCAGGTCCAGATCATCGCCCTGCTGCGCCAGATCCAGGCCGACACCGGCACCGGCATCATCCTCATCACCCACGACCTCGGCGTCGCCGCCAGCCTCTGCAAGCGCATCGCAGTCATGTATGCCGGCAAGATCGTCGAAACCGGCCCCGTCCGCCGCATCTACAAAACCCCCTCCCACCCCTACACCCAGGCCCTCCTCGCCGCGATCCCGCGCCTGGGCGACAAGCGCACCCGCCTCCAAGCCATCCCCGGCCAGCCCCCCAGCCTGATCGACCCGCCGACCGGCTGCCGCTTCGCCCCGCGCTGCCCGTCCCGCATGGACAAATGCGCCGAGATGCCGCCCACCGTCGAACTCGCCGAAGGCCACAGCGCCGCCTGCTGGAAGCTGGTTTGATGCTGGAGCTGGACGCCGTCACCAAGCACTACCGCACCCGCCGCGGCGTGGTCCGCGCGGTCGAGAGCGTGTCCTTCGCCGTCCGTCCGCGCAGCACCCTGGCGCTCGTCGGCGAAAGCGGCTGCGGCAAAACCACCATTGCCAAGATGATCCTCCAGCTCGAACGCCCCACCTCCGGCGCCATCCGCTTCGAGGGCAACGACGTCGCCGCCATGGATGCCACCGCGCTCAAGGCCTATCGCCGCCAGGTGATGGCCGTCTTCCAGGACCCCTACGCCTCGCTGAACCCCCGCCTGCGCGTCGGCACCATTATCGCCGAGCCCATCCTCGCCCACGAGAACCCCGGCCGCGCCGCCGTGGAAAAACGCGTCGCCGAGGTGCTGGACGTGGTCGGCATGCCCGCCACCGCCGCCCGCCTATACCCGCACGAATTCTCCGGCGGCCAGCGCCAGCGCATCGCCATCGCCCGCGCCCTCGCCCTGCGCCCCCGCATGATGGTGCTGGACGAGCCGGTCTCCGCCCTCGATGTCTCCATCCGCGCCCAGGTGCTGAACCTGCTGGCGGACATCCAGGACGAGTTCGGCCTCACCTACCTGATCATCGCCCACGACCTCGCCCTGGTGGAGCATTTCTCCGACGACGTCGCCGTCGTCTATCTCGGCCGCGTCGCCGAGGCCGGCCCGACCGCCGAGGTCTTCGCCCAGCCGCGCCACCCCTACACCCAGGCCCTGCTCGCCGCCGTCCCGCAGCCGGACCCGGACCACGTGCTGAGCGAAACCGCGGCCGCCGGCGAGATCGCGAGCGCGCTCGATCCGCCCTCGGGCTGCCGCTTCCATCCGCGCTGCCCGCTGGTCGTCGACACGTGCCGCAGCACCGTGCCGGAATTGCGCGGGGCGCCGCACGCCGCCGCGTGCCATCTTGTGGAGGGCTGAGCGATGGGTGCACCGCTGGCAGGGCTGGTCGTGGTGGAAGCCGGGGGCGACGTCGCCACGCGCTACTGCGGCAAACTGTTCGCCGAACATGGCGCGCGGGTGATCCAGGCCTACCGTCCGCAGAACGGGCGGCTCGCCTATGGCGGCCCGTCCGCCGCGGCCTACGCGGCATGGCTGGACCACGGCAAGGAACGCAGCGAGACAGTACCCACCGGGCTGGCGGTGGACCTGGTGATCGCCGGCCAAACCCCGCCCGAGGTCGCCAAGGCGCAAACGCTGGCGGCCGGCCTGCCCGGCGCGCCGCCGGTCCTCGGCCTGACCTGGTTCGGCATGACCGGCCCCTGCGCCGACTGGACCGGCAGCGACGCGATCCTCCAGGCAATGTGCGGCGTCGCCTACGCGTTCGGCACCGCCGAGGGCCCGCCGGTGCTGCCCCAGGGCCATGCGCCGCAGGTGGTCGGCGGCGCGACCGGCTTCATCGCCGCGATGGCCGCCCTGCTCGGCCGCCGCCATGGCCAGGGCGCGGCGCGCATCGAGGTGAGCCTGCACGAGGCCTTCCTGTGCCTCGCCGAGCACGCCGGCCCCGGCCTCTTCGCCGGCGGCCCGGCCACAAGGCGCCGCGGCGTCAACCGCTACGGCCCCGTCTACCCGCAAACCATCATGCCCGCCCGCGACGGCTGGATCGGCATCTCGGCCCTGACCCCGCAGCAATGGCAAGGCTTCTGCACGCTGATCGGCATGCCGGACCTGGCGCGCGACAAGCGCTTTGAAACCACCGACCTTCGCATGGCCGCCGCCGACCAGCTCGACGAAATCCTGATGCCGGCAGTCGCAAAACTGGCATCGGGACCCATGCTGGAAGAAGGCCAACGCACCCACCGCGTACCCCTCGGCCCCGTCCCGACCATGGCCGAAGTGCTCACCACGCCGCACTGGCGCGAACGCGCCAGCTTCCGCGCCTACAACGGCAACGGTCCGGGCTTCGAAGGCCCGGCCATGCCCTTCCGCCTGCACGGAAGCGGCGAAGGCGCGACGCCTGCGGGCGGCACCGGCGCCGCCGGTCCCCTGGCAGGCGTGCGCGTGCTGGACCTGTCGATGGGCTGGTCCGGCCCCCTCGCCGGCCGCCACTTCGCCGATCTCGGCGCCGAAGTCATCAAGGTCGAGGGCTGCGCCCATATCGACTGGTGGCGCGGCTGGAACGCGCTTGAAGCCGGCGACCCGCCGCCCTACGAAACCCGCGCCAACTTCAACGCGGTGAACCGCAACAAGCGCGGCATCACGCTCGACCTGCGCCACCCCACCGGCGTCGCCCTGCTGAAGCGCTTCGCCGCCGACGCCGACCTGCTGATCGAGAACTACGCCCCAGGCGTGCTCGCCAAGCTCGGCCTCGGCCCCGACGACCTGGCAAAGGTGAACCCCCGCCTCTCCTACATCTCCATGGGCGCCTTCGGCAGCGCCGGCCCCTGGTCCGGCTTCCGCGCCTACGGCTCCACCACCGAACAGGCCGCCGGCATGCCCTGGCTGCACGGCGAGGTCGACTGGGCCCCGGCGATGCAGCACACCGCCTATGGCGACCCCATCGCCGGGATCTACGCCGCCTGCGCCTCCCTGGTCGCGCTCTACGGCCGCCAGGAAACGGGCGGCACCACCATCGACCTGTCCCAGGTCGAATGCCTGTTCCAGCTCGCCGCCGACGGCATCATCGCCCAGTCCGCGACCGGAATGGCCCCGCCCCGAACCGGCAGCCGCCGGGCCACCAGCGCCTGGACCGGCGTGGTCCGCTGCGCCGGCGAGGATGCCTGGCTCGCGGTCGATGTCGCCACCATGGCGCACCTGCCGGTCCTGGCGCGCGCCATCGGCACCGAGCTCGCGCAAGGCGAATCGCCCGAGGCCGCCCTGACCGCCTGGGCCGCCGGGCGGGACGTGCGCGAGGCAGCGGCCACGCTGCAGGCCGCCGGGATCGTCGCCGGACCGGTCATGCCGGGCAGCGCGCTCCTGCACGATCCCCACCTGGCAGCGCGCGGCTTCTGGCTGGAAGCGGAACGCCGCCACGTCGGCCGCCACGTCGTGCCCCGCGCGCCCTATGCCCTCGACGGCGCCCGCCCCGGCTTCGTCCGCCCAGCGCCCACCCTGGGCGAGCACAATGAAGAAGTACTGGGCGAGGTGCTGCGCCTGCCGGCCGGCGAGATCGCCGCGCTGCACGACGCCGGCATCATCGGCACCCAAGCGACCTGACCTGACGAAAGAGACAGCCATGCGTTTCAAGAAGCTGCTGATCGCCAATCGCGGCGAAATCGCCATCCGCATCGCCCGCGCGGCGGCGGATCTCGGCCTGCCGACGGTGGCGGTCCACTCGGAGGATGACTCCCCAAGCCTGCATGTCCGCGTCGCCGACGAAGCCCACCAACTCCCCGGCCAGGGCGCCGCCGCCTACCTGAACGTCGAGAACGTCGTCGCGGCGGCCAAGGCAGCCGGCGCCGACGCCATCCACCCCGGCTACGGCTTCCTCGCCGAACGCGCCGATTTCGCCCGCGCCTGCGCCGCCGCCGGCCTCACCTTCGTCGGCCCCTCCCCCGACCATCTCGACCTCTTCGGCGACAAGGCCCAGGCCCGCGCCGCCGCCGTGGCCGCCAGCGTCCCGGTGATGCGCGGCCTCGACCACGCCATCACCCTGGACGAAGCGAAGTCCTTCTTCGACAGCCTCGGCCCTGACGGCGCCATGATCATCAAGGCCGTCGCCGGCGGCGGCGGCCGCGGCACCCGCGCCGTCATGGCCGCCTCCGAGATCGAGCAGGCCTTCAAGCGCTGCCAGTCCGAAGCCAAGGCCGCCTTCGGCCGCGAGGACGTCTACGTCGAGGAATTCATCCCCCGCGCCCGCCACATCGAGGTCCAGATCCTCGGCGACGGCACCGGCGCCGTCGCCCATCTCGGCGAGCGCGAATGCTCCGTCCAGCGCCGCTTCCAGAAAGTCGTCGAAATCGCCCCCAGCCCCAACCTCGACGACAAGCTCCGCCAGGACATCATCGCCGCCGCCATCCGCTTCGCCCGCTCCGTCCGCTACGGCAACCTCGGCACCTTCGAATTCCTCGTCGACACCACCGGCCGCCCCGGCGCCCAGCCCTTCATCTTCATCGAGGCCAACGCCCGCCTGCAGGTCGAGCACACCGTCACCGAGGAAGTCACCGGCGTCGATCTCGTCCAAACCCAGATCATGCTGGCCCAAGGCTCCCGCCTCTCCGAGCTCGGCCTCGACACCCCCGCCGTCGCCACCCCCCGCGGCCACGCCATCCAGCTCCGCGTGAACATGGAAACCCTGCGCCCCGACGGCCAGTTCCGCCCCGGCGGCGGCACGCTCGCCGTCTACGAAGCCCCCAACGGCCCCGGCGTCCGCACCGACGGCTTCGGCTACGCGGGCTACAAAACCAGCGCCAATTTCGACTCCCTGCTCGCCAAGGTCATCGTCCACGCCCGCTCCGGCACCTTCGCCGACGCCGTCGCCAAGACCCAGCGCGCGCTCAGCGAATTCCGCCTCGAAGGCGTCGGCACCAACATCCCCTTCCTGCACAACATCCTCGCCCACCCCGATTTCGTCGCCGGCGCCGTCCACACCCGCTGGGTGGACGAAAAGCTGAAAGATCTCGCCCAGCCCCCCGACCTGCGCCAACGCTTCGTCACCGCCGCCGTGCCGGGAACCACCGCCCCCCCCGCCGCCGACCCCGCCGCCCCCGAGGGCTTCGCCGGCGCGCGCGTCAAAAGCCGCGACCCCCTCGCCCTGTTCGCCTTCGACCAGCAGGTGAAAACCGACCAGAAAGCCGCCGAGAAACCGGCCGAACCTGCCACAGCCAAGGGCCCGGACGGCACCATCGGCCTCTCCTCCCCCATCCAGGGCACCATCGTCGCCATCTCCGTCTCAGTCGGCGACCAGGTCCGCCAGGGCCAGCAAGTCGCCGTCGTCGAGGCGATGAAGATGGAACACGTCATCACCGCCACCACGTCGGGCATCATCCGCGGCGTCACCATGGCCGCCGGCGACGTCGTCCGCGAAGGCTACCCCATCGTCTTCCTGGAGCCCGCCGAAGTCGCAGGCGGCGCCATGGCCGCCGCCGCCGCCGTCGACCCCGACCATATCCGCGCCGACCTGCAGGAGGTCATCAACCGCCACGCCTACACGCTGGACGAAAACCGCCCCCAGGCCGTCGCCAAGCGCCACGCCTTGGGCAACCGCATGCCCCGCGAAAACATCGCCCAGCTCGCCGACCCCGGCAGCTTCACCGAATACTGGCCGCTGGTCGTCGCCCTGCAACACGACCGCCACGACATGGAAACCCTGCGCAAGCAGACCCCCGCCGACGGCCTCGTCGCCGGCATGTGCACCATCAACGCCGACATCGTCGAAGCCTCCCGCGCCCGCGCGATGATCGTCCACTACGACTACACGGTGCTCGCCGGCACCCAGGGCCGCCGCAACCACTACAAGCAGGACCGCATGTTCGAGCTGGCGCACCGCGCCCGCATCCCGGTCATCCTGTTCGGCGAAGGCGGCGGCGGCCGCCCCGGCGACGACAACAACGGCCCGCGCGTCGCCGTCGACACCACCACCTTCACCACCTTCTCCAAGCTCTCCGGCCTCGTCCCCCTCGTCGGCGTCGTCAACGGCCGCTGCTTCGCCGGCAACACCGCGCTCGTCGCCTGCTGCGACGTCATCATCGCCACCGACAACACCACCATCGCCATGGGCGGCCCGGCGATGATCGAGGGCGGCGGCCTCGGCATCTACACGCCGGAGGAATGCGGCCCGCTCTCCTTCCAGGTCCCGAACGGCGTCGTCGACATCCAGGTCAAGGACGAGGCGGAAGCCGTCCACGTCGCCAAGAAATACCTCTCCTACTTCCAGGGCCCGACCCAAAACTGGACCGCCCCCGACCAGCGCACCCTGCGCCACGTCATCCCCGAAAACCGCCTGCGCCTCTACGACATGCGCGACATCATCCACACAATCGCCGACACCGACTCCGTCCTCGAAATCCGCGAGAAATTCGGCATCGGCATCATCACCGCCTTCATCCGCGTCGAGGGCCGCCCGATGGGCGTCATCGCCAACAACCCCCACCACCTCGCCGGCGCCATCGACTCCGACGGTGCGGACAAGGCCGCGAGGTTCCTCCGCCTCTGCGACGCCTTCGACATCCCCGTCCTCTCCCTCATGGACTGCCCCGGCATGATGGTCGGCCCCGACGTCGAGAAAACCGCCCTCGTCCGCCACTGCGTCCGCCTGTTCAACACCGGCGCCAACATGACCGCGCCGTTCTTCGGCGTCGTCGTGCGCAAGGCCTACGGCCTCGGCGTCCAGGCCATGCTCGGCGCCGGCTCCCTCGTCGGCTTCTTCACCGTCGCCTGGCCCACCGCCGAATTCGCCGGCATGAACATCGAAGGCGCGGTCAAGCTCGGCTACCGCAAGGAACTCGCCGCCATCGAAGACCCCGAAGCCCGCCGCGCCGAATTCGACCGCCGTGTCGCTGAAGCCTACGAAACCGCCAAGTCCGTCAACGCCGGCGTCGGCGGCGGCCTCGACGACGTCATCGACCCCGCCGAAACCCGCGCCTGGATCATGATGGGCCTGCGCAGCCAGCCCCCCGTCGAACCCCGCACCGAAAAGAAGCACGCCTACATCGACACGTGGTGACCCAAATCCGCGCGTTGGCCTGTTGGCCAAACGCGCGGAGGCTGGCACCATCCTCCCATCGCGCCGGACGTGAGTCGGAGTGCGGCGCCCAACGAACCAAGCCTGCACGAGGGGAAACGGAATGAGCTACGACCAGGCCTTCAAGGGACTGAAGGTTGTCGACCTGACGGGCGGCGTCGCCGGCCCCTCGGCCGCGATGATGTTCGCGCAGCACGGCGCCGAGGTCATCAAGATCGAAACCCCCCATGCCGGCGGCGACTGGGCCCGCATCCTGGGCAAGACCTACGGCGACCATTCCTCCTTCTCGTTCTTCGGTACCCTCGGCAAGAAGGGTGTGGCCATCGACCTGAAGACCGAGGAAGGCAAGCAGATCCTCTGGAAGTTCATCGAGGGCGCCGATGTCTTCATGGAAGGCTTCCGCCCCGGCACCATCCAGCGCTACGGCTTCGGCTACGATGCCGTAAAGGCCAAGAACCCCGGCATCATCTACTATTCGATCTCCGGCTTCGGCCAGGTCGGCCCCTGGGCCGGCCGCCCCGCCATGGACCCGGTGCTCCAGGCCTTCAACGGCATCGTCCACGAGAACCGCGGCGAGATGGACAACCACCCCCACCGCATCGCCATTTCGCTGATCGACATGTACACCGGCCTGCTCGGCTTCCAGGCCATCGCCACCTCGATCTTCGTCAAGAAGATGCAGAACCTGAAGGAAGGCCGCTACATCGAGGCGAGCCTCATGCAGGGCGGCGCCATGCTCTCGGTCATCCGCCTCATCGCCGGCTACCTGGAAAACGGCGTCCTCCAGCGCGGCATCATGCCCGCCGGCGTGTTCGACACGAAAAACGGCCAGATCAACGTCACCATGGTCCGCAACACCGACTGGGCTCCGTTCTGCGAGGCCATGGAGATTCAGCACCTCGAACACGACCCCCGCTTCAAGGATCCCGTCACCCGCCGCACGAACATGGACGAGCTGCTCGGCCTGGTCCGCCCGGTGTTCAAGTCCAAGGAAACCGCCTGGATCAGCGAGCGCCTCACCGCCCGCAACATCATGAACGGCCAGGTGAACTCCTACTCCGAATTCCTCAAGGAGGAGCAGGTCCTGGCCACCAACATCATCGCCTGGCTCAAGCAGCCCGGCCTGGACCAGCTCGTTCCGATGCCGAACATCCCCGGCCTCCCCCCCTTCGAAAGCGGCACCCCCCGCGCCCACGCCCCCTTCATCGGCGAACACACCCGCGAAGTGCTCAAGGCCCACGGCTACACCGACGCCCAGGTCGACGACCTCAACACCCGCAAGATCGTGCGGGCCTGAAACAAGGAAGCAGCGGGG